>JANWUV010000010.1:0-145000 GCA_025057975.1 Chloracidobacterium sp.
GCGGGTGAGTTGGTTGTGGGGCGGGCGTCGTCATTGGGTTGCTCCCGTGTACGAGATGGGATTGGCGGTGGGGCATGCGGGCGGCGGAGCAGCGCAGCCGGAGTGTAGCGCACTTTTCGCGGCGGCACAGCACACGGCTAGTAAGGGAATGGACAGTGCCGCCGACCGGAAGCGCTGGAGCGGTTTTCGTAGAGCAGAGCGATGCCCCAACTGAATCATGCCAACAGTTTGGCGTGCGGCAGCGTTGCATGCCGAACGGCTGTCAAGCTGGCGTTTGTGGCAAGAAACTGCCGCGCCTTTGGCGTGGCGCATGGCGGAACGCCGCCGCACGCCAAAAGAGGAGTTGACTCGCTACGTGTCCTAGAATCTGGAAATTGCACTGGATTCAAGGGCGCGTTAGGTTTCTAATAACGCGGTGCGTCAAGTGAGCGGCTTTTCACGGCATCCTCTTTGTTCGAGCGAGGCGTGCGCCGCGTACGACGCCGCGCCCGGCCGCTCCAATGCTGATTTCTTCCCAAAAGTCAGCCGAAGGCGCGGTCGTTTGCCGAATACTCATCGCCGCCGTATCCACCTCGGACGGAGCCACACCCAAGTACACTGCCGTGGCGTAGCCGCGACTCCGGCTTTGTACGGCGTCGTTCGCCCGTACAGCCTCGGTCGCCGCCCGCCGCCCGGCGGCTCGCCATTCATCAGCGGATGGCGGCCGCTTCTCCAACTCACGAACGGCACGCTCTACGGCTTCAACCAAGCGTGGCGCGTCATCCGGCCGACCTTCACCCACGACCAACAACTCGCCGCGTTGCAAAGCCGGCGCAAACTGCACCGTAAAGTGCAAGGCTTCCGCTTCCAGCCGCCGCGCCAAGCAGGTTGCCAACACGGCCCAGCGGTGGTCGGCGTCACGTCCGCCGGGCGTGGCGAAGGCGAAAGCCACCACGTCGCGCGTCCCAGTTGTGCTCTCTTGAACCAGCGGCGACGCCGCCGGTTGCGCCACCCTCGCCTTAAGGGACGTATCGGTTTCGCGCCGGACAAAGCCTTCCGTGATGTCGCGCGTCACAAGCGTCGAACCCTGCGTCCCGCCGACGATGACGACAATTGGCAACTGCCGCTGAATCGTGGCGGCGTACCACCGCTGGACGGCGGTTTCATCCAGCTTGCCGACGGTTCCGGCGACGCCAAGCGGTGGAAAACCATACGGATGCGAAGGAAACAGGCTGCGTCGCGCCAGCCAAGAGGCCAGTTCCACTGGGTTTGTCGCACGCGCCTTTTGCTCCGCCAGCAAGCGTTCACGTTCAGCCGACACCACGCTTGCGTCAAAGTTCGGTCGCTCGACCAGCGTGACAAGACGACGCAGGGCAGGTTCGGCATGACGCGCTACGACGCACAGCTCAAAGCCGAAGAAATCGCGTTCATTGACGATGTACAGCCGTCCACCGAGACGCTCCACCTCATCGAGCAGTCCGTCGGGCGCATACTTCACCGAACTGCGCAGCATGACACACAGCATGAGTTCCGTGATGCCGGCGTTTGTTTCGTCTTCGATGAAGCGTCCGCCTTGGAAGTACAGACCAATCGCTGTCAGCGGACGCGCCGGATCGGGACGAACCAGTACGCGCGGGCCGCGCAGCGTGGCATACTCGCGTACCGGTTCGGCCGGCGGCAGGACGACCAACCCGCCGTCTTTGGCGGCTTTGGGGCGCGGTTTCGTGGGAACAACGACCGTTTCCGGTGCGTCCGCCGTCTCGTTTGGGGCGATGTCGGCGACGAGCGTCTGCGGGACGAGCAAGCCGACTGTTTCAAAGAACTTTTCGGGCGTGAAGGTGCGCAGCGGCGCCGTCGCCGCTTCGTACTCAAACACCACCAAGCGCGTCGCCGTCAGATGCTTGGCCGCGACGGCGCGCACTTGTTCGGCGGTCAGGTTCTCCAGCCGGTCAAAATCATCGAGCCATTTGAGGACGCCGGGACCGAACTCGGCCGCCGCCAACTGTCGCGCCCATGCATCCACACGGTCGCCGGCAGTTAGACGATCCAGTTCGAGTTGAGCTTTGGCGCGTTGGAGTTCGCCTTCGGAGAGTCGTTCACGGCGCAGGCGCTCAACGGCTTCGATGGTCAAAGCTTCCGCGCGGTCGAGGCGTTCGGGATGCACGCTCAGGCTGATGCACAGGGTGGTTTTTTGCGCGTCGGCGTCAACGCGCGCCGCTGCTTCAGATGCAATGCGGCGGTTTTCAACCAACGCTTCCGAAAGGCGCGCGCGGCGGCCGGAAGCAAGGGCGGCGCAGATGATTTCAAGAGCGACGCGCTCTTCGTCGCGCAGGGCGGGCAGCGCGTAGCCAATGTGCACCCATGTTTGTCCCTGCGGGCCGCGTTCGGCTTGGTAGCGGTCGCCGGTCGCCGCAGGCGTCGCCGCATCCTTTGCCTCCGGTTTCCAGTCGCCGGTCGCTTCGGCGACGGTTCGCAGCGTTTCGACGAGGTTGACATCGCCGGTGACAGCGACGACCGTCCGGCGCGGCGTCAGGTGGGCGGTGTGGAAAGCGCGGGCGGCGTCCAAGGTCACAGCTTTGAAATTTTCCTCGGAGAGCGACGCGCGCCGGCGGCCGGCTGCCAGCGCCGACCAAGCCGTACGGCTTACGTCCTCGGCGTGTGACTGGCAGCGGCTCCATGCGCGTGTCGCCTGCGCAACGCCGCCGCGCAGGCGCTCTTCGTCAAAGCCGGTACGCGCGACGGCGCGCAACAACAGACCGGCGACGCCGGCCGTCTGCGCCGTCGGAGCAACGACGGTCAAGGTCGTTGCGTGGGCGTCAATCAGCGTATCCAGCGTAGCGCCGGTTGCAGCCAGTTCGGCGCGTTCGGCTTCGGAAAGGAGTCCGTAGGCGACGACCCATGCGACGCCGGGCGCGTCCAGCGGTTCGTCCGCTGCGCCGAAGCCGAGCCGGACGGCAACGGCCGTCAGTTCGGCGCTGTGCCGTTCGCCGCAAATGAGCCGCAGGCCGTTGCTGAAGCGGGTGACGGTGAGTTCGCCGCGCTGCGTTTGTTCCGCCAATCCACGGATGGGCGCGGCTTTGGGCGGCGTGACGGGCGGTGCGGGCGGGGGCGTCCGGCGGCGGGTTTGACCGGGCGACGGGACAGCAAGTAAAAGGAAGAGTAAAAACAGCAGGGAAAGATAACGAGCGTACGACATAGGCGTTTCCGGGCGCTCGCGCGGCGATACGCCGGGACAGACCGTAATCGTTTAGGCGTAGAGCGGCAAGCGCGCATTGTCGGGCGCGATGGTCAGGCGACGTTTGGAAAACGCCGGTTTTCAGTTGAGCCGCCTTGCGGCGCGCGGCACGGAAACTGTTTCTATTGATGAGTACTATCGGACTTGAGCGCCGGTTCAAACCTAACCGTCGTCGGCGCAAGCAAAGCGTGTCGCGGCTTAGAAATTGTTTGGGAGGTGAATCATGAGGATTTTTCCGGCGGTGATTGAGAAATGTCATGACACGGGTTTGTATGTCGGCTACGTACCGGGTTTCCCCGGCGCTCACACGCAAGCCGAAACGCTTGATGAGCTACAGAAAAATCTTCACGAAGTTATTGAGATGTTGCTTGAGGATGGCGAGCCATCACTTGAAACTGAGTTTATCGGTACACAAATGGTGGTGATTGCCTGACGATGGGTAAGTATCCGGTCCTCAAGCCACAGGAAGTCGTAGTGATCTTGGAAAGACTTGGTTTTGTTGAAGTGCGCCAGAGAGGCTCACACAAACAGTATCGTCATCCAGATGGTCGGACGACAACCGTCCCTTTTCACAGAGGGCGCGATATTTCACCGATTTTGCTACGGCAGATAGCCAAAGACCTTGGTCTCCCTATGGAAGAGTTGCTGAAGCACAGATGAGCTACGTCGTCTTGATTTGGAATGCGCCTAGCATGCGCTTTCACCCGGCGTAGCGAGTTCGCGTCTTTGAGTGCAACAGTCACGCCGCTACAAGCCATGGACAACGTTGGCGGTGGCTCGCGCCGTGGGCGATGCTGGAACAGACCTGTGAGGAGGCGCTCATCAGGGGGCTTGGCAGGTTGAAGATTTTGACACTTAACAACTGTTGGGATGTTACGCTCAATACCTTGGAAAGGAGTTTAGCGACGATGCGCATCCAAAGTCCTGCGGCCTCAACTCTCGCCCTGCTTGTTCTCATCCTCCTGACCGGCGCTTTACTCGGCTGTCAAAGTCTCTTTCGGCTGACATCGGTTGACAAGCAAGAAAGTAAGAAGGTTCAGAGGTGGGAATACTGTCTCATGAGTCCCCCTTACCCCACACCGTACGGCTGGAAGGTGAACATCTACCTTGGCGGGAAAGATGAAACCATAGACAGTGACATGAGTAGCGTCGCCGCCCTCAACAAGCTCGGCGCTGACGGGTGGGAACTGGTTGGGGTGAGCGACGAGGTCGTGAATCAGGGCAACCAAACTTTTACGAAGTTTCTGCTGAAACGCTCCATAGCCAGTGCGCTCCCTGACAAAAGCACGCAGCAGGCTCACTTACAGGAGTTTTTTGAGCACTAGACAGGTGCTCACTGCTGATGATGGGCATCAAGCCACTGCGAGCAAGGCCTAGCAGGGTACAGAGAAGGACTTAGGGCAATGTCGTTTATTGGTCGGCAGCAAGTCGTAGAGCGTTGTACCAGCTTGAAGATAAACTCAGTGGCGATGTCAAACACCTTACGAAATCACTGACCAGAGTACAAGATGAGAGACGGTGACTGGCGAGCAATTTTTGAGATCATGGACGACGAGATTATCATGTACCGTATTTTCCACCGAAAGGAAGCCTATGAATGATCATGAGTATTTATCCACAAGTCGTTGAGAAAGACAGGAGGAATTTGTTCAAGAGGTACTAGAGGGTTTAGATGATATTTGAATTTTGAGAGAAAGATAAGCTTCTGCCGTCTCTGAGCCGATTGGATCACTTGACGATATTCTTATCGAGCTAAGGATTGAGGCAAGTTGGCTGAGCAAGGCAATAAGCCTAAACTCAGCCGACTATGCTTCGCCATACCCTGAAGTAGCATCGAGCCAATACCCGCACTATGCTTCGGCTTCCTCCACCTATACTAGACACGGTGTAATCCGCCAGCTTAGCAGGTTCTCCTAACATCCACCCTAGACGACGGTTTAGATTTATGGATCAGAAGGAATTCGGAAATAAACCAGAGGATATTCTTTCAGCTTGGATAGCATTGGAAGTTCTTTCGCCACTCACTTATAGATGCCCAGAAGACTTAGCTAATGGTATCCCTGAACGAGTGGCCGAGGTAAATCTGCAAGACTTAGCTAAGGATGACTCTGAACGAGTAACTGGGCATGAGAAACTCCCTTGGGAAAAAAATGAATCCCTTCGCAAAGGATACCGCCTTTATTATCAAATCATCCTTGGCTCAATCTGCATGGAAAAAGCAGTGAAGCGCCTTACTAGCAAGTACAGCGACACTCGTCCAGAGGAGCCAAGCGTGCGTGGCGAGGCGGCGCTTGCCATCGTTGTGGTTGATGATGAGGGACAACTTGCCGGACCATCAGCGGTTGTCATCTCCAGTTTTGGTTGGGGCTTGATGACCGCACTGGAAGGCAATCTAGAAGAACTTGCAAATTGGCCAGCTGTCGAACCAGAGTTAGTGAAACGAGTCAAAGATACGCTCCTCGGCATGGCGACAAAAGATAAAAACCAAGAGAAACCTGGAACTCTCTCGCTAACTGGAAAGGCGCTGCTGGCCGCTTATGAGGTGCTCGTCCGTGAACTTAAACTGCCGGAATATCTAGTCGAACCACCAAAGTTTGCGATCCGTTCATATGTCAATCAAAAAGACCCAAACCCACCTGAGCCACTCTTGTGCAATAGTTTTTTCCTTGAGGATCTTGTGTTTGCTCGGTCGCTTTTCTCCTTTGGGAAGGCACCGAAGAATCTTCTGCGCTATCTTGGCGTCGAGCAGCCGCAGCAAAGAAAAGACTTGCTAAACGACAAAGACGCGCTGGAAGAGGCGGTGAGTCCCGGATGGACTCCGTTGGCTCGCTGGCCGGGGCCGGAACGCCACCCGCTTGTCTTACTTCAGCAGGCGGCGGTGAACTGTGCATTCCATGCAACAAGGATTGGTGGATTGTTGAGCGTCAATGGGCCGCCTGGAACCGGAAAGACAACATTACTTCGGGATATTGTCGCCGGGATTGTCACGGCGAGGGCGGAAGCAATGATGCAGTTCGATAACCCAGAAGATGCATTTAAGTGCTCTGGTCAAAAGCTGCTGGTAGGCGGCAGTTGGATCGATCTTTACCGATTGAACCAATCTCTGCGCGGCTTTGAGATGGTCGTTGCATCATCAAACAACAAAGCCGTCGAAAATGTGAGTGCGGAGCTTCCTTCGCTTGGCGCTATCGCGAAAGATGCATTGAACCTGCGCTACTTCAAAAAGTTGTCCGACAAGTTGTATCAACCCGAAACATGGGGGATGATTGCCGCCGTACTTGGCAATACGCAGAATCGCAGCCAATTCAAGGAAACTTTTTGGTGGGATGAAGACGAGGGGCTGCGAATATACCTACAGGCCGCCGTACGCTCGGTACAAGAAGTGGAAACAACTGACCCTCAAACAGGACAAGTCAAGAAACAGCGACCAGCCATTGTTGCAAGCGAAAACCCGCCACGTTCTCACGCTGAAGCCCTTTCTCGATGGAATAAGGCGCGAGAGCAGTTCCGCGAAGCAGTGAAGAAGAGTCACTGTTGGCATACGTGGTTGGAGAGTGTGCGTGCTGACCTGTTGACGCTGCCGAAACTGGCTCAAGCGGAGGCTGCCGCTCAAGCTAGGCGTGACGACGCCGAGAAAGCAGTTCAAACCCTTGAGGAAGACTTGGCGACAGCGCGGGGAAAAGAGTATGAATCGCTACGTCGGCTTCGCTACGCCGAACAGGAGCTTGAGGCCCATCGCTTGAAAAAGCCGGGACTTTGGGCGCGGTTATTCAGAACCCGCATCGCGCGAGAATGGTCGAATCAGTTGGCTGCTCTCCGTGCCGCTCACCATCGGGCGGAGTCCCGGCACAGAGAAACAGAGGCGGAGCGCCGGCGCGTTGAAAATGAGCTTCAATGGGCAAGGCTTCAGCAGCAGAATGCCGAAAAGGACTTGGAAGACGCCCGCATACGGCATCAGCGAGTGCAGCAACGACTTACTGAGGCTGAACACCGCGAGGTTATCCTTGCCGATGACGATTTCTTCAAAGATGCTCACGACGCGCGCCATAAAAAGACGCCGTGGTTTCCTCGAGAAGCCCAGCGCCTGCGTGACGAGGTTTTTATCGCTGCAATGGCGGTGCACCGCGCCTTCATTGATGCGGCCGCCAGGCCCTTGCGTCACAACCTCGGCGCCTTGATGGATGTCTTCATGACGCAGACATTACTGGGTGCCGAGAAACAAAAGTTGCTGCCCGACCTGTGGGCTTCGCTTTTTCTCGTGGTACCGTTGGTATCGACAACTTTTGCCTCCTTCAACCGAATGTTGGGCAAGCTGCCTCTTGAAAGCCTTGGCTGGCTGATTGTAGACGAAGCCGGACAGTCGTTACCGCAGGCCGCCGTGGGTGCGCTCCTGCGAACTCGCCGCGCCGTCATCGTCGGCGACCCGATGCAGATTGAGCCGGTGGTTGTGTTGCCTGACACGTTGACAAACACCATATGTCATCGTTTTGATGTAGACCCTGACCGCTATGCCCCTCCACGGGCTTCGGTACAGACGCTTGCTGACGCTGCCTCTGAATACACCGGCACGTTCGAAGGTAAATACGGCAGTCGGCAGGTTGGCGTGCCGTTGCTGGTGCATCGGCGATGTTCCAATCCAATGTTCACAATCGCCAATAAAATAGCCTACGCCAACCAGATGGTGTTTGCGAAATCGCCAAGTCCTTCTTCAATCAAAAATGTACTTGGTGATTCTAAGTGGATTCACGTCGAAGGCAGCGGCGAAGACAAGTGGTGCCCAGCAGAAGGCGACGAGGTGCTGCGCTTGCTTGAGGAGCTAGCCCAAGCTGAGGCAAGCCACGACCTCTATATCATTACGCCGTTTGTCATCGTTGCAGAAAAACTTCGCCAAATGATACGTAAAAGCAAGGTTCTCGAAGGCTGGATTAATGACAATTGGATCAACAAACGAGTTGGTACCGTACACACAGCGCAAGGTCGTGAAGCGGGAGCGGTGATTCTCGTTTTGGGTGCGCCTCTCCAAGATCAAAAGGGCGCTCGTGATTGGGCCGGCAACCGTCCAAACTTGCTGAATGTGGCTGTTACCCGCGCAAAGGAAGTCATTTACGTCGTCGGTAATTGGGAGCTTTGGTGTGAGGCTGGTTGTTTCAAAGAGCTTGACAGTGCTTTGCCAAAACTTTGCCGTCTTTACGGCGCTTCGGCTTTAGAAACGGTGACAACCAGCGTAGTGAGCAACACAGCGTGAGCGAACGACGTGTCGCTGTTCTACGCCGGGTTCCTATGGCTCGGCTGAAATCTTCCCACCCTGAGAGGTACAGGGCAGCGAAACTGATAATTTGGGTGTGGGCTTTCCGGCTCGACTGACTTTATTTAGCTTTCTGGGCCAGTGTAGCGGCAGCCCGCGATTTGACGCGCGGCAGCGTTCCGCGCCGGACACTTCCAAATTGCCTTTTACATTGCCCTGTTACGAGGAACTGCCACGCCTTGCGGCGCGTGGCGTCAAGCCGCAAGGCAGGAAAGCGGCGGAGCGCCGCCGCACTCCAAACTGCTGACACGATTCGACCGGGGCATTGCTACACTTACTCGGAAGCTGTTCTAGTCAGCGCGCCTTTGGAGAGTCGCCTTTCGCCGCGATCTAAACCTTAGCCGACGCCACGCCTTTACGGATACGGAAGCGGACTAACCAAATCGGCCGGCGAGGTAGTCCTCCGTCCGTTTCTGGGACGGCGCATTGAACAACACTTCCGTCGGCCCAAACTCGACCAGTTCACCCAAGTACATAAACGCCGTGAACTCCGCTACGCGCGCCGCCTGCTGCAAGTTGTGCGTCACGATCAGCGCCGTCACCTGCGACTTGAGACGCCCCAGCAGCGCCTCAATACTCGCCGTCGCCAGCGGATCAAGCGCCGAAGTCGGTTCGTCAAACAGCAACAACTCCGGCTCCGTCGCCAGCGCCCGCGCAATACACAAACGCTGCTGCTGCCCGCCCGACAGCGCATAGGCCGAATCGTCCAGCCGATCCTTGACCTCATCCCATAGCGCAGCGTCCCGAAGTGCGCGTTCCACCCGTCCCTCCAGCTCGCTCCTGCTGCGGACGCCGCGCAAACGAAGCCCGTAGGCGACGTTCTCAAAGACCGACTTCGGGAATGGATTCGGCTTCTGAAAAACCATCCCAATCCGCATCCGTACCTCAATCGGGTCGGTCTCAGGGGCCAGCAGGTTGATGTCGTCGGGATAAAGTCGAATTTCGCCCGCATACCGATGGTTGGGGTACAGGTCATGCATGCGATTGAAGCAGCGCAGCAACGTACTCTTGCCGCACCCGGAAGGCCCGATGAGCGCCGTCGCACGATAGGCGTAAACCGGCAGGTTAACCTCATGCAGCGCCGCCTTCTCACCGTAGAAAAAACTCAAACCGCGCGCTTCCGCCTTGAGCGCCAACTGGTCGGTGACGCCATCTGGCTGACGCCCGTTGGAACCGGCGGCCATAGTCTTGGTCATCGCTCCTACCACTGAAGCCGCCGCCGCAGCCGATAGCGCAGCCCGATGGCGACGGCGTTCATCACAACGGTCAAAAACGTCAGCGTCAACGCCGCCGCCGCCGCGTTGGCGCGAAAGTCGGCTCTGGGGCGCGAAGTCCAGTCAAACGTCACAATCGGCAGCGCCGTAAACGGCGACCACAGCCAGTCGAAGGACAAAAAAGGCGCTTCGGACGAAACCGGCGACGGCGGTAGAAAAGCAATAAACGTCACCGCTCCAATCGTCACCAATGGAGCGGTTTCCCCGATCGCCCGCGACAAGCCGATAATGACCCCGGTGAGGACGCCCGGCAGCGCCGCCGGCAACACATGACGCCAAATGGTTTGCCAGCGCGTCGCCCCAACCGCGTACGAAGCTTCTCGAATTGCGTTGGGCACCGTCCGAATAGCTTCCCGCGTCGCCACGACGACAATCGGCAAAATCAGCAGTCCCAGCGTCAGTCCGGCGGTCAGGACGCTCGCCCCAAAACCCAACAGGCGAACAAACAGCCCCAACGCTAGCAGCCCATAAACAATCGAAGGCACGCCCGCCAAGTTGACAATGTTGGTCTCAATCAAGGCGGTCAGACGGTTGGGACGCGCGTACTCTTCAAGATACACCCCAGCCGCCACGCCCAGTGGGACGGCGACGGCGGCCGTGACGACCATCACCACAAACGTCCCCACCCAAGCCGCCAGAATGCCCGCTCGTTCAGCCCGCCGTGAGGCAAACGTCAGAAAGAAATCCGGCTGCAACCGCTCCCAGCCGGTTTGCAGCGTTCCGGCGAAAAGGCCGACAAAGACCACCGCCAGTGCGCCCAACAACAGCCAAGCGACCAGCAGAAAGGCGCGCTCATACTGTTTGGCGCGCTGAATCCGCGCCGCAAGTCGCTCACGGTTTGTCATGCCATGCGCCCCCGCAATCGTTGGCGACGGCGAATCCAGTCGGCCGCCAAATTGAAAACCAGCGTGAGCAGGAACAGCACCAGCGCCGCCGCGAAAATCGTCCGGTAGCTCAGACTGCCATGCGGCACGTCGCCCTTCGCCACTTGCACAATGTAGGTCGTGACCGTCGCCGCCGGCTCAAAGGGATTGAAAGTCAAACGCGGCTGCTGCCCGGCGGCGACGGCGACAATCATCGTTTCGCCGACGGCGCGGGAGACGCCCAGCACGTACGACGCCGCCACCCCCGAAAACGCCGCCGGAAACACCACCTGCCAAGCCGTCTGCAAGCGGGTCGCGCCCAGCGCATACGCTCCCTCGCGCAAACTCATCGGGACGGCACGCAGCGCGTCTTCACTCAACGATGCGACGTAGGGAATGATCATCACGCCCATCACCAGACCCGCCGAAAGCAGGTTGAAGCCGGGCAACGCCGGCCACACCTTCTGAAGCAACGGCGTCACGGTGTAGAGCGCAAAGTACCCGAAGACAACCGTCGGTACGCCGGCGAGCAGTTCCAAAACCGGCTTGACGCTTTCGCGTAGGCGGCCGGCGGCGAATTCCGACAGGTAAAGCGCCAGAATCGTGCCGCAGGGGACGGCGACAACTAGGGCCACTAGGGAACTCGTCACCGTACCCGCCAGCAACACGCCGATACCAAAGCGCGGCTCGGCGAACAGCGGCGTCCACTGGTTATCCGTCAGGAAGCGCCACACGGACACCGACTTGAAAAAGGGCAGCGACTCGCCAATCAACACCGCTGCAATGCCGAGCGTCGTCAGGACGGCGACCAGCGCCGCTCCCGCCAGCGCCCACTCAATCACGGTTTCCCACCAACGCGCCCGACGCCGTGTTTTAGTCGTGGTTGCCACGTGAGCACTCCGCGCCGGTCGCCGCCTACAGCGCGGCCGGCAAGGTCAACAAGTCGTGCAGAGAAACGGCGACGGCCGAGCGGCCGTTGAAAATGCTTCCAACGCGCCCACCATCCAGATGCCGCCGAATGGCGGCGTAGGCGTCCGGCGGAAGCGGCACGCAATGCACTTCATCGGCGAGGCTTCCGCCTCGCTCCAGCCAAAAGTGAACAAAGTCGCGTACTTCCGGGCGCGTCAGCGCCTGCGCGTTGACGTAAATCAACAACGGACGCGCCAGCGGCGCATACTCGCCGGAAAGAATCGTCGCCACCGTCGGCGTCACCGCCGGACGGTCGGCCGCGCGGGCAATCGGAATGGCGCGCAGCTTGTCACGGTTTTCGTAGTAAATGTCAAAACCGAAGTAGCCCAGCGCGTTTGGGTCGCCGGCGATGCCCTGTACGAGGATGTTGTCATCCTCCGACGCCATATAGTCGCCCCGGCTGGCGCGCGCTTTTCCGTTGACGACCTCGGTGAAGTAGTCGAACGTCCCGGAGTCAGTTCCTGCGCCGTACAGGTTAAGCGGGCGGTCGCCCCACGCCGGATTGACCTGTGACCAGCGGCGGACAACGCCCTGTGCTTCCGGCGACCACATACGCCGTAACTCGTCAAGCGTCATGGCGGTAACCTGCGTATTGCGCGGGTGCGTGACGACTACGATGGCGTCCATGGCGATGGGCAACTCGTAGTAGGACAGCCCCGCCTTGCGGCATGCCTCACGCTCGGAGGCAGCGATGGGGCGCGACGCCGTGGCGATGTCAGTTTCGCCGCGACAGAACTTTTTCATTCCACCGCCTGTCCCGGAAACGCCGATGGTGACGCGCACGCCCGGATGACGAAGTTGGAACTCCTCGGCGACGGCTTCCGCCAGCGGGTACACCGTACTCGAACCGTCCACCCGAATGACGGGGTAGCCGCGGCCGGCCGGGGCGCAGTAGGGCGCAAGCGCCGCAACCAGCGTCAGACCAATGACCAACGCGGTATGGAGCGACATCGGCGCACCTCAAGCAATCAAGCTGCGCCATGTTAGTGCAGCGGGCGTTACCAAAGTTTTTCAACAATGTAACGTGCGCACGGATGACGCCGCGCCTGAAGTCGAAGCTGGTGTCGGTGGAACAGGGCGTTCAGCCGCGCCTTTGGTGCGAAGCGTCGCTGCATAACCAAAAGTCTTTGGTCAGTTGTTGCGAACGCTACCGGCAAATCGCCCGCGTGAGCGTTTCCAAGCCGGTACGGAGTTGGCTTGGCTCAATCAGGCAAGAAAGCATAATGCGAGCGACGCCCAGTTCGCCGCCGTAAAAATAGCCCGGATGTACAAGAACGCCTTGTTCCAGTAAGTACAGCGCCAACGCCTCCTCATCATCCCAGCCGGTGACCTGCGGGAAGAGATAATAGCCGCCGTCTGGCGGCTGTACCGTGACGTTCGGGGCGCGTTCAAGCAAGTCAATCGCCATGGTCAATGACGCCCTAAAACGCCGCTGCATGGCAGCGACAAACGCCTGCCCTCGCTCGAACAAGGTCGGTAGCATAAACTGTGTGAGGGCGTTGGCGCTAAGAAAGGCGTCATTGAGGATTTCCAGGCGTGCGCCAAAGGCTTCCGCCGCTGGCTTGTTCAAAGCAATCCAGCCTAGTTTGAGATCGGGTAAGGCAAAACGTTTGGAAATGCCGTTTAGATGAAAAACCGGCAGTTCTGGGTGGAGCGTTCCCAGCGGCGGCGTCGCCGGCACGCGGTAAGTGAACGCAGCGAAAACCTCGTCGCAGATGATCGGCAAGCCAAGTCGGCGCAGCGCCGGTATTGGGCGCTGGATGATCATCCCCGTTGGATTGTGCGGCGAGATTATCAAGACAGCGCGCGTGCGGTCATTGGCGGCGGCGACAAGCGATGCTTCGTTGATGCGCCAGCCCTCCGGCGACGCCGCCAACTCATACTTCCGCATATGGATGTGATGAGCCGCTGCCAAGTGTTCAAAGAGCGGGTAGGTAATGTTTGGCCCAAGGACATTATCGCCCGGCTCGGTTAGAAGCGTGAACAGCAAACTGTACGCCTCACTGGTACTTGCAGTGATGAAAATGTCGTCCGGTGACACCTCAAGGGCTGGCGTCCGGCGAGCGTAGTCGGCGGCAATAGCGCGGCGCGCAGCAAGCTGTCCGCGCGGGTCAGGTTCATAGCGTCGGCTGTCCCAGTAAGCCGCCGCCGCTTCGCGGAGGATGTCGGCAGGGAACAGAAGTCCATGGTGGGTCGGGTTGCTGCTCGTCAAATCAATGTAGGCGGCGGCGCGTTGACGCGCACGTTCAAGCTGATTTGGCGTCAGATCAACGTCAGCGAGAAAACCGGGCATAGGGGGCCTGTCGAGTCAACCATGAAACGCTAGGAACCTGCCGGCGGCGGCTACATCGGAAGTATACTGAGCAGTTTCCGAGGCAATGTAGGGAGGTCGCTTCCTACCTAAGCGGCGGCGCGTCTTTGCAATAAGTGTGCGCCTGAAATCGAACAGCCGTTGTATTACGCTGGACTACCAACACAAGCCGCCAGAGCCGCTGGCGCTACAATGCTCCGACTCTTGGAAGGCGCGCCAGACGGATTAGCGAGATACGTCAATCACGCGGCGTGCCGTTGGTAAGCCGGCTTACCAAGGGACGCACGCGCTTCTCATCGCCCACAATAGCGAAACGTAAGTTGACCATGTATTTCCGTGCTGCGGCCCGCACTTGCTCCGGCGTGACGGTTTGCAGTCGGTCAAGCGCAACAAAGGCCTCTCGCCAGCCGCCGCCTACGAGCTCGTAAAGCGCTAGGGTCGCCATCTGGCTGCTGTTGGTTTCTTCAGCCAAGTAGTAGGTTGTCAAAAACTGAGCGACTGTGGCGCGCAACTCCGCCGGTTCGACCAGTTCGGTGCGCAGTCGTTCGATTTCGTCCAGCATGACCGCTACAGCTTGGTGGGCATCCACCGACGAGACGTAAATCCCACCGACATTTGCGCCCTGCGCCGTCAGAAACGCCATCGGCGCATAGGACAGATTGCGCTTGACACGCACCTCTTCGAACACACGGTCGCGCAGGACAGCCGCCGCCAGCCGCAGCGCAGGGAAGTCGGGGGAAGTCAGAGCAGGCGCTGCATAGATGCCCTGCACATAGTCCGTCGGCAGCGGACGCGCCGTCAGAGTGACATCCGAAGCCGTCCAAAACAGCGACGGAACAGGCGGCGGCGGGGCGCCCATTGGTAGCCCAGCAAAGAGCGCCGCCGCCCGTTTGGCGACAAGGCCCGCGTCAAGATCTCCGACGACGACGAGCAGCAGCCGTTTTGTGGTCAGAAGTTGTGCGTAATGCTTGCGTAGGTCGGCGGCCTCTAACCGCGCTAGGGTCTCCGGCGTCCCCTTGGGCGCGGCTGCATAGGGATGCCCGCCGTACACTACCTTGGCCTGCATTTGCTGCAGGACGGTTTCCGGGTCATCCTCATCATCGCGCAGGGCGGCGATGAGTCGCTCGCGGACGAGGGCGACATCCTCCGCCTCAAAGCGGGGCTGCCGCACGACATCAGCGAAGAGCGTCCATCCCCGCTCGAATGTTTGGCGCGTGGTCGCTAGCGTCAGGGCCGAGTAGTCATATGTCACGATGTAACTTAGATTTGCACCCAAACGCGCTGTTTCTCG
Source organism: Chloracidobacterium sp. (assembly GCA_025057975.1). Taxonomy (NCBI): domain Bacteria; kingdom Pseudomonadati; phylum Acidobacteriota; class Blastocatellia; order Chloracidobacteriales; family Chloracidobacteriaceae; genus Chloracidobacterium; species Chloracidobacterium sp. The sequence continues at coordinate 15,228 of JANWUV010000010.1, forward strand.
GCGTAGCGCCTCGCGCGGGAAGCGACGGCTGGCTTCGGTCGCCGTCGCCAGCGTCAGGGCTTCAATACCAGCTTGCGCGGGATTGGCGTTGCCGGCCCCACCGGCGAAAAAGAGACCGACGGCGACGGTCTGACTACCGCGTCGCCGCTTGACGAGCGTTTTAACGCCCGCGACAACTTGTTCAGTAACGGCGTCTTGCGGGCGGGGGGTGACAGCGGCGGTCGTCCGTTGGGCGTAGGTTGGGATCAATAGGACGCCGACCACCCCAACGGCGCACACCAAGCGCATTAGAAGCCGGCGGGAAAAACGGTGCATACTGTTCAGGCTGCCTTCCATCATCGTGTCTGACGCCAAGCGTGTGTTGGAAAAGACCTAAACCCTACACGCAACGACGAAAGGACGCCAACCGTGAAGTCGCTGTCGTTTGATCGCCCTGTACTGTTCCGGCTGCGTTCGATTGGCGACACAGTGTTGATGACGCCGTTGCTGAGTGCGTTGAAGGCCTGGCGTCCTAACCTGCCGGTGGCTGTGGTATTGGAGCCGCTCGCCGCGCCGATTCTCGAACCGCATCCACTTGTGGACGAACTGATTGTCATCCCGCGCGCCCGGCGAGGCGTAGCCGGTTTCACGGAGCGTCTGCGTGCAGTCCATCGGTTGCGCGCTGGAAACTTCGACATGGCGTTCAACGTCCATGGTGGAACAACCGCTGCATGGCTGATGCGGCTGGCGGGTATACCGCAGCGAATCGGCTACCCTCTACCGAACACACGCCGGTTGCTGACGCACGTTGCGCCGCCGCCGACCGAGCTGTGGCGCAAGCCGACGATTCACTGTGTCGAGCAGCAGCTTGGGTTGCTAAAAGCGGTCGGCGTTCCTGTGCCGTCGCCGCCGCCGCGTACGAAACTTTATTGCGACCCCAAAGCGCGCGCTGTCGTGACGGCGAAGTTGCGACGGGCGGGTGTTCGGGGGCCGTACGCCGTGGTACACCCGGCGGCGGCCTTTCCGAGTAAGCAGTGGGCGGCGGCGCATTTCGCCGAGGTCATTGTTGACTTGGCGCGGCGCGGCTTGCAGCCGGTTGTTGTCGTTGGGCCCGGCGAGGAAGCTGTCGCTGAAGCCGTCAGACGATCGCTTGCCGACCCTCACAAAGCAGTGTTTTTCACCGATTTGCCGTTGGCGGAAACCATGGCCGTGATTGCCGGAAGCGCATTTTTCATTGGCAATGATAGCGGGCCAGCGCACATTGCGGCGGCCTTTGGACGTCCACTCGTGGTGATTTTCGGCTCGTCCAATGACAGAGTTTGGTCGCCTTGGACTCATGCGCCACATCGCGTTGTTCGCCACCAACTGCCGTGCGTCCCCTGCGCCGGGCCGGTCTGCCATGCTTTTCCCGAACCCGAATGCATTCGCCGTGTAACCGTTTCCGAAGTGATTGAAGCAATCACGGCCGTTCTCGGAAGCTAAGATGTTTCTTGTGTAGGGTTTAGCTTTGATTAATCTCCGCCTGAGGAAAAGACGGCTTTGCGCTGCTCTTATTCCAAAGATGCGACGCTCCCGCACGATGAGTGGTACGTTTGCCCGCCGCTTTGCTTGCTTCTCTGGCAGGCGCCGGATATTGGCGTGCTGGTTGGTGTTGTGCCTGATTAGCTCAAGCCTATCGGCGGCGGCGCAGGTGACGCGCCCACGACGGGTCGCCGAACCGGCGTCGGCTGCGCCGCCGTCGCCTGTGACAAAAAACACGCCGCCGAAGCTGGAAACCGAGCCGGAAATTCGGATCGCTCTGGCGACCAACGCCGACTTCGCTACGGTGACGTGCGACGGCACGATGTCCGTTCTGGACGCCGCAACAAGTGAGCCTCTGCCCATCAACGCACGGAAGGCGACCGTTCAGCTTGAATTTGCGCCGCCCAAAGGCGCTGAACGCTACCGGGTGGAAGTCGCCGCGTTCAAAACCCGTACAGCGGCGGAGGAAGCGATGGCGCGGTTACGTGAGCGCGTCCCCGGCCCCGTCGTGACGCGCTACGACGCACGCGAGAAGAGCTACGTCGTAGTCGTCGGTGACTGCGCCGCGCCGGAAGACGCCGAAGCGCTGATGGTGAGCGTCGTCAACGCCGGTTTTCGTCGTCCGGTCGTGACGCGGGACGCGCCCTCATCTCCGGCCGGCTCGCCGACGCCGCGCCTTGGCGTGACGGCCGACGGCGGGGAATCACTGCTGCGCGGCGCGCAATCCTGCACCTTCGTCGCGCTCGATGAAGATCGCGCGCCGCTCAAGTTCGGCGGACAGTCCTACCGGGGACGGATTGAGGTTTTTCTCAACCGGCGCGGTCGCCTGACGGTCGTCAACGTCGTACCGGTGGAAGCCTACCTGCGGGGCGTCGTGCCGAATGAGCTGTCGCCGACGGTGTTTTCCAATCTGGAGGCGCTCAAGGCGCAGGCGATTGCGGCGCGCACCTACGCGCTGAAGAATCGCGGCAAGTACGCGGCGGAAGGCTACGACTTGTTGCCGACGGCGGCCTCGCAGGTGTATCGCGGGCAAGGGTCGGAGCATCCGCTCTCCGACCGCGCCGTACTGGAGACGCGCGGCGTCGTCGCCACGTACCACGGCGAGCCGATTGACGCGCTCTACACCTCGACTTCCGGCGGGCGGACGGAAAGCTCGGAGTACGTCTTCGGCTCGCCGCAGCCGTACCTCAAAAGCGTCCTTGTCGCGCCGCAAACGCGGGCGTCGCGCTGGGTAACGTCAACCCGGTCGTGGGAGGGGCGGCGCAACTTGGAACCGCGGCTTCCGGCGCGGGACTGGGCGCTGCTGACCGTCGCCGGATTTCCGCTGCCGGAGCGTCTGACGGCGGCGTACTGCGAAGCTCCGGCGACCGTCCGTGAAGTTACACTTTGGCTCAATACGGCGGCGCGGCTGGCGCAGACCGGCGCGGGAGAGCGGGCGACCGGCGATGTTTTGCGGCTCGGCGGTTTTGCGCAGGCGTTGGCGGCGGCGCTCTACGGCGCGGAATCGCCGACGCGCCTAGTGACGCCGGAAGACGCGCGCTACTGGCTGGGGACTGAAGCGGAGCGGTTTCGACCTGAAGAACGACCGGCGCTGGCGTATTTCGTTCGGGAGCAGGCGTTGCGTCCGACGCTGTTGTTAGCGGGCGATCGTCCGTTGACGCGCGGCGCAGCGCTCGGCTGGCTGGCGCGCGCGCTGGCGGGACGCGGATTGCCGCCGTTGCAGAGCGGGAGAGCGCGTCCCTACGATGGGAAGACGCTGACGTTGCGGATGGGAAACGGCAAGGACGATCAAAGCTGGACGGTCGCGCCGGACGTGTTTTTGTTTCGGAATTTCGGCGGCGAGTGTCTGCCGGTTGAACGGTTGGAAATCATCGGCGGCGAACAGGTGCGGTTGTACGCCGACGCGGACAATCGTGTGCGGTATCTCGAAGTGACGCCGGTGATGAACGGCGCGACCAGCGACCGCTCGTCGCAGTTTTCGTGGTGGGATGTACGGCTGACGGCGGCGGAGTTACAGACGCAGTTGGCCAAAGCCGGCGTCAATGTCGGCGAAGTTCGGGAGCTGACGGCGCTTGCGCGCGGGGATTCGGGGCGCGTGGCGCGACTGCGCGTTGTGGGAACGCGCGGGACGAGTGAGTTGACGGGGCTGAAGATTCGGTCGGCGCTGGGACTGCGTGAAAACCTGTTCGTCGTCATCCGCGAATGGGACGCCGCCGGCCGGTTGGTCGGCGTCAGATTCATTGGGCGCGGCTGGGGGCATGGCGTCGGCATGTGTCAGGTCGGGGCGTACGGGCTGGCGGTCGAGGGCTACACGCACGAACGCATTCTGAAGCATTTCTACACGGGGATAACGCTGACGCGGCTGTATCCGTGACGCTTCCAGCGTCAAGGCGCGGCAATGCGGAGAAGCAAATTCGCTTGACGGTGAGGTAAGCGACCCCATGGGCGCATGGTGGGATTGGCCTGCTTGGAAACTGTTGGGTGTCGTCGTCTTGGGGGTCGGTCTGGCGCAACGCCGACCGACCGGCCCCGTCGTCCTCGTCGCCGGACTCGTCACGGCTGGACTCGCAGGTCTGCCGCTGGTCGGCGGCGGTGCGCGGCCCGGCATCCTCGACACGCTCGGCAAAGCCTTCGTTGAAAACCGCGTCATTACGCTCTACCTGCTCACCTTGCCCGCCATTGGTCTCGCCGAACGGATGGGGCTGCACACCGTCATGGCGCGGATGATGGGACGGCTGACCGGCGTTTCGCTGTCGTGGATTTTGGTCGGCTTCCAAGCAACGCGCGTCGCCATGGGCGCGTTGGGTCTGCGGTTGCAAGGCCACGTTGCCTTTGGTCGGCCAATTGTCGCGCCGATGGCGGCGGCGGCGCTGCCGCAACCATCCCCGGCGCACGAAGCCGACGCCAAGGCTGCAGTCGCGGCGGCTGAAAACTATGGCAACTTTTTCGGCCAGAACCTGTTCCCGGCTTCCGCCGGCTGCCTGCTTGTCGCAGGCGTCATGAAAGGCGCAGGCTATCCGGTGGATGTCGTGAAGCTGTCGCTCTGCGCCATCCCCATCGTGATGGTGTCGCTTGGGCTGGCGGCCGTACAGTTCATCCGGCTCGAACACCGACTCCGGCGCGCAAGCGCCCGGCCGACCGAGCAGCAGGCCGGAGATGTACGCCATGGCTGAGGGGGCGTCGCTCGTCGCCCGCGTCGTCGCCCATCCGGCGACGCTGGAAGTCGCCTTTGTGTTGATTAGCGCGTTGCTGTGGGGGTACGCCGTTCAGGTCGTCCGTGACCGGCGGCGTGCAAGGCGTTGGTTGGCAGCAATGTACTGGTTTTTGCTCGGTCTGCTGTTCGGCTTCGGCGCTTGGCTGCCCCACTGGCTTGCCGGATTGTGCGTCGTGGCGTTGGTTGGGATTGAAGCGGCGGGCGGCGTCCGCATGCAGGCGACGCCCACGCCGTCCGGCGACCCGGCCGCGCCGGGCTTCCGTGCTCTGTGGCCTGTGCTGACCATTCCGGCCGTCACCTTCGCCGTCGCCGGTCTTGCGGCGCTCTCCGGCGGTGATGTCGGACGCGGCGCCGTCGTCGGGCTGGCGGTCGGCGGCGTTGTGGCGGCCGGCGTGGCGCTGGCGGCGGGCGACTTTTCAGGACAAACCGCCCTTGACGCCGGTCGCCGCCTGACCGAGGACATCGGCCCGCTGCACCTGTTGCCCCAACTGCTGGCGTCGCTGGGTCTGCTGTTTACGGCCGCAGGCGTGGGCAACCTGCTTGCGGACGTTGTCGGAGGCGTTGTCCCACGCGGTAGCGCGCTGGGCGCCGCCGCCGCGTACTTCCTCAGCATGACGCTGTTTACGGCGCTCGTCGGCAATTCCTTCGCCGCCTTTTCCGTCATCACGACCGGCGTCGGCGTCCCGCTGGTTATTGCGCCCTTTGGGCTTGATCCCGCATTTGTCGCCATGTTGGGACTGACGGCTGGGAGTTGCGGAACGCTCTGCACCCCAATGGCGGCCAACTTTAACTTGCTCCCGGTCGGGCTGTACGGCCTTGCCGACAACTACGCCGTCATTCGTTTACAGTGGCGATTGGCGGCCGTACTGTGGGCGGCGCACATCGTCGTTTTCAGTCTCTTTGTGTTGTCTTAGTAAGAGCTACGGCAGCGGTTAGTTTTGCGAGTCCTCGCCGGAGCGCCGTTGCGGCACGCTCGGCCTCCGCGATGGTTGTCGGTTGAAAGTGAACCGTCGCGCCAAGCGGACGCTGCACAAAATCCGGTAGGTCAGCGGCGATGACAAAGGCTGCGCGCGGATAGCCGCCGACAGTGTGCGCGTCCGCCAACAGCACTGTCGGGCGACCGTCGGGCGGAAGCTGAATGACGCCGCAGGCGACAGCCGACGAGACAAGTTCCAGCGGTTCAGCTAAGCGCAGCCGCGCGCCTTCCAGTCGAGTCGCCATGCGGTTGGAAGCTGCGCCGACCGTGAATGCTTCCGTGAAAAAACGCGCTCGGTCGTCCGGCGCAAGACGGTTGAATTCCGGCCCCGGTACGACGCGAATCGGACGCACAACGCCCCGCGCGTACGCTGGCAACGCCGTTGGAGCCAACGCTGCATCGTCGGTCAGCGCCGGGAGGCAAGGCGGCAGCGGCAGCACATCGCCGGCCCGAAGCGGACGGCCAAGCAGGCCGTCCAGCCCGGCAAAGGGCGTCATAGCGGCGCTGCCGAACCAGCGTGGCGTCGCCAACCCACCGCCCGCAAAGGCCAGATACGCCCAACGACCATAGCGTGGTTTACCGAAGCTGAGTTGTTGCCCTGACCGCACACGATGCCGTCGCCAGTTGGCCAGTGGGCGTCCATCCAGCGTCGGGCTGAAATCCGCGCCGCCGAGGGCAATGAACGTCTCTTGTGCGAACCGCAGACGCGGAGCAGGGAAATGGATTTCCAGCACTGGCGACTCCGGTGCGTTGCCCACCAGAAGGTTGGCGATGGCCGCCGCCGGGTAATCCAGAACGCCGCCCGGCGCGACACCCAAACGACGTAAGCCGGGGCGTCCGGCGTCCTGAACGGAGGCATATAATCCGGCTTCCAAAACGTAAATCCCCACAGAACTGACAGCGGAGCTGTTAAGTCTGCGCAATGCCCACACCGTTTTTGTTGGCGGCTGCGTCAACCTCAAGCTTGCCGCCGCTGCCGCCAAAGGAAGTCGGCCAGCGGCAGGTCGTCCGGGTGCGTAATTTTCAAGTTCCAGCGTGGTCCTGGCACAATCCGCACTGGTACGCCCAGCCGCTCAACCAGCATCGCGTCATCGGTCGCTTGAAATCCCTCTGCTGCGGCGCGCGCATGGGCTTCCCGCAACAGTTCTGCCTCGAACGCCTGCGGCGTCTGGACAGCGTAGAGCGTCAGGCGCGGTGGAGTTTCATAAGCCAGCCCATCCCGAACGATTTTGATGGTATCAGTCGCCGGATATCCGACAACGGCGGCTCGGTCGGCGCGGGCGGCGGCAATGGTCGCCGTTACTAAAGCGGTCGTCGCAAAGGGGCGCACCGCGTCGTGGACAACAACAACCGTAGCAGTAGTTGATACAGCAGCCAGCGCCAGCCGAACCGAATCTTGCCGCTCCGCGCCGCCCGTCACCGCAGTGATTGGCTTTTCGACGGGGAATTGCATCAGAAGCGCGTCAAAATCGGCGCGCGCTGCACCGGGCAACGCGACCACGATGTCGCTAATGTCGGGACATGCCGCCAACTGACGCAAGGTGTGAATAATGATGGGGCAGCCGGCGAGTTCAAGAAACTGTTTCGGCCGGTCAGCCCTAAAGCGCGTCCCGACGCCGCCGGCCGGAACAATCGCCACAGCCGTCATGCGCGGGCTTCAACAAGCATCGGCATTCCGTACTTGGGCCGCAGCGTAATGAGCGGCTCGGGTACGACACGCGCGCCCGGTACCAGCCGCAACCGCCACTTCTGCGCTATTGTCGCCAAAATCAGAACGCCTTCCATCCATGCAAAACCCTCGCCAATACAGGCACGCGGGCCGCCGCCAAACGGGAAGTAGGCGAACTTCGGCCGTTTTTCCTTTTCCTCTGGCGTCCAGCGTTCGGGGATGAATCGCTCCGGCGCAGGATAAAAATCTGAGCGCCGGTGGACGACATACGGACTCATCAACACCAACGCCCGCGCCGGCAGCCGGTAGTTACCGATCGAGAACGCCTCCAGCGCGCGCCGTCCGAAGACCCACGCCGGTGGGTACAGGCGCATACTTTCAGCGAAAACCATTTCCGTGTACTTGAGCTTGCCGTAGTCGGCTGCGGTCGGCAGCCGGTCGCCGAGTACGGCGTCAACCTCCGCGTGCATTTTAGCTTCGGCTTCCGGGTGCTGCGACAGCAAGTACCATGTCCAGGTCAGGGCGTTGGCGGTGGTTTCGTGGCCGGCCAGAAAGATGGTCATTACTTCATCCCGAAGTTGCTCATCCGTCATCCCCGTGCCGTCGCCTTCTTCATCCTGTGCAATGAGTAGCATCGAAAGTAAGTCGCCGCGATCCTCGTTTGAGCGGCGGCGCTCGGCGATGATGCGGTAAACCGTTTCATCCAGCCGCGCCCGCGCCGCACGGAAGCGATAGTTGAACGGCAGCGGCAGCTTCTCAATCAGCTCAAAGAACGGCAATGTCATTACAGCGGAAAACAACTCAATGGTCGTCGTCAGCGCTGCGCCGATTTCATCCGTTTCGCTTTTCACTTCGGCGTCGAAGAGCGTTTTGGCGACGACCCGCAGCGTCAGGCGCATCATTTCCTTGGCGATGTCATGCTGTTCGCCAGGATGCCACTCATCGCGCATTTCAGCGGCGTACTGCGCCATGACGCGCGCGTACGTGGCGATGCGTTCGCGGTGAAAAGCCGGTTGCGACAACCGGCGCTGCCGTTTATGGAACTCACCCTCGCTGGTGAGCAGGCCGTTACCGAGAAACTTGCGCGCCCGCTGTAAGCCGCGTCCCTTGATGAAGTTCTTGTGATTGGTGACCAGAATTTCCCGAATGTAGTCGGGGTTGCTCACCATAAACACCCGCTCGCTGCCGAGGTGAAACTGAACGACATCGCCATAGCGACGGTACATCCCTTGCAGCAGGCGGAGGGCGTCGGTCCGAAAGCGATAGATGTTCGCGCCCGGCAGAGTGCGCGCTGCACGCGGAGCTTCAAGTTGGGCGATCATGGCAGAGCGTCCTCAATCCATCGGGTTGAAGAAACAGTCAAACCTGGCGTCGCAATGGCGCGGCGGCACTTGCCGCGTAAGCCCGACGCCGTTGATTTTATCAGTGCAGTTTTAGCGCTTGGTGCGGCAGCGATGCAATCAAGAATGTGAACAGAAGTTCAGTTTTTGCCGGGTGGCGGCGTCCACCGCTTGCCCGTCCGGCGGACGATGAGCCGCGCCAGCTCAATGCCGCCGACGTAGCTGGTTGGCCTGAAGGTGACAGTCTGTCGCCGTCCAACCACGGTGTAGTCGGCGCGGCGACCATCCGCGCCCTGTAAGTTGACATATAGGTGCGTTACCTCCGACCACGGTAACGTCACTTGCCGCCACAAACCTTGATATTCCAAGTGAAGCGGCGTGATGGTGATATTAACGCGCGTCAGTCCCCAACCAAGTAGGAGCGCCAGCAGCCCAACTGGGATCAGCAGGACAGCGGCGACCACGCTGTCCAACCACAGAGGTAGGAGTAGGCATAGGCCGCCAGCTGCGTAAGCCGGAAAACGCCACGCTGAACGCAGTGGAAACTCACAAACGCCTAGATAGTATGTCTCGCCCCCAACATTGCCGATCCATCGCTCAGTAGGGAGGTCAAAAGTCACGCGCAGGCGCGGGCCGCCAGGCCCAAACTCGATGTCGTCGCCGCTGGTGAGTGCCGCCCGCGTGATGGGACGGCCGTTGAGGCGCGTGCCGTTGGTGCTGCCTAAGTCTTCAATCCAGAAAGTTTGCCCGTCAAATACCAGTTGGGCGTGGCGACCTGAGGCCTTTGTATCGTTGGGGTCTAGTTGAACCTCACACCGGTGGGAGCGCCCGATAAGGGCAGGGAAGCGGTGGATAAGCTGTCGCCGTCCAGCCAACGCGCCGTGGAGATGCGTCACCGTTAGTGTGGCGGAAGCGGTTTCCGGAGCGGGAACGGGCGGTTCATTTGTCGTCGGCGTCATCGGCGGCGGGTGTGAAAGGGGCGATGACAAAGTCGCCGTCCGCTGATTTGAGGATGGTTTCAATCCGCTGCTCGGCGGCGGTCAGACGCTCTCGACATAATCGGGCCAGCATCATACCGCGCTCGAAGAGATCAAGCGAGGTCTCCAGTGGAAGTTGGCCGTCTTCCATCTGTTGGACAATCTGTTCAAGCTCTGCGAGCGCGGCTTCATAGCTGGGCGGTTCATTAGCTTTTTTAGCGGGCATACAGCGTCACAGCGTACGCAGGTAGGCAATCAAATCATTGAGTTCCTGAGTAGTGTATTTGCTCCCGAACCCCGGCATACCGCCGCCGCCTTTCTGAATCTGCGACCGAACGACAGCAACGGAAACCGGTCGGCCGGTGGCAGGCATTTTCTTCTCTCTAAAGAGACCTTTCAAACCGGGGCCGATGTTTTCAGCTTTGCTTGTAGCGCTGTGACAGGGGGCGCAGGTCTGGGCGAACAGTTCCCTACCTTTGGCGGCGTCACCGACGGTTTTGCCTTTTTGGGCAGCCGGCGCAACCCAACTTGCGGCCAGCGCGCCGACAAGCGTAGCAGTGAGTACGATGCGTTTGACCATGGCGGTGCGCTCCTAATGAGGAAAAACCCCTGCCGCTCGCAGTGAGGACAGGGGCTGAAGTTCAACACCAACAAGACTTTACTTGACAACCGGACCTTGAAGTAGTGGGTCCTTCTTGAGGACGAAGCGCAACAGAGCCGCATGCTGAGCTTCCGCCGCGCCAATGCCCGCTAGTACCGGAATGAGGTCTTTTTCCGAGAAGGAGGTCAAAACGCCAATATAAGCACCGGCCGCCTGCTCCTCTAGCGTCAGCGCAAACTCAAGAATGTCGGTCGCCGACTTGATATTCGGCAAGGCCTTGGCAATAGCCTCATATTCTTTCGGGTCCTTCTTCGGCTCGACAGGCGTACCGCCAAACTTCTTGATAACGCTGATGAGAGAGTCGCGGTGCTGTTCATGATGACTGAGGAACAGCTTGGCTGCAGCTAGTGCTGTGCCATCCAACAAGCCAGTGCTAGCGCCAACGCCGTAAGCAGCAATAGCTTGATGTTCGAGGTTGAGGGCAACGTTGGCGATCTTAATGTCGCCGGCCTTGTCGGCGCCAAAAGCTGCGGAAGGCGTTAGCAGCGGGCCGCCCAACATTGTGAAGGCGCTCACGCTCAAGCCAACCACGCCGGCTCTGAGGGCTGCGCGGCGACCTCGTTGAATCAGTTCACCAACTTCAAGGTATTTGTTAGTCAGGTCGCGTTCCTTCATTACATCCTCCAAATGTGAACAAAAACCGTCCTTGATAAGGGGGACAAACAGATGCCCACCGAACCTTGTTGTGCGGGGGCAGCAATCACCGTTGACTAAAACCACGCTCCAGACAGGCTGCTTCCACGTCTGAAAACGTTTGCCCGGAGCAAGCTAGTGCGGGGTTTATTGTATGGGGCGCTAAGATGCAAGGGGTTTTGAGTATGAAGGTTTTTTCATCTTATGGTGCAGGCAAGGGCAAACTTTTAGAAACACCGACGCTACCTAGACCGCGCGCCGTCAACCGAATACTTCCCGCGCAGCGCGGTAGGTGTTGCAGTGCGCCATAACCGTATCCTCGCGATCGCGCGCATAGCCGCCGGAAAGCGTAATGGTGACAGGAATACCGGCCTGACGGCAGGCGCGTAAGACAAACTCATCCCGCCGCATCAGCCCTTCTAATGAAAGCGCCAAGCGCCCAAAGCGGTCGTGAACGTACGGGTCAACCCCTGCCAGATAAAACACGAGGTCTGGGCGAAACTCTTTCAGCACGCGAGGGACGTACTCACGCAGCAGGTCGAGGTACGGGCCGTCGGTCATGCCGTCGGGAAGTTCAAGGTCGAGCGAACTCGGCGGCTTGCGCAGCGGATAGTTGTTTTTGCCGTGCATTGAAAACGTAAACACATCCGACTCGCCGGCGAAAATGACCGCGTTGGCGTTTCCCTGATGAACATCGCAGTCAATCAGCGCCACGCGCCCAACATCACCGTCCCGCTGCAGAACCCGTACCGCCACGGCGATGTCGTTGAGGACGCAAAAACCCTCGCCGTGGTCGGGAAAGGCGTGATGCGTACCGCCCGCAAGGTTGCCGGCGACGCCATCCGCCAAAGCATGGCGCGCAGCGTTGAGCGTACCTTGCGTTGCTAGCCGCGACCGCAGTACCAACGCTTCCGACCAGGGCAAGCCTAGCCGCCGGAGTTCGCGCGGCGTCAGGCGTCCGGTGACGAGGCGCGTCCAGTAATCACGGGTGTGCGCCAGCAAAATGTCCTCGTCGCGCGCTGGCGTCGGCACCACTACGTCTTCCGGCGCAAGAACACGGTCGCCGATCAGTCGCTCATATACAAGTGGAAACTTGCGCATCGGGAACACATGCGCGTCGCCGATGTCCACAAAGTAGCCTGGTGCGTAGGAAACAAACATGCCGCGCGCCAATCCACCGCCGCAGCCTAACGCTACGGCCGGCCTGGTTCTCCTTCAGAAATCGCGCCGGGGCGCTTACGGCAATAGGGGGGATAGTCGTCGCTGTTGGTGTAGTAGGCCCGGCACATCCCAAACACTCGGTGACTGTGATCGGAAATCACAAAACCATACTGTTTGGCGATTTCCTCTTGAAGACGCTCAATTTCCGGGCTGAAAAACTCAATGAGCGCGTCGCATTCGGTGCAAATGAGATGATCGTGATGGTCGTGCTTGTACTCGTGTTCATACCGCGCACGCCCATCGTTGAAGTTGACTTCCCGAGCGAGCTTGGCTTCGACCAGCAGGCGCAGCGTACGGTAGACCGTCGTGAACCCTACGGTTTTATCGCGCTTTTTGACCAAGTCGTAAAGTTCTTCAACGCTGAGGTGCGCCTCGGTTTCAAGAAAGGTGCGCAGAATCAGGTCCCGCTGGGCCGTCCGCTTGAGACGGTGCTTGGCTAGGTGACGGTGGAAGACCTCAAACTCTTCACGAAAAGCGTCAGGCGGCGACGGCCCTTCCGACGCCGGGGGCAACGTCGCCAATGTCCGGTAATGCTCCGGCATATCTCAAGACCTGCTTCCCTCCGAAGATACCCCAGAACCCAAGAGGGCGCGTCGTCGCTACAAGCTGCTACTGCACGCCAAGATAGCGGAAGCCGCGCCCAGTCCATTCCCAAACATACTGGTCATGGTGGCGACTGACCACCACTGCTTGCGCCCGCCGCCCGCGCGCAACCGGGATAATGCCGACCGCCGACACATCGTCTGGGCGCAGCGGCAACACCGGCGTCAAACGTCCACGGTCTTCAAACTGAAGTTGGTAGACGCGACCGCTGATGTCCGCCACTGCGCCGACGCGCCCGTTCTGCTCATAAACAATCACCGTATCGTTGCCAGCCGTCCCGCCCAGCAGGTCACCGCGTATGGCGCGCAACGGCGTTGCGTTGTCCAATCGGGCGCGGGCGAAGATTTCCTCAGCGTCGTCATAAGTCACCTCGGTACCGCGCGGCGCCGTCGGGTCGGTCGCTGTATCGTCCGGCAGGTTGGCGGTTTCGTCATCCGCCGTCGGCGGCAACGCCCGACCCGTCACCCCCAGCCGGCGCTGAATGTTGACGAACTCCTGCGTTGTGCGCGTCCCACGGCGGTCAGAACCGGGCAGGTGCTGAAGAATCTCCCGCTGCGTGTTCTGCAGTCGCTCGGCCGGCGGCGGGTGCGAAGCGAAGATTTTATCGAAGACGCCGGGATTGCGCTGCATCAGCGATCCCAGCAGGCGGAACATGTTGCTCATTTCGTCGGTGTTGTAACCGGCGTCGTACAGTTCATAGAGGCCTAGAAAATCGGCTTCCCGTTCCTGATCGCGCGACCGTTTGAACATCATCCCGTTGGCGACCAGAGCAACTCCCAGTTGGGCGAGCGATCCGGCCGTCCCGTTGCCCAAGATCGCTCCAGCAATGCCAATCAACAGTCCAGTCGTCTGCGCCCGGCGCAGGGTTGCGCTCAGGTGATAACCGACGTTGTGGCCGACTTCATGCGCGAGGACGGCGGCGACTTGCCCCTCTGTGGTCGCCCGCTTGAGCAACCCCGTGTGAATGTAGATGCGTCCGCCGCCGGGCGTAAAGGCGTTGATCTGGTCGTTTTCGACGACATAGAACTGGTACGGCAGGTTGGGACGGCCGGAGACTTCGGCCACGCGCCGGCCAACCCGATTGACGTACTCCACAATCACCGGGTCACTGACGAAGCGGTATTGCTTGGCGATTTCGCGGTGTGCTAGCTCGACGAAGGCGAGCTCCTCTTCCAGCGGCAGTGCGCCGCGCGAGCGCGCGCGATCATCTAGCCGGCGAAACTTATCGTAGGGGTTTGGCCCTGACGGGCGTGTGCGGTCGTTGCCCCAGACCGGCGGGGCGACCGGACCAGTCGCTAGGAGGGCGGCTATCAAACCCGCCATGATGCCCGCTATGATGCGCGTCATCCGGGAGCGCCCGGCGCATGATGCGCGCTCCAGACTTGCGTGCTTCAGCTTCAAATCGCTTTGCTCCATGCGTATGATTACCCTTCGGATGACTTGACCCAACCTACGCCAAGTCAGATGTCCCTGCCCCAAACCTGCTTAGGGGCGTCACAAAGGTTACGGCGCTGACCTTTGTGATGAGTCATAACTCAACGCCGCTGCCTGTCCGTTCGCCGACGCGCTGCGCCGGAGCGGATGCAATTGTACTGCACTAACTTTGTCACGCAAGGAGAGGAACGCCGCTATGCTACACGGTCTGATGATGGATTATCCGCTGACGATGACGCACTTTCTTGAACGCGCGCGGCGGTACCACCATGACGTTGAAATCGTCACCAAACAACCGGACGGCTCGCTGCACCGATACACCTACGGCGACGCCTACCGGCGTATTTGTCGGCTGGCGAACGCGCTGACCAAGCTGGGCGTACAGCCGGGCGACCGCATTGGTTCGCTGGCGTGGAACCACTACCAACACTTGGAGCTGTACTTTGCCGTACCCTGCTACGGCGCGGTTATGCACACGCTCAACCTGCGGCTGTCGGCGGAACAGTTGGCTTATGTCATCAACCACGCCGAAGACCGCTTCATTTTTGTTGACGCCAGTCTAACGCCGCTGCTGGAAGCCATCCAGTCGCAGCTGAAGAGTGTTGAGCGCTACATCATCATCAACGCGCCATCGAATTTTCAGACGGCGCTGCCGAACGTCCTGCACTACGAAGACCTCCTGCGGGATGAGCCGGAGACGTTCACCTTTCCGCGGCTTGACGAACGCGCGGCGGCGGGGTTGTGCTACACCAGCGGGACGACCGGCAATCCCAAGGGCGTGCTTTACAGCCATCGGTCGCAGTTCATCCATACGATTGCCGCCGGCGCTGGCGATGCGCTGTCGCTTTCCAGCACCGATACGGTCATCGCCGTCGTGCCGATGTTCCACGCCAACGCTTGGGCATTGCCGTACTTGAGCGCTTCGCTCGGTTTCAAGCTGGTTCTGCCGGGGCCGCACCTCAAGCCGGAGATGCTGGCGCAGCTGATTCAGGACGAGAAAGTGACCGTGGCGGCCGGCGTCCCAACGCTCTGGATTGGGATGTACCAGGCCATCAAGGCACACGGGTTTGATGTTTCGAGCTTGCGGGCGTTAATTGTCGGCGGCGCGGCGTTTCCTAAAAACTGGATTGAAGCCTATGAGAAAGAATTCGGTATTCCGGTTGTCCACGCTTGGGGGATGACTGAAATGTCCCCGATGGGAACCTCGACCGGCACGCTTGTGGCACGGAAAGATCTCTCGCTTGACGAACGCATCGCCATCAAAACACATCAGGGCTATGCGCCGCCCGGCGTCGAAATGCGCATTGTCGGTGACGACGGTCGTGAAATGCCTTGGGACGGCCAGTCGGTTGGCGAAATTCAGGTGCGTGGGCCGTGGGTCATTGGCGCGTACTACAAAGACGATTCCGCCGCCACACAGTTTACCCCCGACGGCTGGTTTCGCACCGGCGATGTGGGGACGATTGATCCCAAGGGTCTGCTGACCATCACGGACCGCACGAAAGACCTCATCAAGAGCGGCGGCGAGTGGATTTCGAGTGTTATGCTTGAAAACCTCATCATGGCGCATCCGAAGGTGTTGGAGGCGGCGGTCATCGCCGTGCCGAATGAAAAGTGGAGCGAACGCCCGCTGGCGCTGGTTGTCCCGCGCAACTCTGACGACCGTCCGACGCCGGAGGAACTGCGCGACTTGGTCGCGGCGCACTGTGCGAAGTTCTGGATTCCTGACGAATTCCGCTTCATCGAGAGCATTCCTAAAACTTCCGTCGGCAAGTTTGACAAGAAGGCGCTGCGTCAAATGTACGCCGAAGGCAAACTGTGAACCTGCGACGGTATAGACAGCTTGTTGGGCTGGTTTTGAGTCTGCTGTTTGGATGTAGCCTGCGGCTCAGCGCGGCCGGCGCGCCGCAAGGGGAGTCTTTCCGTTATGAGTTTGAGCAACCGAACTTTCTCGTCACGCGCATGACAGTTGTGCTGGATGCGGCGGGGCGCGGGACGCTGGAGTACGTCGAGAAGGACGCGCTGGAACCAACGCGCGCGCCAGTCGCCTTGCGCCCGGAGTCGCTAGCGCGGCTGCAACAACTTGCCGTCAAGGTTGCGGCGCTGCGCCCAGAGCCACCGTCGGAAAAACACGCCAACCTTGGTTTGAGTAAGTTGACACTGGTCGTTGACGGCAAGCCGGTTTCCGTGACCTTTACCTACACCCGGCAACCGGCCGTCCTCGAATTGGGTCGCTTTTTTCGCGGACTGGTTACACAGCACCAGCGGGTTAGTCAGATTGAAACGGCGCGGCGGTATCAACCGCTTGACATGCCAAAGTTGTTGAGCGCCTTAGAAGCCGACCTCAACGCACAACGCCTCGCTGAACCGGCGGCGCTATCCGACCTTTTGGCGAGCCTCGCCAACGACCTACGGCTGTCACTCATTGCACGCAATCAAGCGCGGCGGCTTTACGCGCGCGTCAATGGGAAGTGACCACTGATGTCCGAAGCTGTTGTTCAAGCCCGTGGGCGCTCAGGGCCGCCGCGCCTTGCCGTTGCGCCGGGCTTCCTCAAGCAACGTGAGGATTTCCTGCTTGACTTCGGCGAATGGCCGTGGCCGCCCTAGCGGCGCGTCAGGGCGACGCGGCTCAGCGGCCGCAGGAGGTGTCCCAGGGTCGCCGGTGCGGCCGCGCCAGTCCTCAACTGTATCGTTGGTCATCAGGAACTGGCCGTACTGCCAATTGACGGTGTGAAACAAGGTTTGGTCGCGCGCCAGAAAGACCAGCATTTCCTGCTGGGGCGTGTAGACATCGCGGGCGCAGTAGGTCGTACTCATCGCCCAGACGCGCACTTCCCGCCAGCGTGGGTCGCCGTAGATGACTTCAAGGATTTCAAGCACCGCAAGCTGGCCGTACATCGGGTTGCGGATGCTTTTGGTGGAACGAACTCGGACGCGCGCAATCAAATCCGCGCTCAAGGTCAGTTCACGCACGTCCATCACGCGCATGTTGCACTGAGCAAAGGTCGAACCAGCAAGCAGGGAAAAGAACAGGAAAAACGTAAGGCAATAACTTGGTGGGCGCATGGACGTGGGACAGAACAAAGTTAGTTCACGGCGTCGAGCATAAGCGAGGCATTGTAATCAAAACTCATGGCTTGGAAAGCCCGCGTCGGCCTGTCCGCCGAAAGGTGTAACGCAGGGACGGCGTACTCGTGCCATTTCTTTCTTCAGCAGCTGATTGACATCCGTGTTTTAGCTGCCTATAGTCGTTGGGCTTGTCACACGGCAAGCGCTGATCAGGCTTTCGGGTCCCGCGCGTCCAAGGGCTCATGAACCCCGCCAGGGTAGAAATACAGCAACGGTAGTGAGTTTGCGGAGTGTGCGGGGAAGCTCGAAAGCCTGGCTTCGTTTTGCGCGCTGTCGCCGTGCGACGCCCGCCGGCCATTTCTTCCCTAGGCAGCGCAGCGAGGGCTTTTGCCATGGCGCTCACCATTGAACGCATCCATGCCCGTGAAATCCTTGACTCACGCGGCAATCCTACGGTTGAAGCCGATGTTGTGTTGTCGAACGGCGTCGTCGGGACGGCGGCCGTGCCGTCGGGGGCGTCAACCGGTGAAAACGAGGCGCTTGAGCTGCGTGACGGCGACAAGCGGCGGTATCTCGGCAAGGGCGTCCAAAAGGCTGTCACCAACGTCAATACGATCATCGCTAAGCGGCTCGTAGGACGCGACCCCCTCGACCAACAGGGCATAGACCGTGAGATGCTCGCCTTAGACGGTACGCCCAATAAGCGGAAGTTGGGCGCGAACGCCCTGCTAGCTGTCTCACTGGCGACGGCGCGCGCCGCTGCCCAAGCTGTCGGGTTGCCGCTCTATCGCTACCTTGGCGGAACGCACGCCCGGACGCTGCCCGTGCCATTGATGAACATCCTCAACGGCGGAGCACATGCCGACAACAACGTGGATTTTCAGGAGTTTATGATTGCGCCCTGCGGCGCAGCGACCTTCGCCGAGGCGCTCCGTTGGGGCGCGGAGATTTTCCATACGCTCAAGGGTGTGCTGCGCAAACGCAACTACAACACTGCCGTCGGCGATGAGGGCGGTTTTGCACCCAACCTGCGTTCGAATGAGGAAGCAATCGAACTCGTATTGGAAGCCATTACGCAAGCCGGCTACAAGCCCGGCGTGCAGGTGGCCGTCGCGCTTGATCCGGCGGCCAGCGAGCTTTTTGAGAACGGCTATTACGTTTTCAAAAAATCCGACCAGTCGAAATATACGCCGGAGGCGATGGTTGAATACTGGGCCGGGTGGGTTGACAAGTACCCCATCATCTCGATTGAAGACGGTCTGGCGGAAAACGACTGGACAGGCTGGGCGCTCCTAACGAAAGCCCTTGGCGACAAGGTTCAATTGGTCGGCGATGACTTGTTTGTGACAAACGTCGCCTACCTGCGCAAGGGCATTGAGCAGCAGGTCGCCAACTCAATTCTCGTCAAGGTCAACCAGATTGGAACGCTGACCGAAACGATGGATACCGTTGAACTTGCCCGGACGCGCGGCTACACGGCGATTATTTCGCACCGGTCGGGCGAAACCGAAGACGCCTTCATCGCCGACTTGGCCGTAGCGCTCAACACGGGACAAATCAAGACTGGTTCGGCCAGCCGCAGCGACCGCATGGCGAAGTACAACCGTTTGCTGCGGATTGAAGAGCAACTTGGGGCAAACGCTTTCTATCCGGGCGTCGGCGCATTCTACAATGTGAAATTCGAGCCGCCGAAAACAACCGCCTCCCGAACGGCGCGTGGCGGCCGCTGACGTTCCGGCAGCCTATGGCTAAGGAAGCCTATCCATACTTAGTGTGGTGCGCCGCCGCCGCCGCCTTGTTGGCGTACACGGCTGGATGGTTTCCACCGCTATGGTGGCTGGTTGGGTTGGTCGGCGTGGCGGCGGCGTTCATCGCGTACTTTTTCCGCGACCCGGAGCGCGTCATTCCGGCGGAGGAGGATGTTGTGGTTGCGCCGGCTGACGGGTTGATTACGCGGCTGGCCCCGGTGAACCCAGAAGACCCGGCGTCGCCGTGGTTGGTGAGCATTTTCCTGTCGCCGCTGGATGTCCATATCAATCGTGCCCCGATCGCCGGCGTCATCCGGGAAACGCTACACCGTCCGGGAAGCTTCAAAAGCGCCCTGCGGGAAGATGCATCGCTCGTTAACGAGCAGTTGATTCTGACGCTGGAAGGCGAGCGCATTACGGTGACGCTCAAGCAGATCGCCGGTTTCATCGCCCGCCGGTGCGTCCTGTGGAAACGAGCCGGTGACCGCGTGGCGCGCGGCGAGCGAATCGGCCTCATCAAGTTCAGTTCGCGGACGGACTTGATTGTGCCGCCGGAAGTCGCTCTGTGCGTTCGGCAGGGTGAGCGCGTGGTTGGTGGGACGACCATTGTCGGCCGCATTCGACCGCCGGCTGAATGCATAAAGGTCCTGCGTTCAGATGAAGCCTACGTATGAACCGTGAAGCCGAAGCCAAGCACCGTCTTGCGCGTCGCCGCCTGCGCAAGGGCGTGTATGTCCTGCCGAGCTTCATTACCTGCATCAACATCTACATGGGCTTTTACGCCATCGTTGAGAGCCTGAAGGGGTACAAGTCCATCGCGCTCAACGAACCAGAAACCGCCGCCCGCCATTTTGACCTTGCGGCGCTGTGCATTGGTTGGTCGGTGTTGTGTGACTTTCTAGACGGCCGGATCGCGCGACTTGTGAATGCAACCAGCGAGTTCGGCGTCCAGCTTGACAGCTTGGCTGACGTACTCAGTTTTGGCGTCGCCCCAGCCGTCTTGCTCTACACGTGGGGTTTTTCAGGCGTTCCGGCCTTCCAGAAGCTGGCTTGGGGAGCGGCGTTTATTCATCTCATCTGCTGTGCGTTGCGGCTGGCACGATTCAACGTTCAGGCGATGAAACCACTTCCAGGTGACGCCGGCTCTAAAGCCCCCAAGCGTTTTTTCGTTGGGTTGCCGACACCGGCGGCGGCTGGCTTGCTAGCGGCGATTGTCCACTTTACACCACTGCCGGTGGTCTATCAGGAGACCTACTACCAAGTGTTTGGTTGGGAATTCGTCATGACGCCGGTTGGGTGGGCAATTGCCTTGTTTGCATTGGCGGTGACATTGGCGCTCCTTATGGTCAGTACGCTGCGCTTCAACAGCTTCAAGGATTTGGGCCCTTACACGCGCCACCCACAGGTAGCGCTGTTGTCACTAGGGCTGCTCATTTTTCTTGTGTATAACTACTCTGAGTGGACGCTGTTGACCTTGGCGATCCTCTACGTTGGTCAGGGGCTGGCCGGCAAGCTGGCTAGCCTTTTCCGCCGCAAGGCGGCGGTGGCTTCGGCGGAGACGGCGGAAACCCTTAACTAGTTTGGGTGGTAGTGATGACTGAAGAGCAACAGCGGCAGGCGCGGCGCTACTTAGCGCAGGCGAAACGAGTAGTCGTGTTTACCGGCGCAGGGATTTCCGCCGAATCGGGCGTGCCGACCTTTCGCGGGAACAATGCCACGTGGAAAGGGATGCCAGCGGCGGTAGCGTCCTCCATCGGCCTGTTGGAGCAAGACCTCACAACGGCGTGGGAATGGTTTGATTATCGGCGGACATTGCTGAAGTCCGTTATGCCTAATGCGGCGCACATTGCCGTTGCACAGGCGGAGACGCGCTTTGCGGAGTTCCTTGTGGTGACACAGAACGTGGACGGACTGCACCAGAAAGCCGGCAGTACGCGCGTTATTGAGCTGCACGGCAACATCTGGCGCGGACGCGGGCTGCGAACGGGCAAACGGTATGAACTGCCTGAAGCGCCGTTGCCAGCGCTGCCGCCATACGGTGACGACGACGAACCCATCCGCCCGGATGTTGTCCTATTTGGCGAGATGCTGCCAGCTGGCGCGTTTGAAGCAGCGGAAGCGGCGGCGGCGCGCTGCGACGTGTGTCTGGTCATCGGTACGTCGGGCGTTGTTTATCCGGCGGCGCTGATTCCATTGGCAGCCCGTGACGCCGGCGCGGCCGTCATTGAAGTCAATCCCGAAGCGACTGACCTGACGCCGCACATGACGCTCTCGCTGCGGGGCAAAGCCGGTGACATTGTACCACTGTTGTTAGCGGCGTAAGACGCAACGCTTGGAGCCGATAAATGCCCTTGAAAGCCTTTTTTCGCCTATGCTATGAAGCCGCTTGCTTCAGATCAGCTTCTCCGACGCGATTTGCACGCGCGGCGCGTCGGGGAATGGGTCGGGCTTGGCGACGCCAGCTCAGGTTCTTTGGAGCAACCGACGTGTGGGTGACTGAGGCAAAAGCATCGGCCACAGCTTGGGGCGGGAACGATAGCTGCTCGCGGGATTTGGGTATAGCCAAACGGGGCAGTGTGCGCTACCTTTCTCGGTGAGGACGGTAAGGCATGTCGAACACCGCGCTGGTGCTCTACAACGAGGAGTACCAGCGAATCAAGAACATCATCGCCCGCTTGTGTGAAGACGCCAATGCCCGCATGGTCTTCCTGATCGATAAAAACGGTCAGAAGATCGCCGATTATGGGGACGTTGGCGCAATTGACACGACAAGCCTGGCGTCCTTGACGGCGGGCAATGTCGCCGCCACGGATGCGTTAGCGCGCCTAGTCGGTGAAAAGGAGTTCCCGGTTCTTTCCCACGAAGGCGAGCGTGATAACATTCACATCTCCATTGTCGCTCAGCGTGTCATTCTAGTTGTGATCTTTGACGAGCGATCAAGCTTGGGTTTGGTTCGCTTGCGGGTGAAGCGCGCCGCGACGGATATGGCGGAAGTTCTTGAAGCCATCGCGCGCAAAGTCGAAGAAGAGAAAGCGCGCGGCGTGAATGTTGAATCTCCCTTTGCTGAAATCACCGAAGACGATATTGACAACTTGTTCGCCGATTGAGAAGGTGTAACTGAAGCAACGCCCACACCAGGCGCTTTGGTACAGGTTCTGTTCCTTCCAGTAGTCCGAGGAGTAGCCGGCCTTGACGTTCATCAACTACGCTGCCCGTGAAATCAACTGCAAGCTCGTTTATTACGGCCCTGGTCTTGGCGGGAAAACGACGAACCTGCAGTACATTTATGACACCACGTCGCCGCAGGCGAAGGGCAAGTTGATCAGCCTTGCGACGGAGACTGACCGTACGCTGTTTTTTGACTTCTTACCACTAGAGCTTGGTACCGTACGCGGTTTCAAGACTCGTTTCCACCTTTACACGGTACCAGGGCAGGTTTTCTATGACGCCAGCCGTAAGCTGATCCTCAAAGGGGTGGACGGCGTGGTGTTTGTCGCCGACTCTCAGGAAGAGCGTATGGACGCCAACATCGAGTCACTCTGGAACCTTGAACAAAATCTCAAGGCGCACGGCTATGACTTGATGAAGATTCCCTACGTTCTCCAGCTTAACAAACGCGATCTGCCAAGCGCCCTGCCGGTTGAAGAACTAAAGAGGGAGTTGATGCGGAAAGGGGAGCCGGTCTTTGAGGCGGTCGCCTACAAAGGGACTGGCGTGTTTGACACCCTCAAAGCGGTCGCTAAGCAGGTGCTGGTGGAACTCAAGAAAGGTGGGGGGTAGTTCTTGCCTAGCCTAGCGTGAGCTTTTGGCGATCTGCGAGGAAAGCTTCGGCGGCCGACCGAAGCTTTTTTCATTGAAGGTAAGCTGGCCTTCAGTGCGGCGGCCTGTTGTCCACGGAAGAAGGAGGCTCGTAACGGTATGTTGGCTGGGAAGAAAGGCGTGATTCTCGGCGTCGCCAACAAACGCAGCATTGCTTGGGGAATTGCTCAGGCGGCGGCCCGGGCGGGCGCGACGCTGGCTTTGAACTATCAAAATGAACGCCTCGAAGCCAACGTCCGGGAACTAGCCGCCACACTCGACAACCCGCTTGTTGCGCCCTGCGACGTAACCAGCGACGCTGATATTGCGGCTTTTTTTGAGCAGGTTCAGGCGCGGTTCGGTACGCTCGACTTCCTTGTGCACGCCATTGCGTATGCGCCGCGCGAAGATTTAGAAGGTCAGTTTGTGGACACATCGCGGGAGGGGTTTCGCATCGCGCATGACGTCAGCGCCTACTCACTGACGGCGACGGCACGGGCCGCGCTTCCGATGATGAAAGATCACGGCGGCAGTATCGTGACGCTGACCTACTTGGGGAGCGAGCGGGCGGTCGTCGGATACAACGTCATGGGTGTCGCTAAGGCGGCGCTGGAGGCAAGCGTCCGGTATTTAGCGGCCGAGCTGGGTCCATACGGCATCCGCGTCAACGCCATCTCGGCCGGTCCAATTAATACGCTTGCCGCACGCGGCATTCAGGGCTTCACCAAAATGCTCAAGCATCACGCCGCCACAGCGCCGCTCCGCCGGCCGACGGAAGTGGCGGAGGTCGCCGACACCGCGCTGTTTCTCATCTCGCACATGGGACGCGGTGTGACCGGCGAAGTCATTCACGTGGACGGCGGTTACCACTGCATCGGTCTTGTTCCCAGAGACGAACCCGCGTAGATGGCGCTTCGGCGGTTGAGCGTGTGGCTGGCGAAAATGCGCACGCCGATTGATGAAAGCGAGCTTCCGGCGTGGGACGACCTGCTTCCGTCCGTCCGTGTGGCCTTTGTCAACGCCGGCGTGATGCCGACGGATTTTGCTTGGTTCGGGCGGCGACGTGGTGACTTACTCAACTTTTACCAAGCGTTACAGCGTAAACAGTTGTGGCGGCACGTGACGTTCAAGCAGCCCAACCTTGAGGTCGGCTTCAACGGCCTGCGGTTCTATCCACGCTACGGAACAGACGCCCTCCTAAGCGATTTG
Source organism: Chloracidobacterium sp. (assembly GCA_025057975.1). NCBI lineage: Bacteria > Pseudomonadati > Acidobacteriota > Blastocatellia > Chloracidobacteriales > Chloracidobacteriaceae > Chloracidobacterium > Chloracidobacterium sp. The sequence goes on from JANWUV010000010.1 coordinate 39,280, forward strand.
CGTGCCGACGCGACGTTCACCGACCTGCGCCGAACCTGCCGCGGCCGTTTCAACAGCCGTTTGCATCCTGAGCGCTATAACTTCTCAGAAAACGACACGGCGACGGCGGCATTGCACTTCAACTTTGACGACGAGACCGCCGTAGATGTGCATTTTGACTACTTCAACGCTTATGCGCCCGGTGGATGGCCATTGCTTGCCCATGCCTTCTGGGAATATCCCCTCAAGTTCTTTGTGGAATATTCTAACGCAGAAGACATCCGGCGCTGCCTACGCGCACGCGACGGCTGCGACCCGTGGCGGGCAACGCGAGGTTTCAATCTACGGGAGGCGTGATTATCGGCGGCGTACCAAAAGCCTTTTCGTCCGCCTTGTTGCACGGGGAATGTTCTGGGAGCGGCGCCGTAAGCAGTGTCCCACGTGAACGTGTCATATGGTTGGGCGCGACGACTTGACCCTGCACTCCAAAGAGCGGGCTAACAAGTTTGTTGTCTCGAGAAGCGCACTGGTGGACCGAGTGGGGCAAACGTCCGGCTGACCAGTTCATCCGCCGCGCAGCCACCATGATTTACGTCATCAACCGCCAGCGTCATGAACGCATCAACCGCGCCGCTGTTGCGCAACTGGCGCAGGCGACGTTGGAGGCGGTGTTGCCTCCACGGCTTGCCGCCGCCATGGACGCCAACGTGGTTTTCGTCGGCGATGAGCCAATGCGTCGGCTCAATCGGACATACCGGAACAGCGACGCTCCAACCGACGTGTTGTCCTTTGTCCACTTGGCGCTCCCGTCGCCTTATGACTACACCCCGGCTCAGCGTGAAGCATGGTTTTTCAGCCGACCAACAACAGCCCTAGCGGGTGAACGGCCGCTCCTAGGTGAAGTGGTCATTGCCGCACCGACTGCACGGCGCTATGCTGAACGCCATGCCTTGACATTCGCACAGGAAATCCAAAGACTCGTCATCCACGGCATCATCCACTTGTGTGGTTACGACCATGAAACGGACGCGGGGCAGATGGCGCGCCTTGAACGTCGGCTGCAGCGCCAACTGTTGGCGTCGCCGCTGGCGTGGTAGTTGCTTGGCAAGAGGTTGGTTGAGCTTGTCGGATTCTTGGGTCGCTGTTCGAGCAATGCGCGTTGGTCTATGGAATATGCGCTAGCCCTCGCGCTCGTGACCGCCAGTGGGGTGTTCTTTCTGGCTCTGGTTGAAAGCGCCCACGGCTCGATTTCCGAAGTTACGCTGCGGTCGCTGGCCGCCGAGATGCCAGATAAAGCCCCGCAGCGCGTCTTCTTGCGTCATTTGCTTAGCCATCGGTTGGAATTCTGGCTAAGCCTATCGTTGGGGCTGCAAACTGGCACGCTTGTGATTACAGCCGTCGCCGTTTGGCTGGCGCAGCGTTTTTCATCGCCGCTGGCGATGCCGCTGGCGCTTGGCGCGGCGTTGTTTCTGGTGGTTCCGGCGCGACAAATCTTGCCGCGCATTCTTGTCCAAAACCAACCGGAAGCCTATCTGCTACGTTTGCTGCCTTGGTTTCGGCTGTATTTCAACGCCGTTCAACCGATTGTACGTCCAATGCGCCGTTTCATCAGCCGCTTCCGTGTCGAGCCGGAACGCAGTCTGATCCCTGATTCACTCCCGCCAACCGAAGGCGAAAGCATTCAGGCGCTTATTGACGTCGGTGAAGAAGCCGGCATCATCGAAGAAGAGGAAGGGGAACTCATTCAGTCGGTCATCGAGTTTAGTGACACCGCCGTGCGCGAGATCATGACGCCGCGCCCTGACATTGTCTCCGTACGGGCGTCGGCCACCGTCCGGGAAGCCAGTGAAACCATGACGCGCGAACGGCACTCCCGGCTGCCGGTCTTTGAGCAAGACTCTGACGATATTGTAGGCATTGTGTTTATCCGCGACGTCTTGGACTGCTTGCTCAACGGCCGTGAACACACGCCCGTCCGTGAGATTGTTCGACCGGCGTACTTTGTTCCCGAAAACAAGGGTATCGCTGATTTACTAGAGGACATGCGCAAGTCGGCGATGCAAATTGCGCTGGTCATTGATGAGTACGGCGATGTGGCGGGTCTGGTCACCGTCGAGGACATTCTGGAGGAAATCGTCGGCGAAATTGAAGACGAGGATCAATCGGGAGAGGATGAAGACGTCTTGCCGGAAACCGATGGTGCCTGGCTGGTGCGCGGCAGTACTGAGATTCGTAAGGTCGAGTTAGTCACTGAACAGGAACTATCCGGCGATGACTTCCAAACCGTCAATGGCTTTATCGTTTCTGAACTCGAACGTGTGCCGGCGACGGGCGAACACTTTGTCGTCCGTGGGCTAGAGGTCGAAGTGCTGGAGAGCGACGGACGGGCCATCCGCCGCGTCCGCCTGCGCAAGGCTGCGCCAAGTTCACAGACGGCTGAAAAAACTTAGCGTCGATTCGCCTTGCCGAACCGCTCGAAAGCGGCGTAAATGACCAACCACTTCCGCGATTGGATACTTGACGTGGTGCTCAACAATGAGCTGGCCGTCGTCTTTCAGCACAGGCTGAGTCCCCAGCAATTCAAGCAGCGGCGTATAGATTGGCGAAGCGTACGGCGGGTCGCAAAAGATCAGATCAAAGCGGCGTCCGGTCTGGATAAACTGTTTGACGGCGCTAACGGCGTCCCGCTGGACGAGTTCGGCTTCATCGCCGATGCCGCACCGCGCCAGGTTCTCAACCAACGCCGTTAGCGCTCGGCGTGAGTGTTCGACAAAGGTCGCCCGCGCCGCTCCCCGGCTGAGCGCTTCAATACCGACCGCACCGGAGCCGGCGCATAGGTCTAGAAAGTCCGCGCCGTCAATAAACGGAGCTAAGATGTTGAACAACGTTTCACGCAGCCGGTCAGAGGTTGGCCGGACACGCAGGCCTAGGTTGATCCGCAACCGCTTGCCTTTGTGAATACCGGCGATCACGCGCATGGGATGAAAAGCGATTTGCGACCTTACTCGGACAAACCAACTGTTGGCAACCCCATAACTCACGGCGTCGTCCCGCCGCTGGCTGGGGTGCTTCGGGGACTGGCGGCCGGCTCAAGCCCTGGGTAGGCCCGCTTCAGTGTGGCTGACCATTCCTATACTTGGCGGTCATCGTCGCTACTACGTCGTCGCTACGCGCCTGCCCGCGAAACGGCGGTTTCTCCCAGCTCGCCAACACACCGTTCCAAGGTGGGATAACCAACGAGACCCGCCCTTCGCAGATGGACTTGCAACCAAGGCGAATGACCGGATGCGTTGTCCCATCGTACGGATAGCCGATCTTCGCCAGCCGTGTAACTTCAAAAGGCGTAATCGCGTTGAGGTTTTCAGCCCCGCCTAAAATCCCAATCCAGCACGTACCGCACGCGCCAGTCTGGCACTCAACTGGAATCGGCCCGCTCACGCAACGCGAGTCTTTTTCCCTGAACGACGCCGCGTTCGGCATCTGCGCCGCCGCCATCGTCAACGTTTGACCGCGAATGGCCTTGAAGGTCGCCGCCGGGTCGTTTTCATCAAAACAAATCGTGTAGGTCTGGTTGATGTCACTCCGCAGCAGCATGTCCCACACGGAGCGTGGCTCAGAACGGCGACGCTCGGCGACCACCGCCCCCGGCTCCTGCGGTGGGACGGTGATTGGCGGCGGCGGCGTTCGAAAGGCTTCTACCCCAACCTGCTGAAGCGTGGCGTAGGCAACAGCCGTAATGCCCAGCGCTAACGTTGGGTCCACACCAGTACGCCGCGCCGCCTGACGGACGTGACTTTCAAGCGATGTGCGCGGCGGCGTTTTAAGGTCAGTCAGCACCGCTTTCTGCACCCTAGGCCAGAAGCGATGCCCATAAAAAAACCGATGCGACGTGTGAACGTGTTCGCTCAGCCGATAGCGCCCCTTGAGCAGGCAATCTCTCCGCGCGCGCGCTTCATCCTCCACCAACATTCGGAACAATTTGACCGGGTAAAAAGCAAACCACACGCGCAGTGCATTCCGGTCAACTTCGTGAACGTCGGGCAGTAAGTTGGCGACAATCTCGGCCCAAGCCTGATCATCATGACGGCGTAAAAACTCAACGAACTGATGCGCAGCGTCCGACATTAGCTTACGGTTGCCCCCACAAACTAAGGTGCGCTGTTGAAAGCGTATTCCGCGCGAAATCGTGTATCTTAGCCAGACCGTTGGAATGGTGTCCACTCACGGAGGTGATGGCGTGCAGGCGCTGCGGTTGGTCAGCAATCAACTCCAGATTGTTGACATTCCACGTCCGGCCGCTAAGGGGGAGGCGCTGGTTCGCGTTGAGTATGCCGGCATTTGCGCCACCGACGCCGCCATTGTTCGGGAAGGTTACGCTAGCTTTTCCGGGACGCTTGGCCATGAATTTGTTGGCGTCGTCGAGGCGTCGCCCGATCCAAGTTGGATCGGGCGGCGGGTCGTCGCCGACATCAACGTAGGATGCGGCCGCTGTCCCGACTGCACCGCCGGCGACGCGCGCCACTGTGCGCAGCGTACCGTCCTTGGCATTCGTGGGCGCGACGGCGCTTTCGCCGAGTATGTGGCGCTTCCACTGGCTAACCTGTACGCCGTGCCCAACACCGTTTCTCCACTTGAAGCCGTTTTCGCCGAGCCCCTGGCCGCCGCCTGTCGCATTCTGGAGCAGGTGACGGTACCGCCGGCGGCGACCATCGGTGTCCTCGGCGACGGGAAACTTGGTCAACTGATCGCGCAGGTTTTCCATGCGCACCGGCTGTCGGTGACGCTCGTCGGTCGTCATCCCCGTAAGTTGCAGACAGCCGCGCGGCTTGGCCTACCTGTATGCTCCGCCAACGACCTCAACGCCGCCGCCCGCGTGTTCGACATCGTCGTTGAAGCGACTGGCCGGCCAGCGGGGTTTGCTGACGCGCTGCGGTTGGTGCGCCCGCGTGGAACAGTCGTTCTAAAGTCCACCTTCCACAGGGACTGCCCACTCCATCCCGCGTCAGTGGTCATCCCAGAAGTGACGATTGTCGGCTCACGGTGCGGTGATATGACCAAGGCGCTCGCGCTCTTGGCGGCGAAGGCCGTTCAACCAACGACTCTGATCGAAGCCGTTTACAACCTAGCCGACGGTCTTGAAGCGTTTCGACACGCGATGACGCCGGGCGCTTTGAAGGTATTGTTGCGGCCGGCGGAAGCGCCGGCCACAAACCTTGCCTAAACCGGACGAACACTGTACGCGCCGTCCGACTCAGCGGTGAAAGGACAAAGCCGGCGGTTGACGCGCCGGGCTGGTTTCTGGTAACTCGTACGTACGTTGCACATTATAAAGCGTTTTCCAGGTCGAGTTCCCTCGGTTCGCTTCGCCGCTGGCGATACGGCCGCAGCCGGGCCGAGATTTCCAAAAAGGTGACAACATGCTGCCTACTGCCCTTCGACCGGTTTTGGTTCGTTCGGTAACGGGATTGACACTCACTGCCGCCGTCACCGTCAGCGGGTTCGTCCGTGCGCAAAATCCGGCGGAAGCTCTTGTACCGCGTTCGGTGATTTCGGAAGCCATGCGCGTCTGTGCCGGCTACATCGGGCCGGCGGCGCCCGAAGACCTCCAGATTGTCGGCAGTGACAAGGAAGCCTACGTTCGCGAGTTTTCACAGGGCGATTTGGTTTACATCAACCGTGGCCGCGACGCCAACCTGCAAACCGGCGCGGAGTATCAGATTGTCCGCAACATCGGTCCCGTGCGTGATTTAGCTGACCGGGGGCGAGTGTTGGGAACGCTGGTGAAAGAACTCGGTGTGTTGCGCATTACAGAAGTGCGCGATACCTCCGCCACTGGGGAAATCACGCTGATTTGTACCGGGACGGTCAACTTAGGCGATGTGTTAGTGCCTTACGAGCGGCGTCCGATTCCAACGGTTCGTCCCTACCGCCCGCTTTCTATCGTCGGGGCGCCCACTGGGCGGGCGACGGGACAAATTTTAGCTTCCCAGATGTCTCGCGAGCAGCTTGTGCGCAATGACATCGTGTACATCAACGTCGGGGCTGACAACGGCATCAAGGTGGGCGATTACATGACTGTGTATCGCCCGCTCGCCACGGATACCATCTCACGCTTCCGCGACGACAGGGTTGGACAGCGACGCAGCAATGGCTTTCCCAGCGACCGCTTCCGAACACGCGACAACGCCTCCATTACCTCTTCCCAGAAAAGCTATCCCCAAGTGGCCGAACGAACGCCCCGAAACGAACTGCCGCGCACGCTGGTTGGGGAAATCGTCATCATTCGCACGGAGGCCAATACGGCGGTCGGGGTGCTGACCCGTACGACCCGCGAAGCCGTCATTGGGGATCGTGTCGAGTTGCAGTGACGCGCCACACGGCGACGACGGTGGGCGGTTGATTCCAGAGTCAGCCGCCCGTCTTTCCGTTTGGGCCGACATCAATCTTCTCCATCTCAAGCACAACTACGAGTGGTTGCGGCGGCAGGCCGGCGTCCCCGTCATGGCGATGGTCAAAGCCAACGCCTATGGACATGGCCTCGTGCCGGTGGCGACCTACCTGCAAAACGCCGTCGGGGCGGATTGGTTCGGCGTGGCGACGCCTGAAGAAGGGGCGGCGCTGCGTCGCGCCGGGATTACACGTCCAATCTTGGTGCTGGGCGGTTTTTGGTTCGGGCAAGAACACGATGTTGTTCACTATGATTTGGCGACGACGCTGCCCGATCCAAGTTACGTCCCGGCTCTGGAACGTGCAGCGGCTTCCCGCGGCCGTGTCGCCGCCGTCCATCTCGAAGTGGACACTGGGATTGGTCGGCTGGGACTGGTGCCGGATCAGCTTGACGCTGTTCTGAAGGCGCTCAGAAGCTGCCGCCACATCCGACTGGAAGGGCTGATGACGCACTTTGCCGCCGCCGACGCGCCAGAGTATGCCGACTTCACCCGCGAGCAGATTAAACGCCATCAGGCAGCGTTAGAGTTGGTGCGGGCCTCTGGCTGGACGCCCCGCTACGTCCATTTCGCCAACAGCGCCGGACTCCATGCCTTTCTACCGGCGGCGGCCGGGAACATGGTTCGGATTGGTGGGCTGCTGTATGGCATCGCTGGTGACGCGCTTTCACCGGCGTTTCCACCGCCGCCGACTCGTCCGGTGCTGTCGCTGCATGCACGGATTCTGGGCCTAAAAACCGTCCCGGCTGGGACGCCGCTGGGCTACGGCTGCACTTTTGTTACGCGCCGTCCGACCCGCGTCGCCACCGTCCCACTTGGTTACGGTGACGGCCTGCACCGAACGCAGTCCAACCGGGGCTGCGCGCTGGTTCACGGGCGGAAAGCGCCTATTGTGGGGCGGGTCAGCATGGATGTCACAATGCTGGATGTCACCGACATACCGGAAGCGACGCTAGGTGATGTGGCGACATTCATCGGCGCACAGGGAGAAGCCGTCATTTCAGCGGAAGAATACGCCGCCGTGATGGACACGATCGCGTTGGAAGCCACCACGTCTCTGACGGCGCGGGTGACGCGACGCTACCTTTGAGTCTTTTTCGGACTGTGCGCCCGACCTTCCACCGTGAGGCTATTCGGCGCTGAACGACTTCGCCGCTTGACCTGAAGGCGCAGGCGGCGGTGGTTTGAGCAATGTAAACGACTCGAAAAAACGCTGAACGTCATCCCGGTCAAGCTCGATGGGAAAGGTCGTCACAACGACTAACTGGTAGAGGCGTGGCGACGCAAAGATGAAGTCCACGCGCCCAAAAACGGCCTTGTCGCCGCGCGTCCCGCCGAAGAAGACAGCGCGGGCTGGACAGCCCTGTACGATATAGCGATCCTCCTGCTCAATCACCCCCTTGTAGGGACGTAGTAGCGCGTCCCGTGCAGCATCCATTACTTGGTCGGGTGTGGTATTGCCCAACTCGGGGCGCATAAACGTTCGTACCGCCACCTGACATACGGTTTCATTCGCCGATGCGCTTGTGAAAACCAGCACTGCCCCGTTGGAGCTATCCTGACGCTTGGGCTGCTCAAACCCGCGTGGCAAACGGACGCGGAAACCGCCCTCTTCGGAAACCAACTCAAAGCCGGTACGGGGCCTGTCGTCCGGGCGCTCCCGCTGGCGGCCGCTCTGCGCCGGAGTCAGCGCCGCCATCGGCCAAGCCGGCCATCCTATCCACACCAGCAGGCTAAACACGGTGGCGGTCTGCGCCAACCACCAACGCGGATGCGAGTTGTTCACCATGATGCCCTCTGCGACGCATAGCCGTAGACACGCAGCGTCTCACCGTCGGTTTCAAACGTTACCGCCCCATCCCGTCCGGTATGCCACTGCCCGGCGCGCGGGAGCAGGTCAGCGTAACGATTCACAATGTCAGGATGAGGATGTCCAAAGGGCGACTGGCGCGGCGCACTGAAGACGACATGAGCGGCCTGAGTCGCCTTGACAAATTCGGCGGAACTGGAACTTCGGCTGCCGTGGTGCGGCGCTTTGACGACATCACACGCCAACGGCGCGCTGGCTGCAATCAGCGCCTGCTCGCTTTTGCCCTCGATGTCGCCTGTCAGTAAGAACGACCGCCGCCCATAGTCAATGCGTACCACCACCGAGTCGTCGTTTGTACCGGTCGGCGCAGTGTCGGCGGGAGGCCACAGAAATGTCAGTTTGACATTGCCGACATGCGTTTGTAGTCCAGCATGCACGAATCGACGCGGGACGCCATAACGGCCAAGCGCCTGCACTAATCGCTGAAAGACGGCATCGTCGGCGCACGCTGGGCCGTGCCAGACCTGCCCAATCGGGATGTTGCCCGCCAGCGTCGTGAAGCCGCCGACGTGGTCGGCGTCGGGATGAGTGGCGACGACGGCATTGAGCCGGTCAATCCCGCGCGCCCATAAGCACCGTGCGATGACGCGCTCGCCGATGTCGCCAATGTCTTCACGAAAATCATCCGGCGCGGAACGAATGTCGGCAGGTCGTCCGCCGGCGTCCACGAGCAGCGTTTCACCGGTCGGACATTCCACCAGGATGCAGTCGCCCTGCCCAACATCAAGGAAGGTGACACGCAACCGGTCGTCCGAGGGCGTACGCCAAGCGCGCGGTGGGGCGACAACCAACCAGCCGAAGAGGCTACACAACATGAAGCCCAGCGCCGGCGTCGCGTATCGCAGCGGCCGGGGCGTCGGCGGGTCAAGCGGACGCCATGCGTGGAGCGCTGTGCCCAACAACCAGCAACCAACCGCAAAACCGCCATAGACGACAAGACCCCAGCCTTCCCAGTGGGCAATGCGCCAGTTCCCACACCAACCGCCCAGATCGGCCACCGCCGCCAGCCCCCAAACGCCACTCGTAGTCAACCACTTGAACAACACAGCCGCCGGCGGCAATAGCCCCAGCACGAGGAAATACCCCAGCGTACTCAGCAGCACGCCCGTCATCACCAGTTCAGCGACCAGCGTCGTCACGCCACCGCCCGGCGTTAGACGGTTGAAATAGGCGATGTTAAGCGGCGACAGGACAACCTGAACGCAGACGCCGGCCAACAGTGCGCCGAACGTCCATCGCAGCAAGGTTTGGAGGTTCCAGTCTCCGTAACCGATCCGTTCAAGCCGCCCGGCCCATGGAGACTTGTCCAAACGATACCTGACTGGCTCGCGGCGCATTTGCTGACGAAACCGCCTCTCACGCCAGAACAGCGTCTCGGCGAAACGCCGTACAAACAGCGGCGCGGCCGGCGGGTAGGGCGTGGCACGGGTGGGTCGCCACGCGCCGATAGCCCGCAGACGTGCGTAGAGCGGGGCGGCGACGCCCACCAACGCAAGCGCCGCTCCGAATGTCAACTGAAAACTTGGCGCAAACAGGTTCGATGGCTGTGCGATGAGTAAGACACAAGCGCACGCCCCAAGCACATTCAACCAGTGCGATTCACGGTAAAACAGGCGCGTCGCCTGCCAGACAGAGACGGCGATGGCGGCGCGCCAAACCGGTGGCTCTAATCCCACGAGTAGCGCGTAGCTCCAGACGGCTGTTAGGACGACAGTGGCTGTCGTCCAGCGGTTGTGCGTCGCCAACGTCAGCAGCCAAGCTGCGCCGCCAGCTAACAGCGCAAAATGTGAACCGGAAATCACCAGCAAGTGAAATGTTCCACTGCGCCGGAACTGCTCAGCCCACGTCGCATCCAAAAAGCGGTCGCTGCCAAAAACGACGCCGGCCAGCAGGCCGCTTGTCCGAGCGTCAAAGTCCCGTTGTAGATAGTGGATTGCCCACAAACGAAGCTTCCGCAGCCATCTCCACAGGGTAAGCGACGAAGCCGCCTGCACTCGCGCCACCGCAATCACGTATCCCTGCGCGTCATAGCCGCGCCAATCAAGATACGCGCCAACGTCATAGTCGCCGGGGTTGGCGTAACGCCCCTGACGGCTCAGCGTCGCCGTCACCGTGAGCAGATCGCCGGGCGTCAACGCCAACCGTTCCCATTCAAGGACATGCTCAGGCTGCGTCAGCGGTAGGAACAGACGAACACGTCCCCGGACAGGTTGCGCCAGTGCCGATGCCGGTAGGGCCAGCGTCACTACGTCAAGGTCGAGGGTAATACGCCCAACTGCTGGTTCCGGCCAGTCGGTGAGCCAGCCGGTCAAACGCAGCGGCGTCTCCGGTTCGATGCCACGCAGTCGAACCCGAATCCGGTCGTCCGCCGCCCCTGCTTGCCGCTCAATGGACGCCGCCCATGCGCCGCCTACCACCAAGCAGGCCGCCGCCAAGCGTAAGCCGGTCATCGGCTGAAAGGTGGTTCGGCGTCGTTGAACGGCCCAGAGCGTCCACAGTCCGGCAAACCCTAGCCCCCATAGGAGAGGCGGCGTAGACGACAGGAGGCGTTCCACCGCAATACCTGCCGCCAGCCAAAGTGACGCCAAAAAGAGCGGCAGACGGATGAGTTGGTTAGGCTTCCGTGGGAAGTCGTTGCTTGACACAGTTGCAATCATTCCCTTAGTTTCCAACCAAAGCGATCCAAAAAGTCATCCCGTACGGCTTACGCAACGGTTCCGGCACTTGTCATCAGCCTTGGTCAGATCGGCCGTTCATCGCAGGGTACTCGCACATGTCAGCAAAGCTTGGTGAGATCCTTCTCAAGGAAGGGTTGATTACGCCTCAGCAGTTGAAGGATGCGCTCGACTATCAGCGGGCAAATGGCGGTCGGCTCGGCTCGATCCTTGTCACCCTTGGCATGGTGCAGGACGAGGTCATTACCTCTGTGCTGAGCCGCCAGTATGGGGTGCCCGCCGTCAATCTTGACCTCTTCGATGTAGACCCAAATGCCGTGCGGCTGCTGCCGGAGGAGACGGCTCGCAAGTACATGGTCCTGCCGCTGGCGCGCAACGGCTCAACCCTAACGCTCGCGATGGTGGACCCGGCGAATGTCTTCGCCGTGGACGACATCAAGTTCATGACGGGCCTGAATATTGAACAGGTCGTCGTTTCAGAGGTGTCGCTGGAGCGCGCGCTGGCGCGTTACTACGCGCCGGAGAAGGGCCTCGTACTGGCTGAAAAAATGAACGAATTTTCAGCCGGACTCAATGATCAGTTCAACTTGGGCAATTTCAGCAACCTCGCTGCTGCGCCGGCCGCTGCGCCGATTAATCTGGAAGAGGCGATGAGCGAAATCAGTGAGGCGCTGGGCGAAGGGGACCTCGAAGTCACGGAAGTGCCGACTGAAGAGGTGCTTGACCTCAGCGCTCCGTCCGCTGATGAAGCCCCGGTTGTCAAACTGGTCAACATGATTCTGGTGAGCTCGCTGGAGTATGGGGCGAGCGACATTCATATCGAGCCTTATGAGAAGGAATTTCGCGTTCGCTTCCGTGTGGACGGCCTGCTGCGGGAAGTCATGCGTCCGCCCCTAAAAATGCGGGCTGGGCTAACTTCGCGCATCAAAATCATGGCCAAGCTGGACATCGCTGAAACCCGTCTGCCTCAAGACGGTCGCATCAAAATCAAACTCAAACGCGAAACTGGCGTCCGCGATCTTGACTTTCGTGTTTCAACCTTGCCGACCCTCTGGGGTGAAAAAATCGTGCTTCGGCTGCTCGATAAAGAGAAGCTGATGCTCGATATGACGAAGCTGGGGTTTGAACCGGAAAGTTTGGAGAAGTTCAAACGCCAGATTGCTAAGCCTTACGGCATGGTGTTGGTGACAGGACCGACAGGATCAGGCAAGACCAACACGCTGTACTCGGCGTTGGCCAGCCTCAACACGCCGGACACCAACATTATGACGGCCGAAGACCCAGTGGAGTTCAATCTGACCGGTATCAACCAAGTGCAGATGAAGGAACAAATTGGGCTGAACTTCGCCGCCGCCCTTCGTTCCTTCCTGCGGCAAGACCCAAATATTATTCTGGTCGGGGAAATCCGCGATTTCGAGACGGCGGAAATTGCGGTCAAGGCGTCGCTGACGGGTCACCTCGTCCTTTCAACGCTCCATACCAACGATGCGCCTTCTACTATCAGCCGCCTGATGAACATGGGTATTGAGCCGTTTCTGGTCGCCACCTCGGTTAACCTCATTCAGGCGCAACGACTCGTCCGACGTATTTGTACGGAGTGCAAAGCGCCCGCCAGAATTCAGCCGCCTGCCCAAACCCTCATCGAGCTTGGCTTTACCCCAGAAGAGGCGTCCAAGGTCGTCATCTATGAGGGAACAGGAAAGACCAAAGACGGCCGCGAGTGTCCGAATTGTAAAGGCTCTGGTTACAAGGGGCGCGTTGGCCTCTACGAAGTGATGGAAATGAATGATGAGCTGCGTGAGCTGATTCTGATTGGCGCGTCGGCGCTAGAGTTGCGCAAGAAGGCGATTGAGCACGGGATGATTACGCTACGGCGGAGCGGACTGCGGAAAATTATGGATGGTATTACGACAATTGAAGAGGTTGTGCGTGAAACCGTCCTCTAGCGCCGTTCCCATCAGGATGCAGTTTAGCAATGGTCAAAGCGTGCTGTCTTTACTTGCGCACCCACTCTGAGGGACTTCAATGACGACGGCTCAGGCCGCGCAAGGAGGTACTTGTTATGTCCTCAAACCTTGTACTGAGCGACCTGCTTCGGAAAATGATCGAGCTGGGCGGCTCAGACTTGCATATCACGACAAATTCCCCACCGCAGGTGCGGGTGCACGGCCGTCTTCAGCCGCTGGATTACCCAGAGCTAACGCCGGCGGATACGAAGCAACTAGCGTATTCGGTCCTGACGGACGCGCAGAAGCACCGCTTTGAGGAAACGCTCGAACTGGACTTCTCCTTTGGCATTAAGGGGATGTCGCGCTTCCGAGCCAACCTCTTCAATCAGCGCGGCGCGGTCGGCGCCGTCTTTCGGGCGATTCCCTACGAGATTCGTACGTTCGAGGAGTTGGGCTTGCCGCCGGTTGTCAAAAAACTGTGCGAGAAACCGCGCGGCCTGATTCTGGTGACCGGGCCGACCGGTTCTGGTAAGTCCACGACGCTCGCGGCGATGATCAACAAGATCAATGAAGACCGTCACGAGCACATCATCACGATCGAGGACCCGATTGAGTTTCTACACCCGCATAAGAACTGCATCGTCAACCAGCGCGAAGTTCACGCCGACACCCACAGCTTCGCCAATGCGCTACGCGCTGCTTTGCGCCAAGACCCAGACGTGGTGCTTATTGGCGAAATGCGCGACCTTGAAACCGTTGAGACTGCCCTGCGCATCGCCGAAACTGGTCACCTGACCTTTGCAACGTTGCACACCAACTCCGCCTACTCGACCATTAACCGGATCATTGACATCTTCCCGGCGCACCAGCAGGCACAGATTCGGACGCAATTGAGCCTTGTTTTAGAGGGTGTGCTGTGTCAGGCGCTACTACCAAAAGCCAACGGGCAGGGAAGATGTATGGCGCTTGAAATCCTTGTGCCGAACTCAGCGATTCGAAACCTCATCCGCGAGGACAAAATCCATCAGATTTACGGGATGATGCAAACTGGGCAAGACAAGTTCGGGATGCAAACCTTCAACCAATCGCTGCTAGGGCTGTATCTCAGTCGCCAGATCACGTTGGAAGTGGCGATGGCGCGGTCGCACAACCCCGATGAGCTTCAGGACTTGATTAATCGCGCCACGAGCGGCGTTGGCGGACCCGGAGGCCCTGTGCCCCCGGCTGGTCGTCCGATGCCGCCAGGTGCGCCCATGCGTCCCGGTACGCCGCCGCCGATTCGGCGTTAGTCGGGCGAAAATTGTTGGACGAACTGTGCAAAGTCACGGAGTTTTACCTCCGTGACTTGCGCATTCTGTGACGATTGGCCAAGAATACCCGCAAACTTTACGTCAAGGGAAAAAAGCACCGGTAGACCATGGCGCGGTCGCTCAAGTGTTGAACCCAACCGCCGTGGCGCGCCATGCCATCCGCCGGTATGCGCACCAGAGGAAGCGTTGGTGGAGTCGCCTGTACCAAGACGGCCCCGCCGACGCCACTGAAGGTCGCGAAGGCATCTGGGCAAGGAGAGGACTCGGTTATGCCGACGTACGTTGTCGTAGGACGCAACCAGCGCACTAACCAGCCGGTGCGCCAACAGCGCGACGCCGCCAATCGGGAAGAACTTGAAGCAATGCTCCGCCGTGAACAGATCACGGTCGTCAGCGTTCAGGAAAAGGGACGCGACATCGCGCTCCCGAAGCTTGTGGGCGGCAGCGTCAGCGCCAAGGAGTTGGCGGTCTTCACCCGCCAGTTCTCGGTGATGATTGACGCCGGTTTGCCGCTGGTGCAGTGCCTTGAAATCCTGGCGTCTCAGCAGGAGAAGAACAAGTACTTCAAACAGGTGCTGACGCAGGTGCGCACCGATGTCGAAAGCGGCTCAACTCTCTCGGATGCCATGGCCAAGCATCCCAAGGTGTTCGACAATCTGTACACGAACATGGTGGCGGCGGGTGAAACCGGCGGTATCCTTGACACCATTTTGCAGCGTCTGGCGACCTTCATTGAAAAAATCGTCAAGCTCCGCTCCGATGTGATTTCGGCGCTGATTTATCCGTCGGCAGTGATTGTGCTGGCGGTGGTTGTCATCGCCGTCATCATGGTGGTGGTCATCCCGGCGTTCCGAACCATCTTTGAAGGCTTGCTCGGGCCGGGTGAACGCCTCCCGCTCCCGACGGAAATTGTGATTGCCATCAGCAGCTTCATGGCCAGCTACTGGTGGCTCATTTTGATTATTCTCGGCCTCATCGCTTGGACGATTCGCTCCTACTACAAAACACCCGGCGGACGATATCAGATTGACCGCCTCCTGCTGAAGATTCCCGTGATCGGGGACATCCTGCTCAAAATCGCCGTTGCGCGTTTCTCAAGAACGCTGGCGACGTTGCTGTCGAGCGGCGTCCCGATTCTTGAGTCGCTTGACATTACGGCGCGCACCGCCGGCAACGTCATCGTCGCCAACGCCATCAACCGCGTCCGCGACTCGATTGAACAGGGGCAAACGATTGTCGAGCCGCTCAAAGCCAGCGGCGTTTTCCCCTCGATGGTTTGCCAGATGATCGGCGTCGGCGAGCAGACCGGTGCGCTTGACGCCATGCTGACCAAGATCGCTGACTTCTATGAACTCGAAGTGGATGCGGCGATCGCCAACCTGCTGACGTTGATTGAGCCGATCATGATTGCTTTTCTGGGCGTGACCATCGGGAGCATCGTCATTGCAATGTATCTACCGCTCTTTACACTCGTCGGGAAGCTCGCCGGCCGCTAGAAGCCGCCGCCGCGCCGTCTCCTGTAAGCTTGTTCCGCCCTGTGGCAAACCCTTCCATAGGCAAAACAATGACTTGCCACAGGGCCGCCTTTAGGGCCTTAGTCACGCAAAGTCCGTCCGCTTGTCGCCCAAGGCGGCAGATTGAGCACGGGACGGTAGTTGCCTTCCTCAAAGCTGAACTTGAAGTAGCCGTCAAACCGTGAAACGTCGGAGATACCTTCACCACGAGCCAGCGTTGGCATCCGAAAGCGGTCGTTGAACTGTGAATAGTCTACCGTCGCCGAAATGGAGCGGATGTTCTTGAGGTTCTTGTCCAGCACCTCCAAGTTGTACATCCTGTCTATTGTCAGCGTCAGCATTTCGCCCTGCTCGTTTAGATAAATCACGCCGGACGCCAACGGAACGGCGCGCGACCGGGTGCGCGGTCGAAACCGAAAGGCCAACTCACCCTCGCGGGGCGAGGTCGTCGGTTCGAACTCGTAGTACACAACGCGCTCCGGCGTCAGTGGAAAGAAAATCAAATCAAAAAAACCCTGCGCCGAAAGGATGGTTAATGCCTTCGGATCAACTCGGCTCTTGGGGCGGCCGTTGTCGTCGGTGTCACTGACAATCCGTGTCAGCACTGGATACTGGCCAGTTTCATCCGGGCGCGTCGCCGGTTCAACAATGACTTCTGTTTCACGGTTCTGGCGGCGGCGTCCCGGTGGATCGCCGTTGCGACGCGGTTTCTCATAACGCTCAACCACTAGCCGCTGCCGGTAGGCGCAGCGGTCGCGCACAACGGCGGACTGAAACTGGTTGCAAACGGCTCGGCAAACCACCGGCGGGATGCCGCTACAGTCATAACTTGGGCTACCTGGGCACTCCGGGCTAGGCGGCTGCCCCAACCTACCGAAACCGGTCATCGGCAGACCACCAAGACCAACCAGAATGACGGCCGCGGCCAGGACCAACCGAAACCTAACTTCGTATCTCATGACGCTTTCTTTCACCTCAACAACATTGCGTCACTCAGGCGACGCTTGACAAGCAAGTCCGGCGGTGGCGCATAAACTATGCCGAATGTATGCCACATCCAAGTCTGGAGTCGTCATGCAGGATCGCACCTACCGTCTCCCATGCGGATTTCATCTTGCCACTTTGGCCAACGACATTCGCCATTTTTTCCTGATGCGCGACCACCGCGTCCAAGTTGTGCCGGTGGGCGAAACAATCATCATCCAAGCGGTGCGCGATTCAACCCTGACGACGCTGCTTGGCCAGTCCTCGGCCCTGACAGTGCGACTGCAACCAATAGGGGACCGTCTGCTAGTTGAGGTTGGGACAAGCAAGTGGTTGGAAAAAGCCGCGCTGGGTGTTGTCGGCTATGTTTTGTTAGGGCCGCTTGTCGTCCTCCCAATTGTTGGCGCGTTCAATCAACTCAAACTGGTCGAGGATCTGTGGGCGCATTTGGACGCCTACTTTGCTCAACAAGTCACTGACCGGTGGCAGCCGCCAGCGGCACCGCCGGAACCGTCTTACCGCAGTCCTACGCCGCCGCCACGTCAGAGTGACGAGCAACTTTGCATTGCCTGCCGCGCCCCAATGCCGCCCACCGCCGTCTTCTGTTCCCGCTGTGGGGCGCGAGCTTCTGTCGTGCCGTACCCTGCCGGGGTCGCAAGTACGCTGCCGACTTGCCCCCAGTGCGGCCTCGTCAATCAGGTGGGGGCTCGTTTTTGTTCGGGGTGTGGCTACAGATTCCCGTAGGCGTCCGGCGCGCAACTTGCCCTGTCATCGCTGATAATGCAAACGCGCCGCTGGTCTCCGCGACGGGTATTATCACGGTAAAGGTGCTTCCGACGCCGACCTGACTGCGTACAGAAACCGTACCGCCATGGGCGGCCATAATGCGCCGCACAATGGACAAGCCTAAGCCGACACCCAGCGAGCGCTGTTGTGTGTTCGACTGTCGATAGGGATCAAAAATGTATGGCAGTTCTTCGGCAGGAATCCCTGGCCCGGTGTCGGTGATGGAAACCTGGATGTAGCGTTTGCCGACCTCAACGCCGACGCCTTCAAACACTGCGGCTTCAACCGTGACCATGCCCTGCGCTGGCGTGAACTTAATCGCATTAGAGAGCAAGTT
The DNA here is from genome assembly GCA_025057975.1 of Chloracidobacterium sp. Classification (NCBI taxonomy): domain Bacteria; kingdom Pseudomonadati; phylum Acidobacteriota; class Blastocatellia; order Chloracidobacteriales; family Chloracidobacteriaceae; genus Chloracidobacterium; species Chloracidobacterium sp. The sequence goes on from JANWUV010000010.1 coordinate 57,130, forward strand.
CATAAAAACACGCTCTAATTTCTTGCCGTCGGCGCGGATGAGCGGGAGGTTGGATGGTATGGCGGGTTGCACTTCGATGTTTTTCTCCCGCGCCATAATTTGCGCGGCGGCGATGCACTGATGAAGCAGAGTGGTCACGTCAAGCTCATGAGGCGAAAGTTGAATGTCCTGCGCTTCGGCGCGAAAGACCTCCAGCAGTTCGGTGATGAGCGCCGTCATGTTGGCGACATTGGTTTTGGCGGCTTGGATCAGTTCAAGCGCATCGGCGTCGCCTTCATTTTGCATTTCAAGAAACTCCAGTGTGGCCAATACGACCGCCAGCGGCGATTTGAGGTCATGCACCAGCATGGCAGTAAAACCCTGCTTGATGCGATCCAGTTCCTGCAGGCGCTCGTTCGCCTCACGCAGTTGGGCGTTGGCGGCTTCAATCGTTTGCTTGGACGCTTCCAGTTGCGCGTTTGCCAGCGCTAGGGCTTCATTCTTGCTCCTGAGCAGCGCCTCCGACTCAGCGCGCTGCCGGTTTTCACGTGCGAGCAGGGTTGCCCTGAGTTCGGCTTCACGCAGAGCAGCCGCTAGGCCTAGGCGGTGTGCCTGAAAGCGGAACGCTAGTATCAGCGCAACCCCGCCGGCGCAAGTGTATAGGATGGACGCCCACCACGTCCGCCACCACGGGGCTTGCACCCGGATCAGCACACTTACCCCAGTTTCATTCCATACGCCGTCCGGATTGGCGGCTTTGACTCGAAAGACATACTCGCCGGGCGGCAAGTTCGTGTAGGTCGCTTGCAGCGCGCCCGCTGCCAGCCGCCAGTCCCGGTCAAAGCCGATCAGCCGATAGGCGTAGCGGTTCTCCTCCGGCGCGCTGAAATCCAACGCGACAAACTTCAGCGTCAGAGCGCGATCGTCAGGCTGCAGGGTCAGTCCCTGCGGCGTAATCGGTAAAGCACGGTCTAGGGTGCGCGCTTCGGTGATCGCCACCGGCGGTCCGTCCGAGCTGCGTTTGATGTCACGTGGAAAGAACCAGTTGAGGCCGTTTGGTCCACCAAAGAGCAGCGCTCCAGAGGATAGCTTGAGTACGGCGGCGCGGTTGAATTCCAGTCCCTGCAAGCCGCTCCCCAACCCGAATATCTCAATGTGTTTCGTCACAGGGTTGTAGCAAACCAGCCCCCGGTCGGTTGAGATCCAGAGTCGGCTGTCGTCATCGGGCAGCACCCCATAAGCGTTGTCGTGCGGCAGTCCGTTAGCCGTCGTTAGGTGCTCCACAAAAGCGTCAGTTTGCGCGTCGTAGCGGTGTACACCGAGTCCCTTGGTGGACACCCATAGGTTGCCGGACTGATCCTCGTTGACATGCACAACATAGAAGCCATCGGCCCGCCGTCCGCCCAGTTCCCGGTGCGTATACACCCGGACCTCCTGCGTGACCGGATCTAGCCGTGAAACGGCGTTTTCATAACCAACCCAAATCCGTCCAGCGCGGTCTTCATACAGGCACTGAATGCCATCCGACACATCGGGCGGCATTTGAATAGCCGCCGGTTGGAATACTTGGAGTGTTCTTCGGTCGTCCGCTAGGCAGTAGAGTCCATCTGATCCGAAGCCAAACCACAAGTTGCGGCGGCGATCCTCAAAGATGGCGTGAACGCTGGCGCGGGGCATATTCGGTACGGGGACAAACCGCCGCCATCGTGCATCAAGGCGATACACGCCGGTTTTGGTTCCAAGCCACACTTCGCCTCGATGATCCACACAGACGGCCCAAACCCATCCTACGGCGGGCAGCGCGCTGGTGTTGTCGGCGCGCGGCTCATACCGCACAACACGCCCGGTTTTCAGATCAACTTGGTTGACGCCGTCGTACTGGGTGGCGACCCACACCGTTCCGTCCGGCGCTTCCGCCAAACCACGAATAAAGTTGCCGCTGAGTGAGTTCGGCTCAAATGGATCATGATGTAGCCAGTGAAACCGCTGGGTGGAGGGAGCGTAGAGGCTGATCCCATAGCCGCCGTCGCCGACCCACAGTGCGCCGGTTCGATCCACCAATAGCGACCGGACATCGTTGCCGCCTAGACTGGTTGCGTAGCGTGGATCCGATTGAATTTTCACAACCTCTCCGGTTTGCCGATGGTACCGCAGCAATCCGTCGCCCGTTCCTAACCAGAGCCATTGCTTGTCAAGGCTGGCTCGAATGACGTTGATATGCGCCCCAGCCAGCGCCCTTCGTCCAGGAATGTCCTCCAGTAAGCGCTCAGTGGCGGTGTCCACGACATACAGCCCTTGCCAGCCGCCGACGTAGAGCATGTCATCCACCAAACACAGACTGCGAACGCCTTGCTCCTGTACATTATTGGGGAAAGTGTGCCGCAAAACAGGGAGCATAGAGGGCGGCGATAGCCGCCATAAGCCCGCCATCCCGCCAAACCACAACCGTCCCCGTGTATCTTGGGCGATGGCGGTGACGCGCGGATACCGCGTTTCGCTTCCCAAGGTGTACGGTAAAATCCGTCTGCGGTCTGGCGTGAGCCGCCCAATGCCCGCCCATGAGCCAATCCAGAGCACGCCTTCGTTGTCTTCCAAGATGGCCTCGATGCGCGGATAGCGCCCTTGGTGGTCAACCGGCAGCCCTTCAGTGATGAAGGAGAAAGTTTCCGTCCAGCGGTCGAAACGGGCGAGACCGCGTGCATTCGTCCCCACCCACAATACGCCGTCGCGCGACTCGTACAAGCTGCATACCGTAAAGGTTGGGGTTCGCCCATCCTCCTGGATGCGAAAGATTTTGAACTCAACGCCGTCATAGCGGTTCAGCCCGTCTTCGGTAGCAATCCAGATGAACCCCTGCCGATCTTGAAGCAAAGCAAGAACACCATTGTTTGACAGACCGTGAGCTTGGTTGAGCCGTCGAAAGGCTGGTTCTGGATGCGCGGCGGCCTGGCGCCACTCACCCAAAATGGACAGGATGAGGAAAACCACCCCGGCAAGCCACGCTGTCCAACGCCCTTTCATCAGGCTCACCCACCTCGCGCCTCAACCTTCGTCGTCATTTGTTACGAGGATGAGAAGTAAAGCCACAGGAAACGAATCAAGCTTACCAGAAATGACACCGTTCCGATGCCGCCCAGTGCCAGCGCCCAGCGGGCGCGCCGCTGGAGAGCGGGTAGTCGGCGGCGCAAGTCAGATGGCAGTTCAGCGTCTTCTTCAAGGCGAAGGATGCCAGCCTGCGTCTGAATCGCTAGAAAGAGCGCGATGACGCCAATGGGGATGGTACACAGCCAACCCGCCAGCGCCGACAATGCGCCTAGCGTCAACCCAAGGAAGGCGCGTCCTTCAAGCCATACAACATCATGGCGGGGTGATTTGGTGGGCTGAAAGTGTGCGCCTTGTTCCAACACGCCGCCTCACAACGAGCTGCCCCAGCAGCTCTGCACATACGTTGCCGCAAACTCTTCGTCGCTTCTCGGCAAGTCCATCACGCCCTCAACAAGGGTGGTCGGTGCGACAGCTTAGTGAAGGGGCTGTGAAAGCTGCCCATAGAGAGCCGTGGAGCAGTGCTGGGTCTAGCGACTGAGCGATACGCATACGATTCCCCCAGACAGCAGACGGCATGGGTTGTGACGAACTTACTTTGAAATCAAGCTCACAACCAGCCACAGCACCCAAGCGGCGGTCGCCACACCACCAAGAATAGCGCCAGCAAGCGCTATGCCCTGTCCGTCGTTGACGCCAAGGCGCTGCAGGCCATTTTTCGCCTGAATACCAATGCCTAGAGCAATCGGCCCTAAAAGACCGCAGCACAACAACCCCAGAAGACCAAGAATCAACGAATTCCGTGCCTGCGATTGTAGGCGTCCGACCTCTGGGAAGAAAGCTGGCGGTGGATACCCAACTTGCCCGTAGGCTGGAGGCGTGTAAGTCGCCGGCGGTGTGGGGTAGGGATAGGGTGGCGAGGTGTAGGTACTAGGTGTCGGCGGCGGATACAACGGCGCTTGATAAGGCGATTGCAGTTGCGTCGGCGCTTCGAATGGAGTCGTCGTGCCAATGTCCGTGCCGCTGTCGGCCGAGCCCAACGGCGGCATAGTCGGATTTGGCGCCCCACAGTTGAAGCAAGCCGTTACGGTATCTTCATTGAGCGCGCCACAGTTCGGGCAGTAGTACGGCATAAAGCACTAAGCGCCGCCAGCGGAGACAGGATCAGCTGCGCCGGTCATCAGCAAACCGAGCGCAGCTTGAGATGTGTGAGCCGGATCAACCTCACCGACGATGCGGCCATCATACATAACCAGCAACCGGTCACTAAGCGACAGAACCTCTTCCAACTCAGCTGACACCAGTAGGACACCGACCCCGGTGTCGCGCAACGCCAGCAGTTTACGGTGAATGAACTCAATGGCTCCAATGTCCACACCACGGGTCGGCTGAGCGACCAGCAACAGTTTCGGCGGCAGTTCAAACTCCCGCCCAACGACCAACTTTTGTTGGTTGCCGCCCGACAGCGACCGCGACAACGCTAGTGGATTCGGGGGGCGGACATCAAAGTCCCGTAGCAGCGCCTCCGTGCGCCGGTGGATGTAGGGACGGTCGAGGACGCCAAATCGCGCCGCCGGCGGATGATAATGATCGCCGAGGATGACGTTGTCCGAGAGATTGAAATCCAGCAGAAGCGCACGTTTGTGACGATCTTCAGGGACGTGCGCCACGCCCAACGCTCGGATGGCGCGCGGTGACAGCCCAACGATGGACCTGCCGAGCAGCCGGGCGTCGCCCGCCGTTGGCTTTAGAAGCCCGGCCAGACACTCAATAAGCTCCGACTGACCGTTACCCTCGACGCCGGCGACACCAACAACTTCACCGGCCCGGACTTGAAAGGACACCCCTTGAAGCGCCCGTGCGCCATTCGGTTTGGTCAGCGTCAATCGGTCAACCTCAAGCAACACGTCTTTCGGGCGGGCCGGCGTTTTCTCAACCCGAAGGAGTACGTCCCGCCCGACCATGAGACGCGCAAGCTCCTCAGCCGAAGTCCGGTGGGTTTCCACCTCGCCGACGACCCTGCCGTCGCGCATGACGGTGACGCGGTCGGATAGCGCCAGCACCTCATTGAGCTTGTGGGTGATGATGATGATGGTTTTACCTTGGGCGCGGAGGGCGCGAAGGACGGTGAAGAGTTCTTCAACTTCCGGCGGCGTCAGAACAGCTGTCGGTTCATCGAGGATCAGCACTTCCGCGCCACGGTATAGCGTCTTGAGAATCTCAACCCGCTGCTGTTCGCCGACGGAGAGTTCACTGATGAGCGCGTCCGGGTCAGCGCGCAGTTTGTACCGCGCACACAAATCAAGCAGCTTTTGTCGTGCGCCAGTGTAGTCCACCGTGAGTCCGGCGCACGGCTCTGCACCGAGGATGACGTTTTCCAGAACGGTTAGCGTCGGCACGAGCATGAAGTGCTGGTGTACCATGCCCAGGCCGGCGGCGATGGCGTCGCGTGGGGAGGCAAAACGCACTGTCCGCCCGTGCAGGACGATTTCCCCGGCGTCCGGTGTATAGAGGCCGTAGAGGATGTTCATCGCCGTGGATTTACCGGCCCCGTTTTCACCAATGACGGCGTGAATGCTGCGCGGCGCAATCCTAAGCGTCACAGCGTCGTTGGCGACCAGCGCGCCGAAACGCTTAGTGACGCCGCGCATTTCAATAGCCGGCGGGTGATGGTCCATGACGCAAGAGGACGCAGGGGAATAACCTGCTCCGCATGAGAAGCAGCCTAAAGGAAGTGGTGCATCCTGCTGGATTCGAACCAGCGACCTTTGGCTCCGGAGGCCAACGCTCTATCCAACTGAGCTAAGGATGCAACCAGCTAAAGCGGGAGACGAACGTAGCGTGTTTCCCAAAAAAAAGCAAGGTGGGGAAACTTCACGGCGCGGCGACTTCCTCTACACGGGCTGATTGAATCACTACTGGTTTGAGCGGCTGATCTTGGGCGTTGGTCGGCGTCTCAGCAATGGCGTCCACCACCTCCTGCCCAGACACGACGCGCCCAAAAATGGTGTAGTTCGGCGGCAGGGCGCACTTTTTGTGGATGATGAAGAACTGGCTGCCGTTCGTGTTTGGCCCTCGATTCGCCATCGCAACGACGCCCGGCACATAACCCGTCTGGTACAGCGGCGAGTTGGGATTGATTTCATCGGCGAATTCGCCTCCAAAGGCGGACTCGCCGCCGGCACCCGTCCCCGTCGGATCGCCGCCCTGAATCATAAAGCCGCGAATGACGCGATGAAATGTGACGTTTGTGTAGTAGCCGCAATTGGCCAGCAGGGTAAAGTTTTCAACGGTTTTTGGGGCGTCTTCAGGCAGGAGCTCAAACCGAATCTCGCCGAAGTTTGTGACCAAGGTAGCGATGAGCTTGGCGGCCATGCTGGGTATCCTTTTCAAGATAAAGTCGCGCAAGCATAGCCCAGACGCGCTGGATCGTCACTGCGCTTGCTGATCACGATTTACTTCATAGTTCACTGACCGTCGCCGAGATGATCCGCACTGGGGTAAGCGGTCGGTCGTTGGGGCCAGTCGGGGTCTCGGCGATGGCGTCCACGACCTCCTGCCCTGCAATGACGCGCCCAAAAATGGTGTAGTTCGGCGGGAGTTGGTAATCGCGGTGCATAATGAAGAACTGACTGCCGTTGGTGTTTGGTCCGCGATTGGCCATCGCTACGATGCCGGCCTTGTAGCCGGCTAGATACAACGGCGACTTTGGGTCAATTTCGTCCGCAAACTCACCGCCGAAGGCCGATTCACCGCCGGTACCGTCGCCCCGTGGATCGCCAGTTTGGATCATGAAGCCCTTGATCACGCGGTGAAACGTCAGGCCGTTGTAGTATTTGCGTTCCGCCAGCAGGCGAAAGTTCTCACATGTTTTGGGGGCGTCCTGCGGCAGGAGTTCAAACTGAATTCGCCCTTTGGAGGTCTCCAGCGTCGCTACCAATCGTTTCGCCGGGGTTGTGTTGAAGGACGCCGCCGGTGTGGTCGGCGGTGGCGGCGGTGGAGCCGGTACCGGCGACGACGTGGCGCAGGCACACGTCAGCGCCGACGCCACCCATACGGCGCCGCAGCAGACCCGGACACCTACAGTGGTTTGTTTTTGCGTCGGAAGAAGCCGATTCAGAAAGCGTTTCATCGCTTGAGAACACAGTCAAAGTCATGGGATTCGTTCAAGTTGGCTGGTATGTATTGGCACGCGCGGCGGCTCGTCGGCAAGACCGTACAGCGGACTTCCATATGGCGAGTCGTTGGTTGGCGGCAGTGTTCTTGCTGATGGCGACTGTCACGGCTTGTCGGCCGTCGCAGACCCCTTCCGGCGTCTTAGAAGTCTGGCGGCGCTTGCGGCAGTGGCCGGTGACAACGCCCCACGGCTTTCGGTTGTCCGGGGTTCAGACGCCGCCGGACGCCGGCGCTACAACCCTGGATGCAGCCAAAGCTGCGGAAGCCGCCGCTGTTGTCACTGCAACGGCGCTTGATCCGGCGCAGCGCGATCATGCTTGTCTCTGGCGCGACTTGGCGGCGGGCGACATCCGCTCCGCCCGCCGGCGTCTCCTCACCGCCGTTCCCAACGCCGACTCGGCTTGGGTGAATGACCGGGCGGCGGCTTACGCGGAGTGGGCGCTGCATTCCGGGCGACCGGAAAGCTTTGAAGCGGCGCTCCGGTCGTTTGGTGAAGCGCTGCGCGACGCCGCGCTGTCCGACACGGCGCGCTTCAACCGAGCGCTTTTGTTTCAGCGTCTTGGCTTGTCCGCCCGCGCTGAAACCGAGTGGAGACGTTACCTTGCGGATGCGCCGACGGACGCTTGGGCGGCGACGGCGCAACGCCATCTGGCTGATCTGTCGCGGCAGCCGCCGGATGCCGTCGCGCTCTGGACGACATTCGACAGGCTTGCCGCACGCTCCGAATCGGCTGAAATGGAGCGGTTTCTCGCCGATCACCTCGGTCGCCTCATCGGCGATGGGCTAAGCGAAGCCGCCCAAAACTTCTTGGTTTCCGGCGACGAACAACACTTGGCGCGGCTGCGACAGGTTGCGGATGCGGCGCGGCGGCGCGGCGAGGAACATTGGGTTGGCGATCTCGTCGAATCACTGACGGCGATTCGGTTGAACGGTCGTGCGACGGAATGGCTGACGGCTTACCACGTGTTGCTGCAAGCCCGCCGGCTCTATCCGATTGAAGGAAAGCCGACGGCGGCCGAACCGCTGTACGCACAAGCTCACCGGACGTTTCTGGCGTTGGGGGATTCGGCGAGCGCGGCGGAAGCTGAACTGGGACTGGTTTATTGCGCCGTCCAGATGCCTGACATTGAGCTGCTTGATCGCCGCAGCAGCAGGCTGTTGGCGGCGGCGCAGGCGCGACGCTACGTTCGGCTGGAGGGGCAGGTGTTGCGCGTACGAGCGCAGCTAGCGCTGCGCCAAGCCGATGCGCCGTCGGCTGTTGCCCAGTGCCGGGCAGCGCTGGCGCGATTCCAGACACTCGCCGACTGGGAGGAGTACCAGCGAACGCTGCTGATTCTAAGCGACGCCTATGAGCGTCAGGGACGGTCAGCGGCGGCTTTGGCGGCGTTGCGCGATCTGCTCCAGACCGGCTTGCAGCATGGGACGAACCTGCGCCGACGTTCGCAAGCCTGTGCTTTTGCAGCGCGAACCTGCGCCGCCGCCGGCGCTTTTGAACTGGGTCTTGTGTTTGCCGAAGAAGCGCGGGTGATGGCGGAAGGGCAGGCCTTTCCGGCCTTTCAACTCGACGCTGAAACCCTGTTGGCGGTTTTGGGCGTGCGGCTGGGACGGCGGACGGAAGCGGCGGCGGCGCTGGCGCGCGCTGAAGCCATCTTCGCTGGTGTTACCGACCCGCGCCTCCGGGCGGTGCTGGCGCTTGATTTTCTCCCGACGGCGGCCTGGTGCCGGATGGAACTGGGTGAGCCGACTGCTGCATTGCGCCTGTGCGCCGCCGCCGCAAAGAGCCTTCGCATCGGTCGGCACGACGCCTACCGGCCGCTGGTGGATTCGGTGCGCGGCGCGGCCTACTTGGCGCTCGGTGACGACCAAGCCGCCGAAGCCGCTCTGTCTGAAGGCATCCGTCGCTTGGAAGGACTGCGCCAAAAGTTGGCGCAAACACCGGATCGGCAGCGTTTCTTTCATCGGCATGCCGATCTCTATGAGCAGATGGCGCGCCTGCACCTGCGGCGCGGGCGAACGTATGAAGCGTTGGACTGGTTTGAACGGGCGCGCGCCCGGACGCTGCTCGACCGCCGCCGAACGCAGGAAGGGACAGCGTGCGCCGTACGCGCTCTGCAGCGGAGTTTGCCGGACAACCTTGTGGTCGTCGCCTATGCCGTTGACGATCACGGTGTAGAAGGCTTCGTCCTTGACCGCCGGACATTGCGCCGGCGGACGCTTCCCATCACACGCGAGCGACTCACCCGGATGACCGAGGCGCTCCTCCGGTGTCTTTCCGACCCAACCGACCAAATCGCGCCATTGCGCCAAGCCGGACAGGCGTTGGAAGCTGAACTATTGTCGCCGCTGGGGGTCGTCCTCAATGAAGCGACTCGTTTAGCGATTGTCCCTGACGGATTGCTCCACGGCCTGCCGTGGGGGGCGCTGTGTGATGAGCGAGGCCGGTGGTTGGCGGAGCGAACGCCGTTCGCCGTCTGTCCGAGCGTTGCGGCTTTGGTGCAGGCGCTCAAGTCGCAGGCGCAGACCGAGCATCCACGTCGCGCCCCCGCACTGATCGTTGCCGATCCCAACCCAACCTCCGACGCCGAAACGGAAGACCTGCCGCCGCTGACCGGCGCACGCGATGAGATCGCCTGCCTTTCGTCGCTTCTCGGCCCGTCGCTGACGCTGGCTGGGGAACAGGCGACTAAGGCGCGGGTTCTGGAGGCGCTGCAAGGCGTACGCCTCGCCCATCTCGCCGTGCATGGCACGTCGAACGGTGAAGAACCGTTGCAGGCGACGCTCCACCTGACGCCCACCGATGCTGACGACGGACGGCTGACGGCGGCGGAGGTTTATGCACGGGATTTTCCTCAACTCCGACTCGTGACGCTCTCGGCCTGCGACGCTGCTCTTGGCGCGCCGCTGCGCGGCGAAGGTCTGACGGGGCTGGGACAAGCGTTCTTGGCGGCGGGCGCAGCGAGCGTTGTAGCAACGCTTGGACGGGTGGAGGATCGTTTTATGCGGGATTTGGTTTGCGCGTTCTATGCGGCGCTGGGAGAGGGATTGAGCCCGGCGGTCGCGCTGCAGCGGGCGCAGTCGGCGCATCTGACGCGCCACCCGGCGCAGTGGGCGCTGGTGGTTGTGATGGGAGCGCCGTAACGAACGCTAGGTGTTTTCGGCCTTATCAGCAGGTTGTGAGGCGATGTACGTTACAATTACGTTCCACGGACGAACGGCGTCCCCGCCACCTTTTCCAGTTCCGTAGGCGAAGCGTGTATGTCCTTTCCCATCAACGTTCAAATCGAAAACCCCATCAATGACCCGCTGCGGATTGAAAGTTGTACGGCTGAAGTCGCCGAAAACGGTGACATCAACATCAGCGGTGAAGTGGTACACACCGGCAACGATGGCGTACGGCGTTACAATCCGTCCCTGCTGTTTATGGTGGTGGACAAATACAATGTCCCTATCGGCAGCGGTCGCACAATGGCCGGCGGCGAGTTTCTTGTTCCCGGACAGCGGGCGTACTTTACTGGAACAATCCCACGGATCGGACAATCCGCGCGGTTTGGAAAGGTGATTGTAAGCGCCATTCCAAACAGTGGCTTCCGGGAAAGCAAAAAGCGCGGTAAAGCAACCGGCTGAAGCGTGGGGGAAGAGTGGCGACTGCCGTCTCTCAAGGACGCAGGTCGGCGACGAGACGCGCCAACCAAGGTTGCCGGTGGTGTTCGCGCACCGCTGCGCCGACACGCTTCATCCAAGCCAGTTCGTCGGCCGACATCGGCCCGCGGTCAAGGGCGGCGAAGGCGGCTTCAAGCTCCTCGGCGTCTTTTGGTCCGGCCAGACAGACATCTACGTGCGGATTGGTAAGGACAAAGCGATAGCAATCGGCGGCGCTTGGCGTTCGTTCACCGTTGGGTGTCAAGCGCGGATTGAGCAGTGATCCCCACCGCGTCGCCGTGTAGGCGACGACGCCGACGCGCCGGTGGCGCAAGTGAGGGAAAACCTCCGTTTCAGCCCCCGGATGCGCCGCGTTGTAGCGCACCATAATCGCATCGAAGACCGGCTCGCCGATGAAGGCCTTGAACATTTTCCGTTCGTGGCACGAAATCATGATGAAACGCGCCCGCCCGGTCTGCTTGAGGCGCACTGCTGCGTCAAGAATACGGCGCGGGGGCATGTCGTTCCACCACCCCAGAAGCAGGATGTCGGTGTAGTCTGTATCAAGCTCGCGCAGGGCGGACTCCAACGCTGGCTTCATCAAAAAGCCAACGCGGGTGTAGGTCTGGACGACAATCACCAGCCGTTCCCGGTTGCGCGCCGCCAACCGGCGAATGGCCTTGCCGAAATCCGGGCGCTGGATGGAACCCCAGTAGAGGTAGTTGATGCCGCGTTCGTAGGCGGCCTCAACTTCACGCGCGCCAATCCCATAACTTGACCCAAGACCAATGCGGCTGACCTGAAGACCGGTATCGCCTAGCAGCGTTTTGTCCCAGAGCGATGCCATATGAAGCAGTATGGTGGGACTTGTAGGATTCGAACCTACAACCAACGGATTATGAGTCCGCTGCTCTAACCGTTGAGCTAAAGTCCCACGCTTGAGCAAGCAATCGTAACCGGCGCAACGGTTGGCGGCAAGCCGTTTACTTCGTGCCGGTCACAAGCGCAAAAACGACCGATCCTAAAGCACCAAGCAGCCACAGACTGATGGGAATCACAACCATTTGCTTTGGGGTTTTCCTGTAAGCGACGGCCGCCAGCCCAATCGCCATCAACGCGATAAACCATACGGAGAAGGCGTCCAGCCAACTGACGGCTGCCAACACCCACGCCGGCAGCGATTCCGGGAGCAGCGGAGCCGGGTTGCTGATCACAAAACTCCCGCGCGCTCTGAGAATTTGTTCAATCTCCGGCGGACGCAGGAAAACAACCACGATGTTCAAGACGTATTTGACGCCCTCTGTAGCGTAGAGAGCGTAGGCCGTCACCGACAGAACCTGTTTGAAACCAGCCTGCCCACGCATCAACAGTACCCCGATATAGTGTAGCCCGGCCAGCGCCAGCGTATACACAACGCCGAAAACGACACCTAGCGCCGGCGCAAAACGCTGAAAGCCGGCACCCAACTCAATGCCTTGCTCAAATTGGCGCTGTTCAGCGTTAGACAGATCGGTCCAACGCTTGCCTTGAAGTTCGAGTTGGCGCTCGAACCCGCGCCGGGCAATTTCTCTGGGATCGGCTTTGACCCAAAAGCTGAAAAAGAGCGAGAAACCGGCTGTCAAAATCGCCAGCGCCAGCATTGGCGCAAGGAAATCTGGTTTGTGACGAAGCGTCGCAAACACGATGCCGGGTGAGAAAAAAACTCCCGTCAGGCGTCGCCAAACTGTTGAAGTTACGGGCGCGGCGGTCTCACTGAAAGGCGTTTCATTTGGTGCGCCAACATCAGCCATGCCAAATAAATCGCTCCTGTAGGTGTCTCCGCGGGGTTCAAAACCAGTGTTTTGCAAGTTACGGCACAGGATCGGCAATCTGCGTCAACGTGACGGCCTTTCAACTGAGGGCCATGACGAAACGCATCATTCATTGGTTTCGGCGCGACCTGCGTCTTGACGATAACACGGCTTTGCTTGCCGCTTACGCTGCAACCGACGCTGTTGTTCCCGTTTTCATTTTTGACGACGCCATCCTGCGTCGTCCCGACACCGGGGCTAACCGCGTTGCGTTCCTGCTGGACAGCCTGCGTGCGCTTGACGCCGATCTGCGTGCGCGCGGCGGGAGGCTGATTATCCGGCGCGGTCGGCCGGAGGACGAACTGGCGCGGCTGGTTGTGGAAACTGGGGCCGTCGCCGTTTACTTCAACCAAGACGTTGAACCATTTGCACTGGCGCGGGATGCGCGGGTCAAGGCCCGACTGGCAGGGCTGTGCGCGGTGGAAGGCTTTGAAGACGGTGGCTTGACCGCGCCAAACGCCATCAAAACTAAGGCCGGAGCGCCCTACACCGTGTTTACGCCGTACAAAAACGCTGTCCTGAACCAAACCATTCCGCGTCCGCGCCCGGCTCCAGCCATCCTCAAGACGCCGGCCGACATCGGCGGATTGCCGCTCCCAACGCTTGTAGAACTCGGTTTTACAACTACAGTCACCTTACCGCCAGGCGGCGAAGGAGCGGCGCAAACGCGGTTGAGGGAGTTCATCCATACAAGCCTGCACCGCTACGCAGCAGAACGTGACCAGTTGGCGGCGAACGGTACATCCGGGCTGTCGCCTTATTTGCGTTTTGGCTGTCTTTCACCGCGCCGCGCCTACTGGGCGGCGCGCGACGCTTTTCCTCAAGGCGCAGCCGGTGCGGAGGTTTGGATTGCCGAACTCATCTGGCGCGATTTTTACCGGCAGATTCTCTTCCACTTTCCTTATGTTGAGACCGGCGCGTTCAAGCGAGACTATGGCGAACTCGATTGGGAAAACAACGAGGAGTGGTTTGACCGCTGGCGCACTGGGCGCACAGGCTTCCCAATTGTGGACGCCGCGATGCGGCAGTTGCTGACGACAGGCTGGATGCACAACCGCGCACGGATGATTGTCGCCTCGTTTCTGACGAAAGATTTGCTCATTGACTGGCGGTGGGGTGAGTGCCACTTTATGCAGCATCTGGTGGACGGGGACCTAGCCGCCAACAACGGAGGGTGGCAGTGGGCCGCCTCGACAGGGACAGACGCCCAGCCGTACTTTCGCATTTTCAACCCGACGGCGCAGGGGAAAAAATTCGATCCGACTGGGGCGTACATCCGCCGCTACGTTCCCGAACTCCGCACCGTGCCGGATCGCTGGATTCACGAGCCGTCTCGGATGCCGCCGGACGTACAGCGTGCCTTCCGGTGTGTGATTGGAGACGATTACCCTGCACCCATTGTGGATCATAGCCGTCAACGGGCGAAGGCGCTGGCGCTGTACGGTCGTGCGGCCGGCGGTAAAACAACGCGCCGCAGGAGCATCGTGCCCATCGCGCACACGTCCAATGTAGAAGGGTGAACGGCGGCATTGCCCAAACCCGACATTTGCATCATACTCGCCCCCACAAAAGTCTGGGCTTGGGAAGCACGAGTCATAGTACTAACTAACTTTGGGTATCTGTCGCCTGCCGTGTCAGGAGGCGCTTTTCCGCCGACCTATCATGCGTTGCTTCCTTACGCCAGAGACCTTGGTTGAAAAATCTTATGCTCTTATACCCTTTTTTAGAAAGGACCAGCTATCGTGTTGTTTTTGACTGCTTTACATCATTCTGTGCTTCAATCCGACCTGCGACGTAGCCTACTGATGGCCGGTTTCAGCGTGCTGGCGTTTATGCTTGCCGGATGCAAAACCAAGGAACCACCCAAGTCAGACAACCAGCCAGCTGCGCCAGCCACGACGACCACCAACACCACGCCGTCGCCAGCTGATGCGGCTGCGCCGGACAATGATCCCGACTTCCAAATCCTGTCCACCGACAAGAAGAAGAAAACCATCACCTTCCGCGACAAAAAAACTGGCAAGACCGAAACCGTCTCGATGGAAGCGTTTTACAAGCAATTAGCTGAACGCGAGCAAGCGCGTGCCAAAGAACTCGCTAAAGAGCCTCAGAAGCTCCAGCCGAATGTCAAGGAAGCCAAGCCGGAGGATTTGCCGTCGTGGGTGGCGCTATACGCTGGCGCAGAGGTTACAACGAACATAAAAGCTGACCGCGACGGCAAAGTCGCCGGCCGGATCATAATGACGACGGGGGATGCGCCCGCCGCCGTTGTACAGTTCTACGAAAAGCAGCTCAAGAATAACGGTTTCACGCCGACGACCGTCGCTTCGGGCGAAGCCCGCTCCATCAGCGCCCGTCGTAAGTCTGGTGAACTGGTGACGCTGACGATCAACCCCAACAGCGAAACCAAACGGACCAACATTATGCTGACTTACGCCACTCAGTAGTACATCGGCAAGCCAGGACCGAGGCCGTGCACGTTGGGCTGAACGTTAGGCGTGCATAGCCTGTGCGCCGGCCGCTGTCCCCAGCGCCCGATTGAGCAGCGTTTCAAACTCGCCGTACGCCTCCAGATAGTCTTCCCGACTCAACCGGATGACATGGTGGGCTTCCGCCGCGTCATAGACGTGGGTAATTTCCGTCCGGCGCTCGGTCGCTCCCGGAATTTCCTTGTAGGTCAAAAAGTAGTGCCGCAGGCGCTCGACCAGGTTTGGCGGACATTCGCTGATGTCGCGCCATGCGCCGTACACCTCGTCGCCGCGCAGGACGGCGATGATTTTGTCGTCGGCTTCATTGCCGTCAATCATCCGCAGACCGCCAATTGGGACAGCCTGCACGAGAATGTCGCTGTGGTGAATCGGCTTCTCTGTCAGCACGCAGATGTCAAGTGGATCTCCGTCGCCGATTAGGGCCGCGCGTCCCGTCCGTTCTGCACAAAACGCGCCTACCCGCGCACCGCAGTAGGTTTGTGGAATCAAACCGTACAGCGTCGGGCAGTGGTTGGAATACTTCTGTGGGCGGTCAACTTTCAAATGTCCGGTCGTCTTGTCCAGTTCGTACTTGACGGCGTCGGTCGGCACGATTTCGATGTAGGCCGTGACTTGGACGGGCGAGTGTTCGCCGATTGAGACGCCATGCCACGGATGCGCCTTAAACAGCGTCCGCATCATCTTCCACAGAGCGGCTTCCAGAGTTTGATCCATAGCGTACGTGTACCCATTTCGTGAAACATCACCCCAAGCGCATCAACCCGCCGCCCAGCACACGGGACGCCGAGACTTCTCCCATCACAGAACCAGCGGCTTGCACGCGGAGTTGTGCTTATTCTGCATTCCCGCTTCGTTGCTTTTCGTACGCTTGCAGAGCTTCGGCGTAAACCACCCGCAAAGGTTTGTTTGTCGTCGCCGCCAGCGCCCGGCAGTCATCATATTCGGGCGTTGCGGTTTCCGTCCCGTCGGGTAGCGCGGCGACCTTGAGGCGCACCATGCCGTCCTTGGTTGTGACGCGAACTTCCCGCCGGGGCAACGTGTAGCGGTTGGACAGTCGCCGCCGAACACCGAGTGTCGTGGTTTCTCGAAAGACGAGGGTAGCCAAGCGCGACTCATCTTCCGGGCGGCAGAGGACAGTCAGCGTCACAGCCGGGCGCTGTTTTTTCATCTGGATCGGGGTAAAGAACACATCGAGCGCGCCGTCCGCCAAGAGCCGTTCCATCACGTAGCCCAGCTGGTGCGGCGCTTGGTCGTCTAAGTTGGCTTCGAGGATGGCGATGGTTTCATCGGCAAGCGCGCCCCCATTCGGCGAAGCAGCCGCCTTGGACGCCGTGCCGAGAAACACACGCAGCGCATTGGGAAAACCGAAAATGTCGCGCGTTCCCGCTCCATAGCCGGTGTGCGTCACGGTGAAATCCGGCGTGCGCGCATAGGCTTCGCAGAGCGTGGTGACAAGCGCCGCGCCGGTGGGCGTCGTGAATTCGCCCTCGATGTCACCTGCGTAAAAGGGAACGCCTTTGAGCAGTTCCGCCGTACCGGGTGCCGGAATCGGGTAACGTCCGTGCGCGCACGCAACCAGCCCAAAGCCGACCCGCAGGGGGGATGACGTTAGGCGCTCGACGCCGAGCTGTTCAAGGCACAGACATGCGCCGACGACATCAATGATGGCGTCCACCGCGCCGACTTCGTGAAAGTGAACCGCTTCGGGGGCAATTCCGTGGACGCGCCCTTCAACTTCGGCCAGTCGCCGGAAGACGGCGACGGCCTGTGTTTTGACGCGCTCACTCAATGGAGCCGCCGCGATGATGTCCGTGATCTCGCCCAGACCACGCCCGTGGTGGTGATGGTCGTCGGCCGCGTGCGCCTGATGGTGGTGATGATCAGCGTCCGTGAGATGAACGTCAAACTTGGCGCAGTCAATCCCAGCCCGCCGGACGCGCCGCAGCTCCAACCTGTATCCGTCAAGTCGGAGCTTGTGCAGATCAGCGCACAATGTTTCAAACGACGCGCCGGCGTCAAGCAGTGCGCCGATGATCATGTCGCCGCTGACACCGGCGAAAGCGTCAAGATGAAGACAACGTGCATAACCGATTTCCATTTTTTTCACTTTCGGAGATCAGACGCCGCACTATGCAATGCGTGCCGACCAAACGCAAAGAGGAGGCCTACGGGCTGCTACTTCGCGGAGAAGGCACAAAAACACGGAACGGAGGCGTTGCCGCCCCCGCCCTAGAATGGAAACTTTGGTGGAAGAAGGTGGGTGGTGCACCCGACAGGATTCGAACCTATGACCTTCTGATTCGTAGTCAGACGCTCTATCCAACTGAGCTACGGGTGCATGGTGGTGCGGATGAAAGGACTTGAACCTTCAAGGGCCGAAGCCCACATGGTCCTGAGCCATGCGCGTCTGCCAATTCCGCCACATCCGCATATTGTGCGCTAGCGCCCACCCAAAGCGCTACAGCGAAGCAACTAATGCGTATAGTCATCAGCCGCGCTGTTGTCAAGTCGCCTAAGCAGGGAGACAAAGCAGCAGCTCGAAACCTGCAAAAAATCGCCTAGACAAGGCGCGGCAGGCGTCCCGTCGTGGATTTGGCCGCCTCCTGTTTGCCTCGTTCGACTTCGAGCATGAAGGTCTGCAACTTGATGCGGTCTTTGCGGCCCGGCGTGGACTCAACGCCTTCACGCACGTTGACAGCGTAGGGTTTGACCGTGCGGATGGCGGCAGCGACGTTTTCGCTCGTCAAACCGCCAGACAAAATAACCCGAGCATATTGTTTGGCTGCCGCCGCCAAACGCCAGTCAAAAAGCCGCCCGCCCTGTCCTTCCGTTGATTCGCCCTCGAGAAGCACAGCCGCGACGGGGTAGGTTTTGACCCGCGTCACGTCAAAGTCCTCGCCGACGCGCAACTTCTTGACCAAACGCCACGCACCAAGTTGGCGGCAATAATCGGCGCTTTCGTTGCCGTCAAGTTGAATGACGGAAACCTTGGCCGCCTCGACCATCGAGCGCAACGCCTCGAAATTGAACTCATTGTGAAAAACGCCAATGATCGGAACGAAGGGCGGCAGCCGGTCGGCAATCTCACGTACGGCCGCTGGTGCAATGTGATACTCACTACGTGGGTTGAGATCGAAAGCCAACGCATCCGCTCCAGCGTCCAGAGCGAGCGCGGCGTCGTGGTAGTTCATAATGCCGCTGACTTGGGTTTTGACCATGACCACCTCCCCGCTCTGAAGCGGCCTCGGTGCGCTTTCAAAGCCATTTTTTCGGACGTGCGAATGCGCCTAATTATCGCCCAGACCACGTCAAGGAACAAGAACCGTACAGGCCGCTGGCGTCCGCCGCCTGTACCAAGTCAGTTGCGTCTGATTGACAATTTACGCCACCATTGGCGGCCGGTGTACATCACTTTTCGAAAAGGCCGTAAAGCACTCAAAAACGGAAGTCGTTTATGCCGACCCGTTACGACATCGTAGGTGGCCGACCCTTGCATGGCACGGTGCGCGTCTCCGGCGCGAAAAACGCCGCGCTCAAAATGATTGTTGCGGCACTTATTGCCGAGGGTGTGACAACGCTGTACAACGTGCCGCGCATTACGGATGTCGAAATCACGCTCAAACTGTGCGAAGAACTTGGCGCAAGCTATGTCTGGCGCGATGAGACGACAGTCGCCGTTGATGCCCGGCGGGTCAGCAATCCCGTCATCCCACTCAAGTACAGTGGCTCAACTCGAACGCCGATTCTGTTTGTATCGCCGCTGCTGCACCGCCTTGGCCGGGCGGAGTTAACGACCATCGGGGGATGCTCGATTGGGCCGCGGCCGATCAACTACCACATTGCCGGCTTGCGGCAGTTAGGCGTCACCGTAGAAGAAGTCTCTCGGACAGCCTATCGGTTTTACGCCGACCAGCTTCAGGGCAACATCATCACGCTCGAATACCCCAGCGTTGGAGCGACAGAAAACCTGCTGATGGCAGCCGTCGGCGCGCGCGGCCGAACCGTCATCCGCAACGCCGCCATTGAGCCGGAAATTCTAAACTTGGCCGGCCTGCTGCAGGCTATGGGCGCCGTCGTCTATCAGGACGTGAACCGAACGTGGATCGTTGAGGGCACGTCGCGGTTCCGTGCGGTTGAATATGAGGTCATGAACGACCGCATTGAGGCAGCCTCATTCGCTGCCTGCGCTGTCGCCACTGGTGGAGAGGTCTTTGTTGAAGGCGCGGTACAGCGCGATATGGTGACGTTTCTCGACTGGCTGCGCAAAGTAGGCGGCGAATTTGACGTTTATCCCAACGGCATTCGGTTTTACCGTCAGGGACGCCTGCGCCCGGTCAATCTGGAAACTGATGTCCATCCTGGTTTTATGACGGACTGGCAGCCGCCGTTCGTAGTGCTGCTAACGCAGTCCGAAGGTATTTCGGTCGTTCACGAAACGGTTTATGAAAGTCGTTTCGGCTACGTTGAGGCGTTGGTTTCAATGGGCGCGCACATCCAACTCACCAACGACTGCCTCGGCAGCCGGGAATGTCGCTTTACGAATAAGAATCACCTGCACAGCGCCTTGATTGCCGGGCCGACGCCCTTGCGCGGCGGTCGGCTTCATATCCCAGACCTGCGCGCCGGGTTCGCTTATGTGATGGCGGCGCTAATGGCGACAGGTGAAAGCCGAATCTACGGTACGGAATTTGTCCAACGCGGTTACGCCGACTTGATCGGCAAATTGCAGGCGATTGGCGCAGACATTGTTGAGACGCCAGTTGAAACCCCATGAGCAGACGGTGGCAACCACAGTCGGGCGTTTGAGCCGGTCGCGCCCAAGTGGACGGCGAATCGTCACGCACGGGCTGGTCGGCTTCGCCTTGAGTTTGGTGCTTTGGGGGGCATGCGCGCCGGATATCTTCGGGCAATCGCCGCCGACCGTCGCCGCACGGGGAACGCTCACCGACCGCCTTGTGGCGACGGTCAACGGCGACGTGATTACCCAGAGCGATCTCATCTGGTTGCTGGCGTTTGATCCCGGCGTCAACCTCGCGTCCATCTCGGAACAGGACCTGCGGCGCGTGCTGACGGCGAAAATAGACCTGCTGTTGTTGTCGCAGGAGGCAGCCCGCTTCCCTCCGGCGACGCTGACGGCGGATGAAGTCGCCGCCGCCAAACAACGTCTCATCAAGCAATTCGCCTCGGAAGCCGTCTTTCGGGAGCGTTTGGAATCCGTCGGGTTGGATGCGGAGAACTTTGACCGGATCATCCGTGAACGACTGCAGGTTGAGAAATACATCAACTTTCGATTCCAGACTTTTGTCCTGGTCACAGACGATGACGTACTGACGTACTACGCAACCAAGGTGCGTCCCGCGTTGGCGGCGGCAGGCACAGTTGCGCCGGAAACGCCCAACGACGAACAACGGGCATTGATTGTGGAAATCTTGTCGCGGGAACGGGCGGCGCGTGAACAACAACAGTGGCTGGAAACAGCCCGACGGCGGGCGGAGATTATTCCCCTCGCGCCGTACGCTAAGGCAGTCATCCCAGACGCGGCTCCGGCGGGCAACGGGAAGCCGGAGTAAGCCAAGGCGCTGCCGTCGGTTGGCGGCTACGGCGACGGCGTTGCCGCAGGTGGCGCGTCCTTAGCGCAGCGGAAGCCGGTTGAAAGATCACGGAACGTTCGTTCGTTCATCAGCCGGCGCGTCACCATGGTTCGGCGCGCGTCGTCGGCGAAGCAGCCGCCGCGGATAATCTTGAGCGATTGGAACTCCGGTTTAATGACCGCTTGGCTGCCGGGATAGAGGTCATAACCGCTGTCGGTCCACTCCGAGACATTCCCGGCCATATCCAGCAGTCCAAAGGGGCTTTCGCCATTGAAGCTACCGACCTGGCGACGTTGGTCCTTGATTCGGCTAATGTCGCGCCCCGCGTTGAGCTTCGACGGGTCGAACTCGTTGCCCCACGGATAGAGGCGGCGATCAGTTCCACGCGCGGCATACTCCCATTCGACTTCGGTTGGCAACCGCTTACCGGCCCACTTGGCGAACGCCTGCGCGTCGTCCCAGCTGACTTCCGCCACCGGCAGCTTGGCGGTTCCCGGCGGAAAGGTTTTTTGCCCCTTCCAGTTCAGCGGCGGCGGATGCCCCGTTTCCTGAACAAATTTGGCGTACTGCTCATTGGTGACTTCCGTCTTGTCCATAAAGAACGGCGCCACCTGCCGTTCATGCTCTGGTTTCTCGAAGTCATCCGGGCTGGCGTTGTTGCCCATAATGAACACGCCGCCGGGAATGTACACCATGCCGGGCGGCGGCGTTGGCGTCTGGGGGACGGTCACAGTGGCCGGCGTCTTCGTAGCGGCTGCACGCTGGAACGCCCGCCGAGATATGTACCACCCACCACCGGTAATCAGGATGATGGCCAACCCAACCCCCGCAACAAGTGGCAGCCGATTCTTGGACGTCGGCGCAGCTGCTTTATCCACCGTCACGTAGGCTCTGGTCTCGCCCCCAGAATCAGCTCTCCCATGGCGGCTCGTTCCAAGTGAATGCTGGCGCGCTTGCGTGGGTCGGTCGGCCAGTGTCTCTGTCGTTGACAACGCCAACGTCCGGTTGGTTAGGAGGGGTTCTTCGCGGGACTTGGTGGTTGGCAGCTGCTCGTCACCGGTGACACTGCGCTCCGCTCGTCGCTGTGTTTTGTACCAGTTGGGAAGGGGATTGGTCGCCAATGGGACTCCTGCTTCCCGCAGGGCTTGGTCAAGCTCTTCTAGCAGATGCAGCGCTGTTGCTGGCCGATCGTTGGGGTTTTTCGCCAGCGTCCGCAAGATCAAGTGATTAATGGACAGCGGTATCGCCGGATTGACCTCAATTGGCGGCGGCGGCGCTTGTGAAACGTGGGCGAGCAGTGTCGCCATGGAATTGCTGTTTTGAAACGGGACTTTGCCGGTGAACAGTTCGTAAAGGATGACGCCTAGGCTGTAAATGTCCGACCGAGCATCAAGCTCAAGGCCCTGACACTGCTCCGGCGACATGTAGTCAGGCGTCCCAACGACTGTCCCAGAAGCCGTCAAGGTGTTCTTGTCTTGGCGTTTGAGCTTAGCGATGCCAAAGTCAAGCACCTTGACACCCTTGATGTTTTTCTCTTCGTCAAGCAACAGAAAGATGTTGTCCGGCTTGACATCCCGGTGAACGATGCCCTTGCTGTGGGCAGCGTGCAGCGCCGAGCAGACACCAGAGTAAATGAAGTGAATGTCTTCATACGGCAACTGGCGGTGTTCCCGCAGCCAATCGCCTAGCGACATCCCTTCGAGGTACTCCATGACGAAGTACACCAAGTTGGAGTCCTTCGTCACGCCGAAGTCAGTGACGCTGACGGCGTTTGGATGGCGAATCTGGGCCGCCGCCTGCGCTTCGCGGCGGAAGCGCGCCACGGCCTTTTCGTCCTCGCCGAATTGAGCGTGCAGGACTTTGACGGCAAAAGGCGTCCCAATCTCGACGTGAACGGCGCGGTAGACCTGCCCCATGCCGCCCTCGCCGATTTTTTTCTCAATGCGATACTTGCCGTCAATGAGCGTCGGTATGAGGCCGTTGCCGTCAACCGGGCAAAAGGTCACATCCTCGTCATATTCTCGCCCGCAGGCTGGACATTGCTTCATTGTGGTGCGCCGTCATCCGCTCGACCAGACCGCCGTTGGCGTGCTGAAGGGCCATCAGCTTAGCTAACATACGGATTGTTGGAAAACTATGCCGGTGTTGTCAAACGCCCGCATCGAAACCGGAGCGCGCCATGCCAAACGACCTCATGCTTGCACGGAGCTTTACGGTTTGCGGAGCGGGACCAGCCGGGACACTGGCGGCTTTGTACCTAGCGCGACAAGGGTACCGCGTTACTCTGTATGAGCGGAACCCTGACCTGCGTACGTCGCCTGTGCCGCGTGGACGCTCCATCAATCTGGCGCTCTCCACGCGCGGTCTGCATGCCTTGGAGGCCGTCGGACTGGCCGCAGTGATCCGCCCGCTGGCAATTCCTATGCGTGGGCGGATGATCCACAGCCCAACGGGAGAATTGACCTTCCAGCCCTACGGGCGTACGCCTGAAGAAACGATTTTTTCCATCTCCCGCCACCGACTAACCTGCGCCTTGCTCGACGCGACAGCCGCTTGGCCGAACCTAGAGATTCATTTTGCGACGCGCTGCGTCGGGCTGAACTTGGCGACTATGACGCTAGACATTGAAGACGCACAGACACGAACCGTACGCCAAGTTCGTCCGCAAACTGTCATTGGCGCGGACGGGGCGTTCTCGGCTGTGCGTCAGGCGCTTCAGCGTACTGAACGCTACGACTACGCGCAGACGTTTTTACCGCACGGCTACAAGGAATTGACGATTCCGGCATTGCCTGACGGTTCGCACGCGCTTGCCAAAAACTACCTCCACATCTGGCCGCGGCAGGACTTTATGCTCATTGCCCTGCCGAATCTGGATGGGTCGTTTACCTGCACGTTGTTTCTCGCTTACGAAGGCGCGGAAAGCTTCGCGCAACTGACCGACGATGACGCCGTTCGCCGGTTCTTTGATCGGCATTTCCCTGACGTCACGCCGCTGATGCCGACCTTGCTGGAGGATTTCAAACACAACCCGACCGGTTCGATGGTGACGATTCGGTGTTTTCCGTGGCAGTACGCTGGGCGGGTCGTCTTGGTGGGGGACGCGGCGCATGCCGTCGTTCCATTTTACGGTCAGGGGATGAACGCCTCATTTGAAGATTGCTTCATCCTCGATGAGTGTCTCCGGCGGCACAACGGCGATACACAGGCGGCGTTTCTCGACTATCAACAGCGGCGCAAAATCAACACAGACGCGCTGGCTGAGTTGGCGTACGAAAACTACCTTGAGATGCGCGCTAAAGTGGCGTCCCCGTGGTTCTTGCTGCGGCGGCGGTTAGAGTACGCGCTCTCCCGTGTGTTGGGCGACCGCTTTCTGCCGCTGTACACGATGGTGTCGTTTACGCGGATTCCGTACGCAGAAGCGCGCGCGCGTGCGGCGCGGCAGGAGCGGTGGCTCGACGCGATACTAGTCGCCGTCGCGCTGGTCAGCTTGCTCACCTTGCTATGGCTGCTGTGGCGATGGTTTAGGTGACGCTTCGCTGCGTCTACCAGGACGAAGTGTGCCGCCCTTTTCGCAAAGGGGGCGATACAGGATAGGCAGTGCCGGTATGCGCCGCCATCACGCTGCGCTACGTTTCATGCGTTGCTCTGGTAACTCCTTGTTTGCACGGCGCAGTTCAGGGCGTTTTTTGTGCGGAACGCCCGCTGTCATGGCTTCATAAAGCGGCGGAACCCGGCTGCACGCCAAACGCTTGACGCCGCTCTACAAAAGCGGCTTGTCTCATATCGCGGAAGGCGCTAGCGAAACTGTAACCACAGGCGATAGAGCAATCGCCCGCCGCTAATCAGCCCGGCTAAACCGAGCAATGTAAACCATAGCGGCGCGGTTTGCAGCCACCGGTCAAGCCAATAACCCACAAAAAACGACCCAACCAGCGTCATTGGCAGGCTTAGGGCCAAGCCGGCGGCTGTTAGCATCCGCGTACGCAAAGCCGCATCATTTTCTGGATCTGGCGGCGGCTGCATTGGCGGTGAAAAGAGTGGCGGAGGGCATGGGATTCGAACCCACATGTCCTTTCGGACGCCGGTTTTCAAGACCGGTGCATTAGCCGTTCTGCCAACCCTCCGCAAAGGACTGAAAAACTATAGCCCGCCGACCGTACGCCGACAAGGTTGGATCGTCGGTGTTGCGCTACAATCGGCTGTGGAACGTTTGGCTTGGAAGCCGTCAGGGTGAGTGAGTTTCCAAAGGTTGTTGAAAGGAACTGTACCATGGCTCAGGGTGACCGACGTCATTTCGAATATCAGGTTGGCGACGAAGTATCCTTTGCCGCCGGGCGTGGGATGCAGTATGGCGAAGTCGTGCGGATTGTGACGCCCGGCCCAGAGGGGGCGATTGAAATCCAATGGGAGGACGGTCGGCGGGAAATCAAGAAAACCCGTGACCGCGCCGTCCGGTTGCTCCGGCGGGCAACCGGAGTCAGTGAGGTGGATGAGCAGCGTGGCGAACGCCGACGTAGCTTTGACAACGAAATTGCTGAGGTTCGGCGCAGCGACGTGCGCCGTTGGCGCGGATGACGGAGCGTGTCATCCCAGTTGTTGTCGGCCCGACCTGTTCTGGGAAAAGTGATCTCGGCGTAGCGATTGCCCGCGCGCTGGACGGTGAAATCATCAACTTGGACTCCATTCAGGTGTACCGCGGCCTCAACGTCGCCACGGCGAAGGTTCCGCCGTCCATCCGCGCCGAAGTTCCACACCACCTGATTGATGTCGCGTCGCCGACCGAACACTACACCGCCGGCCGGTACGCCCGTGAAGCGGCGGCCTGTTTGTTGGAGATTGAGGCGCGCGGTCGGATGGCTGTTTTCGTCGGGGGGACGGGACTGTATCTCGACGCCTTGCGCGGTCGCCTGTTCACCGAGGACGCCCCGACCGATTTACGCCTGCGCGCACGACTCAAGGCCATCCGCGACCGGCATGGCGCACCTTGGCTGCACCGGATGCTGACGCGACTTGATCCGGCGACGGCTGCGCGCTTGCGTCCCAACGACTGGTCGCGGACGATGCGTGCGCTCGAAGTGTTCTTTCAATCCAAACAACCCCTCTCCGAACGTCAACGCGCGCTGCCGCCGCCGCCGGCTTTTGCGGCGCGGATGCGGATTATTGTCCTATCGCCACCGCGCGCGGCGCTTTACGCCCGTATCAATGCGCGCGTCGAAGCCATGGTTGCCGCTGGACTGCTTGATGAAATCCGTGACTTGCTGGCGGCGGGCGTCCCACCGGACGCCGAGGCGTTTCAAGCGCATGGCTACCGGCGGTTTATTGAATATTTGCGGGGTGAACGCTCCTATGAGTCGGCTGTTGAACAAATGAAAATCGACACGCGGCGCTACGCTAAACGGCAGCTTTCATGGTGGCGACGCGAACCAACAGCTGAATGGTTTTACGGTTTCGGCGGCGATCCCGCCGTGCAGGCGCAGGTCATTGCGGCGCTGCGGCGTCCGGCGACCAATCCGGCGCACACCCCTTCCGCGTGATGAAACCGCCTCGTATAGTCACGGTATGCGTCCTCAAAACGTCGCGGAAGCCGTTTCAGAATCGGTCTTTGATGTAGTGGTTGTCGGCGCCGGTGTGGCGGGTCTAACGGCGGCCGCGCTGCTGCAACGCGACGGCTACCGCACGCTGCTGCTTGAAGCGCATGACAAAGCGGGCGGCTGCGCCGGTTATTTTTCCCACAAAGGTTACACTTTCGACGCCGGAGCGACCGTCTTGATGGGGTTGGATGCTGGCGGCTTGCATACGCAGGTGCTAGCGCGGTTGGGCGTATCCCCGCCTGAAAGCACGCTGATTCGGCGCGTCCCGGTCCACCTACCCGACCGGACGGTGAACATTGACCACGATCAGACGGCGTGGACGCGCGAGCGCGTCGAACGTTTCGCCCGCGACGCTGCCGAAGCCGAACGGTTGCGCGCTTTCTGGCAACTGGTTGACCGTACGGCGGACGCCATGTGGACGGCGACGGCGAAGTTGCCGGCGCTCCCGTTGCGCAGTTGGCGCGACTTGGCGGCGAACCTACGCCTTGTTTCCCCCGGTTTTTTAGGCATCACGCCCTATCTTTTTTCAACCGTCGGCGATGTTTTGCAGCGGTATCGGTTGTGGGACAACGCGCCGCTGCGGGCGTTTCTAGACGGACTGCTGCTGATCACCGCGCAGGAAACCGCCGACCGCGCGCCGTTTCTCAACGGCGCAGCTGGACTGGACATTTACCGGCACGGTATTCGGCGTGCGCGCGGCGGCATGAAGGCGTTCATCAAGGCGCATGTGGAAGCGTTTCGAGCGTTGGGCGGCGTGTTGAAACTGCGCCAGCGTGTAACGCGCATCACGCCGCAGCGCAGGGGCGGCTATGTTGTTGAAACTGACCGTGGTCTAACCGTTTGTGCGCCGCGCATTATTGCTAACCTACCAATCTGGAATCTGCCGGGATTAGTTGCGGCGGACCTGTCGGCGCGGCTGGCGCGTCCGCTGGCAAAAGCCGGAACGGGCTGGGGCGCGTTCACCCTCTACTTGGGGGTGCGGGCGGAGGTCATTCCCGACGATGCGCCGCTCAATCACCAAGTGCTTTTGCGCTACGACGAGCCATTCAAGGACGGCAACAGTGCGTTCTTGAGCCTGAGCGAGCCCGACGACCGAGCGAGCGCGCCGCCAGGCCGCCGGACGCTCAATGTCTCAACACATACCGAGGTTGACGAGTGGTGGAGCGCCGCCCCTGAAACCTACGCCGCCCGACGTACGGCGCTTGCGGAACGTCTGTTGACGGCGGTTGAGCGCGTTTTTCCTAACATCCGCGACGGTATTGAATGCGTGTTGCCAGGGACGCCGGTGACGTTTGCGCGCTACACGGGCCGCGCGCGCGGGATGGTCGGCGGTCTGCGGACAACGCTCTGGAACAGCAACCTTTTTGGCATCGGGGCGCGTGATGTAGGACTACCAAACTTCTGGCTTGTAGGCGACACGGTCTTTCCGGGGCAGGGCACGCCAGCCTGCGCACTGTCCGGTGTCAACGCTTGGCGCGACATCACCGGCTGCTGGACGCTTGACGCGCCGCCGCTCAGTGAGACGGTGCTGAGCGTCAAGCCGTCGTGCCTCAAGCCTGCGCCCCCGCCGGCATGACCGACCGAAGCAGGGCCTCCGTCACGGCGCGGCCTGAAGCTACGAGAGCCGCCAAGTCGGATTGCCGATACAGCAGCATTCCGCGTCCAAGCGCGTCGGGAGTGACAATGTAGATTGGAATGTGCGGATACCGAGCGCGAAAGACGGCGACTTTGGCGGCGTTTTCCCGGCGGTGCGTCAGGCGATTGGCGATGTCGCTGACAATGATCTGACGCGGCGCAAAGGGCGCTTCAAATAGGTACTCAATCGGCAGCCGGTTTCGACCGCCGGCGTCGCGAAGTCGCAGTGTCCGCCCGCCGTAGCGCAGCGTCCGGGGCGGATAGACTAACGGAATCGCCACAGCGCCGCGCATGGCGTCGGCTAGGGGAAAATCAGGCATCTCGCTGTGGAACAGCATGTCGCGTCCCGAAGCCGCATCAAAGGCCAGCAAGCCGATTCGTTCAACACCGTGGTGCAGTTGTCGTGGGGAAGTCCGCTCAAGGCGCTCAAGGTATGCCGGGACGATTCCGGCTCGGCGACGGAAGTAGGCTTGTGCAAAGCGCGGCGCGCGCCGCGCCGCCGCCCAAGCCAACAAATGCCGCGACGACAGTCCTAGCCCTAGCGTCCGCATCTCGTCCAGCGATAAACCGACGCCAGCGTAGTAAGCTGCAATCAACGCGCCGACGCTCGAACCGACAATCTCCTGAATGTGGAAACCGTGGTTGACCAAGGCTTCAAGGACGCCGACGTGCGCGACGCCGCGCGCCCCACCAGCTGTCAACACCAAACTGACCGGTTCGTTGGGGTGGAGGGCGGTCATGCAGCCATCCATGAAAAGCTACGCCAGCAGCGTAGCCCCGCTTTCGTGTCTCAAAAGGCGATACGGTTACGCGGCAAGCTTGACCACCTTTTCCGCCGCATCCTTCATCCCGTCGGCGGTGGTGAAGTTCAACCCGGAGCTTTCCAACAGGGCGCGTCCTTGTTCAACGTTTGTCCCTTCCAAACGCACCACAATCGGCAACTTGGCGCCAAGGTTGCGTGCGGCGGCGATCACGCCCGCCGCCACCATATCGCACCGGACAATGCCCCCAAAGATGTTGATGAGCACCGCTCGTACGTTCGGATCAGAGAGTAGGATGCGAAACGCTTGCTCAACCCGCTCCTGCGACGCGCCGCCGCCGACATCCAGAAAGTTGGCCGGATTCCCACCAGCCAGCTTGATGATGTCCATAGTCGCCATCGCCAACCCCGCACCGTTGACCATGCAGCCAATCGTGCCGTCCAACTTGACGTAGTTGAGGTCATACTTGGACGCTTCAGTCTCCAGTGGGTCTTCTTCGCGGGTGTCGCGCAGTTCCACATAGTCGGGATGCCGATACAGCGCGTTGTCATCCAGTATCACCTTGGCGTCAAGCGCGTAGAAGTCCCCTTCCTTCGTCAACAGAAACGGATTGATTTCGATCAGCGAAGCGTCGCTTTCGACAAACGCTCGGTAAAGCGCCAGTAGAATCTTCACCACCCGGGCCGCCTGCGCACCGGTAAAGCCCAACCCAAAAGCGATTTTGCGCGCCTGATAGGGCTGCAAGCCCAGCGCCGGATCAATCACCTCGCGCAAAATTTTTTCCGGTGTTTCCGCCGCCACTTCCTCAATTTCCATGCCGCCCGCTTGGCTCGCCATGATGAGGGGCGAAGCGGCGGTGCGGTCGATCAACAAGCTGAGGTATAGCTCGCGGTCAATGTGGAGACCTTCTTCAACGATGAGCCGGTGAACCGTTCGTCCTTCAGGGCCGGTCTGAGGCGTCACCAGCTTGTGGCCCAGCATACGCAGAGCAATGGACTCAACTTCTTCAAGGGAATGCGCCAGCTTGACACCGCCGCCCTTGCCGCGTCCGCCGGCATGAATCTGCGCTTTCAAAACGACCGGAAATGTTCCCAGCGCCTCGGCCGCCATACAGGCGTCCATCGGGTTGAGGGCGACATGATGGCGCGGCACTGGAACGCCGAACTTCGCTAATAAACGTTTGGCTTGATATTCATGGATTTTCATCGTTTTCGTCTTACCGGCGGCTGCGTAGCCGTTCGATGGCCTGCTTCAAGCTGATGCGCATCCGTTCAAGCGATTCGCCAAGCTCACCGATTTCATCGCCTGTGTTGACGGCGATGGGTTCGTCTAATTCGCCAAGGCTGATGCGGTTGGCGGCTTCGGTGAGTTTCAAGATGGGCTGCGTGAGACGCTGCGACAAAACAAACGCCACGCCGATACCCAACACCAGCGATATGCCAGTGACCACAGCGATAATCAGCAGGGTGGTGTTAAAAACCTGACTGAAGTAGCTCTCGCGGACGCCGACCCCAACGTACCCAAGGATGGTCACGTCATCCGGCGCTTTGATTGGCGCAAACGCCGTTTTGTAGGCGCCGCCCAGCAGATTGTTGTTGACGGCTGTGGGTTTATCGGCGGCCAGTTCGCTTTGGAGGGCGACGCCCAAGGCGCGTGGGTCGCTGGACGAAATCACCTTTCTGTCCTTCGCCAAAACCAACGCCACAGCAACGTCTTGTAAGTCGCGGTAGAGCGTTTGCTTGACTTCGCGCGTCAATGCCGTCAACGGACGATTCTCATCCTGCGGAGCATTGTTGATGAGTTGTCCAACGACGACATAGCCCAGCGCCCGGTTGCCGGAGACCACCGGCGCCATGGCTTCAATTGTCAACCCAACCGGCGACGCCGGATTCCGATTGAATTGCTCCGCAAGCCCAAAGCTTTTGAGCAGGTCGGGCGGCTCATTGACAGCCCCGGCGACCTGAGCGCGTAGCAGGGCGTCCGGCTGATTACTTTCAGCGGCGTTTTTGGCTTTGATGAACAAGGGGTTGTCGCCGAAGGAAGCCTCGCCGCCGCCGGCATTGCGCACCAGCACTTGCCCCTTGGTGTTGAGGATGGCGATAAAGTCCACGCCGGAGGACTCGACGCGCTGCCGGATGAGTTGAAGCAGCTTCTGCTGCCCGCCGGCCTGACTCTGCTGCGCAACTTGGGTTGGATTGCCGGAGGCGCTAGAAGCGCCGGTCGGCGGAGCCGCCGAGTCAATCAAATTTTCTGCCGCGACGGTCTGCGCTGTCGCCTGCGCCACTTCACGCAGAGCTTGTTGCCGTGAACGAAGAATCCGGTCGGCCAAACGGGCGTCTTTCTCAATGTCGCGCCGCGCATTGCCGTCAATCGTGCCGCTGACAATGACGACAAACGCCAACGCCGACAAAGCCAATGGCGCAAAAATCAACAGCGCCGCAAAAATGGCGAGCTTGTTCCGAATGTTAAGTTTCATGGGGGAAAGCAAAAGGATGTCTGATGAATCGCAACGTACATCTTCGTGTCCATCCTAACGGAGCTTCTTGGCCGATTCGAAGCTCATGGGGTTAGGACAGCGTCAGGTGGCAGGAATTTGCGACGCGCCGCCGCTTCGCCGAACCACGAATCAGGCGTATAGGTGTTGCATAATCTCCAGCATCGCCTCTTGAAACTTGACCCGCCGTTCGTTGTCTGGAATTTCTTCAGCCAGGCGCTCGGCCAGCGACGGCATCATATCCTTGGGTAGTTGCCGCAGTTTGAAGCCAAGCGCCTCGGCGCAGTCCTCAAGGACAATCGGGGCCATCGGCCCGATGGCGCGCGTCAGCTCTCGTTCCGTCTGGTGGAGAATGTCTTCCGACACGGCGTCCACCACCGTATCTTCCTCCTGACGCTCGCCAACGTACTCCACCAAGCCCAAGTCATACAGGCGAACAATGACCTTCGAGGCCATTAGTTCATTGAGCTGCGTAATGTCGCCGATTTCGCCGACGGTACGAACACCGTCGAGGTTTTGGATGACCGACCAATCTTCCGCGCGCAAGGAAAATTCCTTCATCGAGCGGGAGGAAAGCCGAAATACCGCGCGGGCGGATGGCACGACCCGGCGGACGCTTTCCCATTCCGTCGCATAGGTGACGCACTCCAGCAAAATCTCTTCCGTCTGGAGGTAGGTTGTCCGCTCATCGGTCGGCGTGTCCGTCGCCGTGAAGCTGAACTTACCGCTGCCCCAAGAGAACAATCCGTATACGGCGTCTTCTCCAACGGCATCCTCGTAGACGGCGTGTACGATTTGCCCGTTGTCGAAGTACACTTCACCCTGCCGTCCGTCGTCATGAACCAACTCCAAGACGCCGGTTCGATTGCTGGCGTGGAGTAGACGGAGGACATCCATGAGTTTGAGTTGCGCCAGATTGCCACTGAATGCATTTGACATGGCGTGCGTCCCCAAGGCGAAGAAAGTGTCCGTCGGTCGCACCGGCTGAGCCGAAGAGGTTTGGGGCGCGCAAAAGCATCGCCGCCAACCACACGAGCCCAACGCTACTGGGCGCGATTCATGGCTTCAAGCAGTTCCCAACTCGTCGCATCGAGTCGGTCGCGCGTGAGAAGATTACGACGCAACACGCTGACGCTGACCCGCAAGCCAGCCACGGCACGGTCTTTCTTCAGCTTGTCGGCTGCCACCTTGACAGCCATACGCATGGTGGGCAGGTTTGCGGTGGGCGCACTGACGAGTATAAGAAAAACTTCCTGCGTACCGTAAGTGGTCTCAATCATCAAGTCAAGGTTCGTGAAGGTCGTCACGCGCCCATCAGCGAACACTATCGAGATTTCCTCGACTTTGTCGTATTGCAGTTCAGCGACGGCGGAAAGTTGCGCCAGCAGGACGCCCATTTGCACCGTCGCCTGCGAGTTGAGCGCAAACTGTCCAGCGCTCAACAACACTTCACCACGATTATTGACCAGCAGGGCACTCTTGACGCCCGGCAGGCGCATCAGGTCTTGCAGAAAAACTTCGTGCGCTTTTGACATGGCGGCTCCTTGGAACACTGACGCCTTGCCGAAACCAGAACGCCGTCTATCCGGCCGAGGGCGCTAAGATTTCATTTGTTGCAATCTCCAATCCATAGCGCTCGAACTCGGCTTGGCGTCGCTGCTGCAGCGACCGCAATGCCTCTTCGATGTGGCGGCGGACGTAGGTTTCAGGCGAGCGACGATCCAAGTCGGCTACCGTCAGTCGCAACGCTTGGGCCAGACCGAACACAAAGTCTGCCGGGCGCGCTTTGCCGCGGAAGGTCGCTACTCCGCCGGCATACTCAAACTCAGCAGCGAATGGGTCTAGGAAAGGGTAGCGGGTCGCAATGTTGATTAGGGCTTCGCGGAAAGAGGGCAAAAAAGAATCTGTCCGACGGAGGGCGTCAGCGACGCCGACTTCAACGGCGCGGACAATTTCCCCCATCAGCCTGACCAACTCTGCATATTGCTCGCGGGTCAGTGGACGGATGCTTTCGTCGTCGAGTTCGAGCGGCGAATCGTCATCTTCGGTGTCGCCCACCAAGACGGTGTCCACCACTGGCGTAACTAGCGGCGGTCCTTGCGCCTGCGGGACGCGAATGGTCGGGGGCGGCTCCTCGGTGGTGAGGCGGGACGGGCCGTTCCGCACGACTCCGGCGCCAGCCGCAGCGGCCTCCACACGCGACGGTGCAGTCGTTGGAGATTTGAGCGGCGCAAGGGCCGTCGGAGGCGCACTCGTCCCACGGTAGACATTGAAGACAGCCCCACCAGGGACACGTTCATAGATAAGCTTTAGTCCTTCCACGCCCAGTGCTGTTTCGTACACCTCAGCGCCAGCCGTAGCAGTGGAAACGACTGCTTCAGCGTGATTATCAAGGATGTAAATAATGCCACCGCCCCGTTCCTGTTCAAAGAGAACCTCGATGTACCAAACCCCGCCGCTTTTGATGAGTCTCTCAACCAACTTTTCAAGGTTGGTAAAGTCGGAGGATAGGTCGCGGTGAACGGGTTCGCCGGTGATGACGCCGGTAATTGCTTGGATGACCTCTTCGGGATGCTGAAAGAAACCAACCTTACCGTTGCGCGCCTGCGCGCGCGACAGCAAGCCGTCAAGCGCTTCGTGTTCGCGCTGAACCGCGTGATCGGTTACTTCGTAGGCATTGATGATTTGCCCACGTGACAGAAAGACGTAGCCGGTGTAGCCCCAAAACTCGACGCAGACATAGCCCGTAAACTCATTGACCTGCAAATCGGCCAGCAGGGCAGCGACGTTGACGTAGGACGTGCTGAGGTTTTCGTGAACCGGCTTTCCACGCGGAACAATCATGGTCAACTGTACGGTCCCAACCCAAGCTACGCCGTGAGGTGGGCTACATCGTCAGCGGTCCGGGGTACGGGCCGGGCGGCGTCAGCACACCAGTACCGCCCAGCAAGCCGGTCGAAACCCTATCCGTTGCGCCGTTGATGCGCGCCTGCATCTTCCGAAAGATGCGGTCAATGTGCGGACTCATCGTTTCAAACCGAACGGCGGCACTGAACTCAATCAGAGCCAAGTAGTTTTCAAGGTCGAAAACCATCACCTTTTTAGGGCCGACGCTGATTGTCATGCGCGACAACGCTCCGACGCGCGCCGGTACGCTGATGAGACGGCCCAAGTGCACCAACAGCGCCACCATCATCCCCAGCTTTTCCGCCGATTTCACCTTGCTGGCCGCCTGCACTGTGCCGTCGCGCGATACAGCCAGCGCTGAATCCACGCCCTTGACTTTGGTCAGGTCATTGACCAACGACTGGTAGATGTTGATGACGCGCGCCGCACCGCTGGTTGTTGTTGGCGTTCGAGTAGTGGAAGCCGCTGTCGGCGTTGCAGCGTCGCTTTGGACGCCTTCGCCGCCACCTTCACCACGTTTCGCGCGCGCTTCATCCAGCAGGCGCAGACCCTCCATGATGATGTTGGCCCATGGCTCAAAAATGGTTCGGGTCGGCGCCGGAATCCCAGTGTCAATCCGAAACGCTCCCTGGTCGTATTCCAACGCTTTGTATACCGCTTCCACTCCAACCAGATTCCCAAGGCGCGCATCCACCACCTCGCCGTCGGCAAAGTAGAAGACCCCATCGCCAATCGGGTAGTGAACCGTCAGTCGCGCTGTGTTGCGGCCGACACAGTTGATTTGAATGATGTCCACTAGTGCGAGGTCGGTCAGATCGCCAACAAGCGGCATAAGGCTTTCTAGAAACAGGAAAAACGACTTTGAAAGCGTTCAGGAGACTCTTCGAGAAGGTACGAACAGGCTAACAAAGTTTCTTTCATGGTGTCAATTCAACCACTGCCGCCCTTTTTGCCCCCGTTCGCTGGGATGACCCTAATCGTCAACCGACCGCTGACCGCCGCCGCCACAGCCAAGTTCCAGTCACAAAGAGTAGAAGGCCGGTCACAGCCAAATAGACGCCATAGGGAATGTCGCCCCATGGGACGCTTAAAACGACAACCGCCAAGAGGTGAAAACCAAGCGCCGTACCGCCGAGCGTCAACGGCGCGCGTAAACGTCCGGCCAGACCGACCAACAGCGCCGTCAGCGCCGTTGTATCTGCGAGGATGTCGTAAAACAGAGCTACGTCGCCGGTCAGACGACGATGGAGCGCCTGCAAGACAACTGGAAAACAGAACGTCAGACTTCCCAGCCAGACCAGCGCCTCCGACAAAGTCGGACTGCCCCGCTGGAAGCGTTGTTTGAGCCACCCCGTTGCGCCCACGATCAGACCATAGGGAAGCGTGACGCTGGCGATCCATGCGAACGCCGGCCAGCCAAGGTAACGCAACCACCACACGTAGGCTGCACCGCCCCAGACTAAGCCGCCCACCGCATACACATCGTGCGCTGCGGCGTCGGCGGCTATCAGGCTCATGACGGCCAAGGCGACAGCGGAGCAAACCAAGCCGCTGCCGGCCGCTAGGCTGTTGTCCAGCAGGGCAGCTGCCAAGCCGCCGCCGGCCGCCAACCAAAGCCATCCCTGCCCGCCGATGGCCAGCGCCGACCAGAGCGCCGCTCGTTCCGTCGTGCCGCGTCGCCAACGCCAACCCAACCACGTCACGCCGTAGCCATACGCCACCCCCGGCATCGAGAGGGCCGCCGTCGGACACCCTATGAGCCGCGCCGCTTGGAGAACCGCCAACCCGCCGCATACCGTAGCGGCCAGCGCGGCTGGCGCTTCCTGACGCCGCCACGCGACCACCCAACCGGCGACGGCCGCCGCTGTCAATGTCAAACCGTGTCCGCCCGCCTGTCCCCGTGACGCAACGATGCCTGTCAGCGCGACTAACGCGCCAAAAACGAGGACGCCCAGTGAAACCTGCCGGAGCGCCCACCGCAGCATCCACTCATCCGCGACCGGCCGGGCGACGCCGACCACCACTGCCGCCGCCGACACGACGATCCATGGCATAACGGTGAACAGGTCGGACTGACCGGTACCGCAGGCGGTCGCCAGCACGCCAAGGTACGTCACCGTCCACATCGCCAGTGCGTACGCCTGCTGCATCCAGCGGACGCCGGTGGTCAGCCAGCACAACCCGCCGTATCCAACCACGACGCCAAATCCAAGCGTCTGCACAACCCGCCAATTCTGCGCTGCCGCCGCCAAAAGCCCCAGCAGGCAGCCCAACATAACGACATCCAGCGCCACGCGCGATGGGACAATCGCTGGATGGTTGGGGAGACCGAAGTCGAGACCGAAGCTCGTATCCACTTCCGTGCTATAACCCTGTCCAAAGCGGACGCCGAGCAGTTCTACGCCCAAGCGCGTCACACAAGCGACCATCGGCGGCGTCAAGATGACTAACGGGTGAGAGGAACCCAAGAGAGCCGGCGTACCGCTGATCGCAAGGACGGCCAGCGTTAGGGTGAGAAGCGGAAACCAAGTCAACCCTGCCTGCAACCGCCGGACGCTCCATGCCGCCAACAAAGCAAGCCCCGTCCAGTAGGACGCCGTTTCCGCCGACGATAAGCGCACTGTAGTCGTAGGAAAGCAGACCTTCGGTAGGATGACCACCGTCAGCCAGAGCGCCACTACACCGGCCGTGAATTGTTCCAGACCACTCAAGAACAGGGACGGTGGCAGTATTCGCCGAGGTGGTTGGCGCAAGGTTTCTCGGTGGACGGCCACTGCGCGTCCAGCAGCGGCAGCCCACAGCCAGCCGCACCAACCAACCACTTGCCATGCCGGCGGCAGTTCGAGTGTGTTGAGCCATCGGCTGTAGCTGAGGGTCAGCAAGCCGAGGCCGCCGACAGACCACCCCCAGACAGCCGCTGGCGCGACGACTAGACAGCCCAAACTGAAGCAAGCGACGCCGACTACGCCGCCGACCCACGCTTGGCTCAACACCAGCGAGCAGAGCGCACACAGAGTGACGGCCGCCCCGCCCCACCACCAGCTTGCTATGGCTATGATATGCGCCGGATGCAACGCCGACCAAAAGGCGCAGCCGACGGCGGCGGCTGCGACCGATGAGACGGCGACTGCCGGCGTTGAGAAGAGATCAAGCCCCAGCCACATAGCGGCTAGCAACAGTGAAGGGACAGCCATGTGTGGCAGCAGCGGGTCGTTCAGCCGAACCGCCGCCAGCCAGTACGCTAAGCCGCAGGTCAAGCCGTACACCCAGCGGCCGCCTGCCGGAAGTCGGCCGTGGTGGACGCCGAGCCACAGTGTCGCAGGCAGCAACAATGCGCCTACCCACAGTCCGCCACGGGCGACGAGATCATCCGGCCGGCGGCCGACGCCCCGGACGCCTAAAACCGACACCCCGACCGTGAAGGCGGTCAGCAATCCAAGCTGAAGCGTGGGATGTTCCAGAATGACTTGTCGTAAATAAATCAGCGCGCCGACGACCATCAGCAGTCCGCCGCTGTACACCATGGTTTTGAGCAACCAAGTAGTGGACACCCTAAGGTCGGCTGCGGTTTCTCTATTAGGTTGGAAAGGCGGCTGTGGTGGTGCGGATGGCGGTTTGGCGTCGGCCGTTTTCAGTTCGGCGGCAGGCGCAATGTCGGTGGGCTGGGCTGGATTCGGCGTCGGCGGTAGGGCGTTTCGTTTATGAGACGGCAGAAGCTGTGTCAGGATGGCTCGTCGCTCGGCGTCCAGCGCCGCTAGCCGTGCAAAGGCCGCCGGGTCGTAGCGTAGCCCGCAGCGGATGCAGAACTTCCACTGGGGAGACAGTCGAGCGTCGCAATTCGGGCAGATCACAGTTCTTGAGTCGGCGTAAGGCGAGTTGTACCCTGAAGGTGCTTCAGCCGACATCGAGCAGCCCTCCCGGCGCTTGCCACTAAGGTTCTCTTTTGAGTCAGGCTGTGTGCGCGTTGTTCTAAGGTAAACCCGGCTTCGTGCTGGGCCGTTGACTGTCAACCCGCTTGAATGGACGGAAGGTGGTCGCCGCCGACCGTAACCAGTGTACGGCGCTCTAGCTCGTCAGAGAAACTATATCCTTACGAGTGTAGGTAAGGTCTCCACAAATCAAAAATGCCTGATCCTGCGGCTCGTCATGTTGTCTTTCTTGGTAAGTTAGGGCGATCTTGGGAAGTGATGGCAACCCATACCGGCGCTTTGGGCTGCGCCGGCAAGGCCGGTGAAGGCAGCGCGCACTTAGATTCACATCGGCCATGGTACACAGCGTGCATTGTACGTTCGAAGCCGTGCCTAACAACGGAGGCCTCTTTTGCAGCGCGTTTTACAGGTGCCGCTCGATAAACGCCAGCATGCGCCCATAGAGGTGCTTGACGCGGTAGGGTGTTACCACGCCGTGCCGCGACTGCGGATATGCCAGAAACTCAAACGGCCGATCCGCCTTCTGCAAGGCGTCAATGAGTTGCACGGAGTTGCGCAAGTGCACGTTGTCGTCCATCAGACCGTGAATCAGTAAGAGCGGCCCATGCAACTGCTTCGCCGCCGCCACAACCGAACTCCGCTCGTAGCCCTCCGGATTGTCTTGCGGCAGCTTCATGTACCGCTCCGTGTAGATGGAGTCGTAGTTGCGCCAATCCGTCACCGGTGCACCCGCAATGCCGCACTTGAACACTGTACTATGCGTTAGCGCGTAGGCCGTCATGTAGCCGCCGTAGCTCCAGCCCCACAGACCAATCCGGTCACCGTCCACGTAGGGCAGAGTTTTTAGGTACGCCACACCGTCCTCCAAGTCGCGCAGCTCCAGTTCGCCCAACTTGCCGTAAATCGGCGCCATCGAGCGCATCCCCTTGCCGCTCGCCGAACGGTTGTCACACACCCACACCAGATAGCCCTGCTGCGCCAGCAGTTGGTGCCACAACATACGCTGCCCGCCCCACCGATCCACAACCGACTGTGCGCCGGGGCCGCCGTACGTGTAACACCACACCGGGTACTTCCGCTGCGGGTCGAAATCCGGCGGACGCAACAACATCGCCTCCATCACGAAGCCGTCGCGAGTTTTGACCTGCTGGAACGCCGGCGGCGCCACGCCGTACTCAGCCGCTAAGGCGCGCGCCTCCGCATTGTCCGCCACGGTGCGCACCAACGTCCCATCCGCGCGATGCAGGCTGATCTGCGGCGGGACGGCGGCCGTACTCGACGTGTCAAAGTACGCCGTGCAATCGGCGTTGAAATCCGCCGCGTGTGTTCCTTCCGTTCGGCTCAGGCGGGTCAACCCTGTTCCGTCCAGCTTGACGCGATAGATATGGTTTGCGATGGGTGAATGGGCGGCGGCAGCGAAGTACGCCATGCCGTCGGCGACGCCATACAGCTCGCGTACATCCCAGTCGCCCTGCGTCACGGCGCGAAGCAGCCTGCCGTCGGCGGCGTAGTGATATAAGTGCCGAAAGCCTGTTCGGTCACTTTGCCAAAGGAACGAACCGTCAGGTAGAAACGTTGGCAGCTCCACTATCTCCACCCAGGCGGTTGCGCTTTCC
Source organism: Chloracidobacterium sp. (assembly GCA_025057975.1). NCBI lineage: Bacteria > Pseudomonadati > Acidobacteriota > Blastocatellia > Chloracidobacteriales > Chloracidobacteriaceae > Chloracidobacterium > Chloracidobacterium sp. Next base: position 96,832 of record JANWUV010000010.1, read on the forward strand.
TCGCGCAACAGGCGCTCTGGCGCGTCGGGACGCGGCACAGGCGGCAAGCTTTCCAACATGCGCACCGTCGTCGTATTGAGGTCGAGCAGCGTCTGCCGCCGATTCTGCACCTCAAACAACAGCCGATTGGCGTCGCGCGGATGCCAGCCGACGCGGACGATGATGCGGTCGTCGGGCGGATACGCTTGCAGGCTCACTTCCGCCCGCTCGCCGTCGCAGGTCACGACATGCAGCGACGCCAGAGGGTTTGGATCGCCGGCCTGTGGGTAGTGCGTCCGCTCGACGCGCTGCCGGAAGGGTACGTCGTCGGTGAGGACGTGAATCGGCACTGCCGTATCGTCCAGCCGCAGGTAGGCGAGCAACGTACCCGACGCATTCCACCAGTAGCCGCGTCGCTTTCCACGCCCGTAAACTTCTTCTTCGTAAACCCAGTCAAGAATGCCGTTGAAGATGCTCGTTGAGCCGTCCTGCGTCAGACGCCGTTCAGTTGGCGGCTCCGTCTCAAGGTCGAGCAGAAACAGGTCGTTGTTCCGAACAAAACTGACGCGCTTTCCATCAGGGCTGAAGTCATATTCCTCTTCGGCGTTGTCGGGCGAGGTGGTCAATCGCCGGGCGCGGTTGGCGGCGAAGTTGTAAAGATAGAGGTCGTTGTCGGCGTTCACGAGCGCGCAGCGAAAAGCCGCGTCAAAGACGGCGGTACGGAGGTCGGCGGCCGCTTGGCTGGCGTCGGGCGACAGACCGACGGCTTCAAGCGCCTGCCGTATTTGCACCGGATCGTGGAAAGGAGTGCGCTTGCCGGTTTGGACATCAACCTGTGTGACCTCGTACCGGCGCGTCTGCGCGTTGGTTTCAAACGCCAGATAACGCTTACCGTCGGGCAGCCAGACAAGACGCGGAAGGTTCCCAGTAAAGTTCACCCGCTGAACCGGATCAAAGAGCAATTCCAAGGTCAGTCGCTTGGCGGCCGTTTGGCGAGCCAGCGGCGTCGGTTGCGCCGCCAACGGCGTCAGCGTCAGCGAAATCAGGCAGGTGGTGAGTGATAGGACGCCCGCCCGCCCGCCGCAGCAGGACGACCGTCGTCGAAAGTGCGTCATGGGTTTCTCCTTGGCATGAAGCGATGGCAGAAAGCCTTGTTGTTTGCGCCATGCCTTACGCGATGTTCGGCCGGCGCGCAACCCGGCGGTGTCACCGTCGCCGGCGGCTTGGCCGCCCACACTGATTTCGGCACACTGCCGCCGATGATTGTCGCCGAGCACCTTGTCAAAGTGTACCGCGACCGTAAGCGCGGCGAAGTGCGCGCCGTGGATGGTGTGAGTTTCACAGTTCACGCTGGTGAAATCTTCGGACTACTCGGCGCAAACGGCGCAGGCAAGACCACAACGCTGCGAATGCTGGGGACGCTGCTGCAACCGACCGACGGCACAGCGTACGTGGCGGGTTTTGACGTGCGGCTGGAGCCGGAAAAGGTGCGCGCCAATATCGGCTTTCTCTCGACAACCACCGCGCTTTATGGCCGTCTGACCGTTCGTGAAATGGTGGAATACTTCGGGCGGCTGCACGGTCTTGATGAAGCCACGCTGCGGACGCGCATTGACGACATCTTCACGACGCTCGACATGCACGGGTTCGCCAAGGCGCGCTGCGACACCCTTTCGACTGGGCAAAAGCAGCGCACCTCAATTGCCCGCTCCATCATTCACGAACCGCCGGTGATGATCTTCGACGAGCCGACGACAGGCCTTGACGTGATGACCTCGCGTACGATTGTCAAGTTCATCCGGCGCTGTCGGGACGAAGGGCGGACGGTGGTTTTTTCGACGCACATTATGAGCGAAGCCGAACGACTGTGCGACCGCATCGGCGTCATTCATGCGGGACGACTGGTCGCTGTCGGTACGTTGGATGAACTTCGCCGCCAAACCGGCGCGACCTTTCTAGAAGAAGTGTTTCTGCGGTTGGTCGCGCCTGACGAGACGGATGCCTGACGCGCCGGACTGAAAGCTGACTTTTGGATGTCCGCACTGGTTGACAAAGCCGCGCCGCAAGCCTTCCTTGGGTAAGCGAAAAGGACAAGCATGACGGTTGGACTAGTTCACCGTTAGGGACTACACTGACCCGGACAACGGCTTTCAATCTTTCCCTATGGGTTGCGGCTGGCCTCTATCGCCCGGCGCGTCACTGCTGTGCTGACGCGACCAGTTCACACTAGGACGAGCAGGCATCGGGCCTGGCCGCGTCGGCGACCAATGGCTTGGAACATGCACGATTTACTGACTGAATTTGAACGCGAGGAGATCGTTTTTGAACGCCTTGATGCTTGGGCGCAGGCGTCGCCTGAGGCAGTGTACCTCTACGATGGTGAAGGCGATCAGGCGTTCACCTTTGGGCATGTGGCGGCGTTGACCGATACGATCGCTGGCCGGCTGGCCCACTTCGGGATTGAACGCGGGCAGCGGGTTTCCGTGTTGATGCAGAATTCGTTCATCACGGCGCTGGCGATGTTCGGGATTTGGAAAGCGGGCGGCGTATTTTGTCCCATCAACCACACGTTCACCGGTAAGTTGCTGGCTTATACGCTCAACGATACGCAACCGGCGTTGCTGTTGACCGAGCGCCGAATGATCCCGCGTTTGGTGGAAATCGCCGGCGACCTGACGCCTGTGCCGCGCGCCGTTGTTTATAACGCGCCGGAAGACGCGCCTGAGGCCGTGGATGCATCAGAAGAAGCGTCGTTTGCCGCTTTTCGGCCGCTTGACTGGCAGGAATTGCTTGCGCCGGCGCCGCGCCCCAACTTCACGGCGACGTTCAGCGATCCGGCAAGCATCGTGTACACCTCTGGCACAACCGGGCCGTCAAAGGGCGTCGTTCTGTCGTTTCGCTGCCTGAACCAATACTGCTTCCTGGCGCGCAAACTGCTGACCCGCGACGACGTCATCTACTGCGACTTGCCGATGTATCACATCGCCGGTGCGTTTGCGCTTGTGGCGCGGGCGGCGTGGGTTGGCTGTGAGGTCGCTGTTTGGAATCGCTTCAGCCCACATGATTTCTGGGCGCGCATCGCCAAACGCGGCGCGACAACCGCCATTTTACTTGACGTAATGACGCCGTGGTTGATGAAGGCTCCGCCGAGTGAACAGGATCGTCGGAACACGCTTTCCAAGGTGCATTTGCAGCCGCTGCCGTTGAACCATCAGGAAATCGCGCGCCGCTTCGGGTTCGATATTGTCACGACCGGTTTCGGACAAACGGAATCCGGTCTGGGACTATGTCTTGTGATTGAGGAAACGCCGGACGGCGAGGGGACGCCGCCCGAATTCTGGAAAGGTGCGACGCGCGACCATATTCGCCAAACGGCGGCGCAGTTTGGGGTTCCCGTGGTTCGCGGTGAGTCCGTCACGACCAAAGGCGCGATGGGGCGTCCAATGCCGTTCCACGAAGTCGCCGTTCTGAACGAACGGGGCTATCCCTGTAAGCCAGGGGAGATCGGCGAACTCTGCTTTCGGCCAAAGATTCCGGGACTGTTGTTCGACGGCTACCTGGGCAAACCGGAAGCCACACTCAAGGCATTCCGCCATCTCTGGTTTCATACAGGCGACGCGGCCTACGTAGACGAAAACGGTGACTACTTTTTTGTTGACCGATTGGGGGACCGACTGCGGCGGCGCGGCGAGAACTTCTCCAGTTACGTTGTTGAAGACCTTCTGTATCAGCACCCGGACATTGCGCTCTGCGCCGTTTTCCCTATTCCGGCGGCGGAAGGCGATGAAGACGACATTGTGGCGTTCATTGTGCCTAAGCCTGACACGAACCTGACGGAAGCATCCGTGGCGGCGTGGGCGGAGCGACATCTGCCGAAGTTCATGCAGCCGCAGTATATTCGGCTGGTCGCTGAACTGCCGCGCACACTCACCAATAAGGTTGAAAAGTATAAGCTCCGCGCCCAAGTGCTGCGTGAGTTAGGACGCGCATGAGCGCATGGGCCTTTGTGCTTTCGCCTTCGCCTGTGCTACGAACTGACAGCCCCTCACGGCGCACTTCAGTCTTTTGGAGAAAATGCCAATGCCGCAGTCGGATGTTATTGATTACCGCATCGTCGGCGATGATTTGCAGGGCGTCATCATCACGCTTGACCCCAATGAACAGGTTCTAGCCGAAGCCGGCGTCATGTTGTACATGACCGACGGCATTCAGATGCAGACGACGATGGCCACGGATAGCTCGAAGGGTTTCTTCGGCAATCTGGCCAAAGCCGTCGGGCGTGTGTTTTCCGGCGCGGGCTTTTTCATTACAACGTTCACCAACTACGGTCACACCCGCGCGGATGTCGCGTTTGCCGCCCCCTATCCGGGTAAAATCATCCCGATTGATCTGGCCAAATACGGCGGCGAAGTGTTGTGCCAGAAAGATTCATTTCTCTGCGCCGCCCGTGGGACGGACATCAGCGTTGGTTTTCAACAGCGGCTCGGCGCGGGCTTTTTCGGCGGCGAGGGCTTTATTCTTCAGCGACTGCGGGGGGATGGCATGGCGTTTATTCACGCCGGTGGTGCTGTCATTGCCCATACCCTGCGGCCGGGCGAGACGCTGCGGGTGGACACCGGCTGCGTTGTCGCTTTTCAGCCGTCAGTACAATTCGACATTCAGTTCGTCGGCGGCTTCAAAAACGCCTTGTTCGGCGGCGAGGGGCTGTTCCTGGCGTCGCTGACGGGACCGGGCTACGTCCTACTCCAAACACTGCCTTTCAGTCGGCTTGTGGGACGGATTAGCGCAACTCTGCCCCGCGCCACGTCTGGGACGGGCATTAGCGGACTGTTCGGTGACGACAACTAGTCTACATAACTTAGCTGGGACTTACCGCTTATTCTTCGCTTCGGCGCAGCGCTGCTCCCACGAAAAAACCGCGTAGGCGTTTTGGTAGGGCGGTGTGCTGCGCCGAAAGCGCCCGCCGCTAAGTTTCTGTGTCCGGCGGCGGCGACAAGAGCAAGGGAAAAGAGCAAGGAAAAAGCAGCAGAGCGCCGCCGCCGCTGTACCACCGAGACGCGCTACTCACTAAAGCCTGGTCCGCCGACAGACTGCGGCTTCCCCATCCTTTTTACACCTCCACGGACGGGGGAAGGGCGAGCAAACTTCAGCGTCCGGCTTGGCGTCCCACCCCACGGGGGTGGGAATGTCCCTAGTGTTGCTGGCTTCTACACGTGCGAGGCGGCTCGGATCTGGCGCTGAAGCGCGCGCTAAGCCGGCGCGGCGGAAAGCGCGCCTAGGACAAACGGCCGCAATGACTGCGTCCCCAAAATCATCTCTTGACAGAAACAACCAAGCGCCCAATACTTACTCCAGCCCAACGGTTGTGCGGAGAAGTCGCATAGTGGCCTAGTGCGCTGGTTTGCTAAACCGGTGTACGCGAAAGCGTACCGAGGGTTCGAATCCCTCCTTCTCCGCCACTTTCGGGGGTGACCCTCCCCCATATTTGCCAGCCACCGTCTTGAAAAGGCTGTTCGCGTACGTTACTCCGCTAGTAACCGCCAGTACTAGTTTGCGTCGTTGCCTAACCAAGGTTACCCGTCCAGTGAAAGAAACGCCGCAGGCTTTTGTCGGCTTAGCTGATGGTGTCCACTGTTTGTGGGTGAGGGTTCGGCGAAGCCGCCGAGCAGCTCTTGAGCAAGTCATCCAATCGCTCGCGCACAACCCCTAGTGTTGTGGCAAAACCTGCTCCTACCTCCGTCCTAGCAAAGGTTAGGTCTTTTGGTACGCTTGCCTTTGGTGCGCTTGTTTAGGAGTCTTACCGTACCATCATGAGGAAATCCTTTGGTGTCTTCTTGCTTCTTTTGTGGTGCGCCACAAGTTCGGGCGCGGCGGCGGAATCAGCTGTGTTGACTGGTCGCGTGCGGAGTGTGTCAGGTGCGCCAGTCGCTGACGCTCGTCTAACGCTACTTACAGCACGGCAAACAGTCGCCGCTGTGACAACCAGCGCAACCGACGGCGGCTATCGGTTTGACGACGTTGCGCCGGGCACGTACGAACTTTCAGTCACCGCCGCCGATGGGCTGACGGCGCGGCTGGCGGTGTCGCTTGCCGCCGGGGTCGAGGCTACCCGCGATGTTGTGGTCGCCCTGTCGCCGATTGCTGAGACCGTAACGGTGACGGCTGAAGTTGGGCTTGTCCAAGACAAGGACGAGCTTGGGCAAACGGTGACGGTCATTCCGCAAGCGCGCCTGCGCGAGCGCGTCATCGGTGGGCTGGCGGAGGCTTTCGCTGGGGAAGCCGGCCTTTCGGTACAGCAGACCAGTCCGACGCTGGGTGGTGTGTTCATTCGCGGCCTCGTCGCTAGCCGCGTGTCGGTCTTTGTGGATGGCGTCCGCTACACAACCGGCGCGCAGCGCGGCGGCATCAGCACGTTTTTCAACCTACTTGAACCGAGTGGCCTGCGCAGCGTTGAAGTGCTGCACGGGCCGCACGGCGCACAGTATGGGAGTGACAGCTTGGGCGGCAGCGTCCAGTTACTTACAGCGACTGCACCCCTGACGGCGTCCGGTTTTGAGTTTCACGGTGAAAGCGCCGTCTTTGGGGCGAGCGCCGTCGCCGGTTTTGGGAGCGCGACGCGCTTCGCTTTCGGTACGCCGCGATTCGGGGCGGTCGTCAACTTAGCTGGACGCCGCATCAATACGCTGCGGGCGGGCGGCGGGATTGATTCGCGGGCGGCCGTCGCACGCTTCTTTGATCTGCCGTCGAACCGCTTCTACGGCGAACGTCAGCCGGACACGGCTTTCACCGAATACGCCGGAAGCCTCAAAGCCGTAGTGACGCCGGCGTTGGGGCAGCAGTTGGTGTTTCACTACCAGCGCGGCCAGCAGGACGGCGGCAAGCGGTCGGATCAACTACTGGGCGGCGACGGCAACCTCGTCGCCAAGCTCGGCAACTTGATGCTCGACTTCGGCTACCTGCGCTATGACGCCCAACGTCTTGGTTGGTTTGACAGCCTGACGGTCACGGGCAGCTTCAACGTCCAGCGCGAGGAGCGCATCAATCAGGGCGGACAGGGCAATCCGGCGACGCTCATCAATGCGCAGTACGAGCGGACGCGGGCGGTCGGCGCGTCGCTCTTCGGCTCAAAGGCGCTGCCGGGCGGACATACCCTGCTGAGCGGCGCAGATTTCTACCGTGATGTCATGCGCGCCCGCGCCTTCGACGCCAACCCGACGACGGGCGCGGCTGCCGCCGCCCGTCCGCGCGTGCCCAACGGGGCGTACTTCAACAACTACGGCTTTTTCGTGCAGGACATGTGGGACGCCGTACCGAACCGGCTACGGCTGTCGGCAAGCGCACGCTATGGTGTGGCGTCTTATCGAGCGCGGGCGCGCGACAACGCACCGGTCGGCGGGCGGGCTGTCGTAGAAGACGACGCCGTACGCACCACCGCATGGACGTTCCGCATTGGGGGAGCATGGCAGATTGGGCGCGGCTTCGCGCTGGCCGCGAATGTGGCGCGCGGCTTTCGTCCGCCAAACATGACGGATTTGGGTTCGCTCGGCCTACAGGGTAACGGCGTGTATGAAGTCGCTGCGCCGTCCGTCGCCGGGCGCAACGCCTTCATCGGCACAACGGCCGACGCCACAGCCGTTTCAACGGGGCTGCCCGTCAAGCAGGTCATCCCCGAAAGCAGTCTGAGCTACGAGGTCAGCCTTCGTTATCGAAATGGCTGGGTGGATGCTGACGCGACCGGCTTTGTGACCAACATCAATGACCTGCTGACAACGCAAACACTCATCTTGCCGCCGGGCGCAGTTGGGACGCGCATTGGTACGGAAATCATCATTGCGCAGCTTCCGACGGGGGCGGTGTTTGTCGCGCCGGCGGTGAGTCCAGTGCGGGTGCGGGCGAACTTCTCCAACGCGCGGATTTACGGCGTTGAAAGCTCGCTGGGCGTCAGGCTGACGGAAAACTGGTCGCTAGGTGGGAACTTCACTTGGCTGCACGCTGAAGACCGCGCCACAGGCCAGCCGCCGAATGTCGAGGGCGGGACGCCGCCGCCGCAGGGGCTTCTTCGGCTGCGCTATCAGCCGTCGCGCCGGAACTGGTGGGTTGAAGGCGTCGTCGCCGCCGCACATCGGCAAACGCGCCTGTCGTCGCTCAACCTCGATGACCGTCGGATTGGCGCGACGCGGACGCGGACGCAAATTCAGAACTTTTTCCGGCGCGGCGCGACCGTCCGGGGTTTTGTGGAAGCCGGTCCCGACGGGCGCTTTGGGACGGCGGATGACCGTCTCCGCCTCACCGGCGAAACGTTGGCGCAAATCCAGGCGCGCGTACTGGGGACGGCGACCAGTGCGCCAATGTTTCCGGCGTTGCCGGGTTGGGTGACGCTCAACCTGCGTGGCGGGTATCAGCTCGGCGAGCGACATGAGCTGTTCATCGCTTTTGATAACATCCTTGACCAAAATTACCGCACGATTTCGTCCGGCGTAGACGCACCGGGGCGCAACGTGGTCGTCCGCTATACAGTGCGGTTTTAGAGCAGTTTCTGTGAAGCGGACGATACCCGGCGTGAGCCACATAGCAGTTTGGCGTGCGGCGGTGTTCCGCCTACGCCAAATCAAGGGCTTTCTCACCAACCTCTTTGGAAAGCGATCCACCGATGCTGCCCCATAACTGGCGCGTAACTTCGACAAAGCGGCGTCGGTTGTGAAATCATACGCAGGATGATTTGCGTACGGTGATAATCCCCTATGAATCAACCATTCCCTATCCTTAAGGGTACGAAGCGGATTCCGATCTTCCCGCTTCCGGTGGCGCTATTCCCCGGAACGATGCTGCCGCTGCACATCTTTGAGGAGCGGTATAAGGCCATGGTGCGCGACTGTCTAGCCGGAGAAAAAATTTTCGGCGTGACATTCGTAATGGGGCGGGAAGGCTTTCCCCCACCGGTCGGCCGGGTTGGTTGCGTCGCCTTCATCGTCGCCACCATTCCCCTTGAAGAAGGGCGGATGAACATCCTGACCACTGGCCTGATGCGCTACCACGCGCTGGAGTACTTTCAAGATAAGCCGTATCTGGAGGGTCTCGTGACGTTCTTTGACGATCAGCCAGCACACGAGGACCTCACGGAGGTCGCCGATGCCGTACGCTCCATGTTCCGGCGCACCATCAGAGCGATTCGCGCCATGAGCCGCGAAGACGACAACTTCCCCGACGAACTGCCTGAAGATCCACGAGCGCTGTCCTTCCTCGTAGCCTCGCTGTTGCAAATGAGCGACGAACAAAAGATGGTGCTGATGGAGCTGACGGATACAGGCGAGCGCCTTGAACGCCTGCGGCGGCTGTTGATTCCGGCGGTGGAAAAGTATGAACTGCGCGCCGCCGTCAATGAACTGGCTAAAATGAATGGACACAGCCCGCGCGGGCCGTCTGAACACCTCAAACCGTAGCGCTGTGATGGTCAGGTGGACAGTGACATACGGCTTGTGGGTGGCGCTCTGGTGTGGAGCGGTGTTGTGGCCGCTTCACGCCGACGCTCAGGAGCGTCCAGCCCTACCGGACGATACGCTGGTGACGCTGCGCGCCCAGCAGGTCATTGTGCCGTTTACGGTAGCGGATCGCCTGAATCGTCCGGTCGCCGACCTTACCGCCGAGGAAGTCAAGCTCTTTGAAGACGGCGTTGAACAGGAAATTGTCTCGCTTCGCCCGGCTTCCGCCCTACCGACAACGGTGGTCATCGTTCTTGACTGTAGTGGAAGCATGGCGCGTCGTCTGGCGTTGGCGAAGCGGGCAACCGGCAATTTTCTTGATCGCCTTTTACGTGGGCCGCAAGATCGGGCGGCGTTGCTTGCTTGCCAGCAAGATATTTTCCCAGCCCATCCTCTGACCGGCGACGCGGCGGCATTACGACAAGCCCTTGCCGACCTCGATGAGCGACTGCCGACGCCGCTTGGTCGAACGCCTCCCTTCGAGCCGTCAAAAGCTATCCCGCCCGGAACGGCACTCTATGCTGCTGTTTACGCCGCGATTGACATGCTGCTGATGGAGGGGAGCGACGATGACCGGCGGCGCGTTGTCGTAGTCGTCAGCGACGGCTTCGACAGCGAAGGGGTCGCGCGTCTCGGCGAGGTGATTGAGCACGCCTGGCGGGCAGGCGTCAGTATTTACGCCCTTGGCATCAGCGCTCCCGATCTGACGGCCGCCGACGCTGACCGGATGGTCAACCGCGCCGAACTTGAACGCCTGTGTACATCAACCGGCGGGCAAGCCTTCTTTCCGCGTCTCGACCGCGAGTTCTTCACGGCCTTTGAGCAAATCGAGAGGGATTTGCGGCAGTGTTTTGTGCTGGCCTACACGCCGACAAACGAATCCGCGTCCTTTCGGGCTATTCGCATCGAGATTCCACGGCGGCCGGACTGGAAGGTGCGCCACCGGGCCGGGTACTACGCCGGCACCCCATGAAACAAACCGCTGCGCCGTCGCTCGCGCACAAAGCCTGCTCCACAGTGGAGGCTACACAGACCTTCCACATTTTCACAGCTTTTTCCACAGGAGGAACGTTATGGGTGAACAACTTCACGCGACGCGGATTGATCTTCCCGAAGAAATCCGGGTCGCCGTTGTGCGGTTGTTGAATCAATCGCTGGCGACGGCGCTCGACCTCAAAACACAGGTCAAACAGGCCCACTGGAATGTCAAGGGACCGCAATTTGCGGCGCTCCATGCCTTGTTTGATGAGATGGCCGGCGAGCTTGACGGCTTTGTGGATGAACTCGCCGAACGGGTGACGGCGCTGGGCGGGACGGCGCTAGGGACAGCCCGGATCGCTGCTGCCACCTCTACACTGCCGGAGTACCCAACCGACATTCAGGACGGTTTGGATCACGTTCGGGCGCTGGCTGACCGCTACGCCCCCTTCGCCAAGCATGTCCGCGCCGCCATTAGCGAAACGGACGAACTGGGCGATGCTGATACGGCTGACCTGTACACTGGCATTTCCCGCGCGATTGATAAGCGGCTGTGGTTTCTCGAAGCCCACTTGCAAGCCCAGCGCTAAACGCTGCAGCGACGGAAGCGCCGCTGGTCGAGTGTGTGCCCAACTTCAGCGAAGGGCGGCGGCCGGAGGTTGTCGCGGCCCTTGTGCAGGCGATGGAGCGGGCGCTTGGCCACCCGGTGCTCGATGTCCACTGCGACGTTGACCACCACCGCGCCGTCATTACCTTCGCCGGCGTCCCGGAAGCTGTGGAAGCCGCCGCTGTCGCAGGTATCGCTGAGGCCGTCGCGCGTCTTGACCTTTCGGCGCACGAGGGCGTCCATCCGCGCATTGGTGTGGCGGATGTTGTGCCGTTTGTCCCCGTACGCGGTGTGACCATGGCAGACTGCGTGGCGTTGGCGCACCGCGTCGGCGCACGTGCAGCGGCGCAGTGCGGCGTTCCCGTGTTTTGTTACGGCGAAGCGGCGCGCCAGGCAACGTATCGTGATTTGGCTGCCCTCCGGCGGATGCTACGCACGTCCACAACCTTTCCAACGCCGGATTTTGGGCCGGCGCGGCCGCATCCGACGGCCGGCGCAGTCGCCGTCGGCGCACGCGACTATCTCATCGCCTTCAACGTCGAACTTGAAACCGACGCCCTCGAAACAGCGCAGGCGATTGCACGCTGCCTCCGCGCCGCCAACGGTGGCTTACCGGGCGTCAAGGCGTTGGGTCTGCGCTTGGCGTCACGCGGCACGGTGCAGGTTTCGATGAATTTGACCGATGTCCGTCAAACACGTCCGGCAGACGCTTTCTACGCCATTGCCGCCGCCGCTGAACGCTGTGGGGTTAAGGTCGGGCGGGCGGAACTGGTCGGTCTTATACCAACGGCCGAAGCAGCGGCTGGATTTGATGAACCAACCCGGTTGCAGTTGTTCCCGGATGAAAAAATCCTTGCTCGTCGGCTGCACTTGGATGACTAACTTGCTCACAAGGAGTCGCGGTTATGACGTTGCTGGAAAGTCTTCGTCGGCGAGCAGCGGAGCTCGCTAAACACATTGTATTGCCGGAAGGCGACGACCCACGAACGCTGCGGGCGGCGGCAATGTGTCTGGAGCAGGGCATTGCCCGCGTTACGTTGCTAGGGGACGCTGCGCTCATTCGTACGCGCGCCCGTGAACTCGGTATAGACCCGGATCGCTTTCCCATTATCGAGCCTGCTCGCCATCCCGACTATGAAGCGTTTGCGCAGGCTTTCTATGAGCGACGCAAAGCGAAGGGGTTGACGCTAGAGCAGGCGCGAGAAGCGATGCGCGATCCGCTCTACTTTGGCAACATGCTTGTCCACACCGGACAGGCTGACGGTTCTGTAGCTGGCGCGACACACTCTACGGCCAAAACCGTCCGCGCCGCGCTCCAAGTCATTGGGTTGGCGGCGGGCTTCAACATCGTGTCCAGCTTTATGTTGGTGACGGTTCAGGACCGAACCTTTGGCGCGGACGGCAGCCTTCTCTTTGCGGATTGCGCGATTGTGATTGAGCCATCGCCTACCGAGTTGGCCGACATTGCGCTGGCGGCGGCCGACAGCTGCCGGACGTTCCTAGGCGTTGAGCCAAAGGTGGCGCTGCTGTCGTTTTCCACGCGGCGCAGCGCTGACCACCCGCTCGTTGACAAGGTGGCGGAGGCGGTCCGGCTGGTCGCTGCGCGCCAGCCGGACTTGCTAGTGGATGGGGAGATGCAGGCGGACGCTGCGCTGGTGCCCGTGGTGGGCGCGCGTAAAGCGCCGGGCAGCCCCGTTGCTGGTCAGGCAAACGTTTTAATCTTTCCGAGCTTGGAGGCCGCCAACATTAGCTACAAGTTGGTTGAGCGGCTAGGCAACGCGACGGCGATTGGGCCGATTTTGCAGGGATTGGCCAAACCCGCAAACGACTTGTCGCGCGGCTGTGATGCGGATGACATCGTGGACGCCATCGCGCTGACGGCGCTTCAGGCGGCACAACGTCGCACATAGGCTACACGGGCGCGGTGTGAAGTTGCGATGGACGATACAGCCCCAGCAGCGCTCGCGTGAGGTGGTAAAAGTTTTTACTCATAATGCGAACGCCATCGAGCAGCGGCATGCGGACCAAGGTTTTGTACATGTAGGACTGAAATGTTAAGTCCTGCACCCCCCGGTCGCGGCAAATCGCCACGAACGCTTCCCGCCGCGCGTCATTCTTGTAGTACAAGTTTTGCATCAGCTCTAGGAAACGGAACGTCGCGCCGTACTTTTTCAGAAAAGCCTTTTGATAGGCGCGATAGAGCTTTTCTGCGCGCAGGTCATGACGGCATTCCAGCAGCGCTTGCGCGGCCATTTCGCCGCTCTTCATCGCATAAAAGATGCCTTCCCCTGAACTGGACGCCACCAGCCCGGCGGCGTCGCCGACCAAAGCGACGCGATGCGCCACCCATCGGTCGTAAGGACGCAGTGGAATAGGCGCACCTTCGCGCAGGGTTGGGCGCTCCTCAATACCAAGGTGGCGCTTGAACGCCTCCAGATGGGCCTTGAGGTTGGCGTTGCGAATTGCCGTCCCAGTGCCAATCGCGACATGGTCGGCTTTGGGAAAAACCCACCCGTAGAAGTCAGGCGAGTAGCGTCCATCGTAGTAAATCGCGCAGCGTTCATTGAGTCGCCGCGCGGTTTCGGTATGGAGCGCAAATCGCTCCTGAATGGCCGCAGCGACCAAACCGCCTTTGTGTAAGCCGAACGTGCGGGCGACAAGGGAATTAGCGCCGTCGGCTCCGATGATGGCGTCAGCGACCAACGTTTGACGCGCCCCGTGCGTGGTGGTGTAGGTGACGGTGGCGCCGCGTTCGGTGGCATCCACGCCCTCGACCCGCCCCTCAATGACAAGCGCCCCAAGGTCGCCGGCGCGTTGGCGCAGAAAGGCGTCGAATGCCTCGCGGCACACCATACCAACATAGCCGTTCTGGATGGTCATCGTAACGGCGCGTCCCGACGGCGCGTACACAGCGACCGCCGAGACGCGGCGCTGAATCAGCCGTTCGGGAATGTCGAAATCCCGCACCAGCACCGGCGGAATTGCGCCGCCACAGGGCTTGATGCGCGAAAAACTTTTCTCAATGAGCACCGTTTCTACACCGGCACGCGCCAGTGTAGCCGCCGCCGTAGACCCGCCCGGCCCGCCGCCGCAGACAATTACCCGCATAGACTTCAACCCTCCCACACGACAGGTCCGATGTTGACCGGGCAGGCCAAGCATCGTTTTTTCTTCGGCAAAACCAAGCCGCGTTTTGGCGCAACGTGTGTAACGCTACAGAGAAAACCCACCAAAAAGCGCAACGTAGCTCCAACCATCCCCGCTCAACAAGGACACGCGGCTTCCCCCACCCCAGTAAAGATTCAATTTGCAGGGAAGGAAGCGTCTGCTTGCTGCGTCCCCACTCAACAAGGACACGCTCCTCCCTGCAAACCTTGCCGCACTTCCCCACGAAGCGCGGCTTATTTCCGTCAATCAATTTGCAGGGAAGGAAGCGTCTGCTTGCTGCGTCCCCACTCAACAAGGACACGCTCCTCCCTGCAAACTTGGCCGTACCGGTGACGCCGGCCACAACGGTACGGACTTCATCTCGTTGTCAAATCCGCGCCAACGCTATGAGCCGGCGCTCACGGCGTCGGCTAGTCGCTCGACACCTCGGCGTTCGTCCCGCTGCTCCGGTTGCGGCGTCGTCCGCCCCATCAGCAGCAACAAACAGACGGTGGCGATCAACGCCAAGGCTTCCAGCGCAAACACGCCTTGGTAGGCGAGGCTGAGGCGTCCCGTGACGACCTCCAGCCCGGCGCGTCCGACCCCGGCCGTCAAACCGGCGACGCCCTGCGCCAGCGCCTGGGCAATGCCCCACACGCCTAGGTAGGTGGCGGCTTGTCCCGGACGAGTCATGTCCATCATCATGGACAAGGCCCCGACGGCGAAAATCCCATTCCCCATGCCCAACGTAAACACGCCGATCCGCAGGGTGTCCGCCCCTAGGTCGCCGGCTGCAATCACCAGCCCCAATCCCAACGTACTCAAAGTCGCGCCCATCAGCGCCATCTGTTTCCGCGAAAGCCGCCGGGCTAGGACAAAGCCAGCAAACAGCATCGAAATCAGCGTCGCGCTGCCCCACGTCGGTTGCAGGCGTGTTGTGTCGGCCAGCGACATCTGAAGCACCTGTGCGCCGTACGGCTCCAGCAGCACATCCTGCGCATTGACGCCGAAGATGCCGAGCGCGATGACGGCGAAGAAAATCTTTGAATCTCGGTCGGCGGTCATAACGGCGATGGTTTCGCGCAACGTCGGCGGCTTGTCGTCTTCCGTCGCCGAGGCTTGATGGCGCGGCTCCATACCGATGACGGCGGCGGCTACTAAGATCACGGACAGCCCAACAACGGTGTAGAACAACCGCCGGAGCACTTGGTCGAGCGCAGCGGCGTCCAGTGCGGTGACATCCGTGGAGAGCTTCGACAGATTCAGATCAAAAAACTTGGCGATGACGATGCCGGTCGCCACAATCCCAAACGCCACCATCATGAACCACGCGACGGAAATCGTCCGCGCCCGCTGTGTTCCCGAAAGGTCGCTCATCAGTGCCAGATACGGCACGGACGCCGTATTGAGTCCCAACCCCCAGAGCGCAAAGGCGAGACCACAGGCGACGCCGCCCCATACCGGCTGGGTGCGCATCCACTGCGCGGCGTGAAGAATCAGGAGCAATGACCCGAAGGCAACCAGCATGCCGCCGATGATGTACGGTGTCCGCCGGTAGCCCCACAGCGGCTTGGTGTCTGAAGCGTAGCCAGCCAGCGTCCGCATCGGACATACAACGTAGTGCGCGCAAACAAAGACACCCACCAACGCCGCATTGATTTGCCACTCGCTAATCATGACGCGATTGAGCACGCCGAAGACGAGCAGGGCATTCATGCCGATCGTCACATTGAGCAGACCCAATCGAATCGCGCCAAGTAGGGACAAAGATGGGACGGTTGGGGATGACATATGCACTCGCCTTGGCTGGGGGATTCAGCTCACCTAGTACCAACCTACTTTCAACGCGGCGCAAGTCAAAGCGTAAAAATGTATCTTTCGAGACAAAACCTTCGGCGACGACAGGCAAGCCGCCTGCTAACTTGCAGTCGCTCGCTTTCAGTCGCTCGCTTTGCGGAAGGCGTGGCGGTGGAAAGAAAAGGGTCGAGCGCGGACTTGAGTCGTGGCAAGCCTTGACGTAAGAAGGAATTACGCCGGGCCTCACTCCGGCGGGCGCTGCGTCCTCAATACTTGCGTTGCCTGCGGAGTCTTTCGACCTATGGCTGTCACCATCGAACTCTCTTCGGTGTATCTTCCCCTGACGGACAACACGCGCACTGTGTCGGTTGAAGCGAGCACGGTCGGCGAAGCGTTACGGAAGCTGACTGACAAGTACGCCAAGCTCAGCAAAGAGATTTACAACGGGCGCGGGTTGCGGCAGCCGACCGTCAGCATTTATGTCAACAGCCGTGACATCAATACCCTTGAGGACATTAACACTCGCCTTGAGAACGGCGACGTTGTCACGGTTGTCCCATCGGTGGGATGGAAACGGCCTTACGGCACGGTCTAGACAGAAAGGTATGGGTGTGCTCGGCTCAACGGCGGGGCGGCGGCACACAACCGGTAGCAGGGTGGGGCGTCTGTGCGCCGTCGGCATGTTGGCGGTTGTTTCCGGTTGCGCGCCGGATGCGCCGCGTCCCATGCCGCCGAGGTTACCGCCGCCTGCCACGGCGGAGGCCGGGGCAGGTGGTACGCCGACCAATCCGCTGGATGATCCACGCGCTCCAGTGGAGGTCGTAGAGCGCGCCGTCCAAGCCCAGCGCCAAATCAAAGATCAGGCCTTCAAGGTGGGCAAGGACTCGCCGCTGCCGGCCAATCGCCGCGCCGCCTTTCAGGGGCTGAATTATTTCCCTTTCGACGCCCGGTATCGTTTTGTCGTCAAGCTTGAGCCATGTCCGAAAGCGGATGTGATTGAGACGGCGACGACGCGCGCGGACGACGCGCGCCGCTACCGCTGTGCGGGCGTGTTTCGGTTCACAGTGGACGGCGTCGCCTGTTCGTTGTTGGCGCTGACGCCGGACATCGGTGTTCCCGATGCGGCAACCGACTTGTTTATTCCATTTCGTGACGCTACTTCGGGACGGGAAACCTACGCCGCTGGACGCTACTTGCAGCTCAAGCGACGCGGCGCGGACGCGGAGTACGTCCTCGACTTCAACCAGGCGTTTAACCCCTACTGCGCATACGGCGGCGAGTACAGTTGCCCCTTGCCGCCGCCAGAAAACCATCTGCCGGTAGCCATCCGGGCTGGGGAGAAGTCGCCGTCATAGGCGAAACCGTCCACAGCAAAGCTAGAGGCTTTCCACAGATTTGGTACTAACGCCGTTTTCAGCAGGACGTGCGACAGCCCAGAGCGCGGACTCAAGCGCTTATGGTGTAGAAAAACGCTCCAATACGGCCCGCCGAACAGCGTCCGCCATGGCAATGCACTCCCGCATTGCCGCGACATCGTGAACCCGTACAATGTGCGCCCCGCCTACGATCGCCACGGTCACACTTGCCGCTGTACCCAACAGGCGGTCGGCCGGATTTGGTTTCCCGGTCACCATGCCGATGAACGACTTGCGTGACGGCCCAACCAGCAGCGGTCGGCCCAATGCGGCCAGGCGCGGCAGGACGCCCAGCAGCAGTAAGTTGTCCTCTACAGTTTTACCGAAGCCGAGACCCGGATCTAGCACCACACAGTCCGGGTCAATGCCGGCGGTTCGCGCCACGAAGAGGCTGCGGTGAAAGCTCGCTTCAACCTCCGCCAGAATGTCCGCCGTTGGGGAAAGCCCGTGGAGCGCTCCGGGTCGGCCACGACTGTGCATCAGCACCACGCCTGCGCCATAGCGCGCGACCACCTCCGGCATCCGGGCGTCAAACCGAAAGCCGGAAATGTCATTGACAATCGCCGCCCCGGCCTTGAGCGCTGCCTCGGCGACGGAAGCTTTGTAGGTGTCAATCGAAATTGGGACGCTGACCGTCCCCGCCAGCGCTTCAATCACCGGCAGCACCCGCGCCATTTCTTCGGACGCTTCCACGGTTTGTGCGCCCGGACGAGTGGATTCGCCGCCGACATCCACAATGTCGGCGCCTTCTTCAACCAAGCGCCTTCCGTGCGCGACGGCGGCTTCAATCGTTGTGTACCGCCCACCGTCCGAAAATGAATCCGGCGTCACATTGAGAATGCCCATAACGCGCGTTGCAGTGCCCAACGCCAGCGTATGTCCGGCGCATTTCCAAACAAACGATTGACGTGCAGCAAGGGAACAGGCGGCGATGGCGGCGGACTGCATCAGCTTGCGGTGGCTTCGGTTGCAGGAATAATCTGGCGCAAGTAAACGCTTTGGCCACGGGCGATCAACCTGTGGGGGACGGCCATGAAACAGATTTTCGTCGTGGCGCTCAACACATTCCGAGAGTCCGTCCGCGACAAAGTGCTCTACAACTTGGTTGTCGCGGTGCTTATCCTCATCGCCGCCTCATTGTTCATTGGCGAGTTGTCCATCAATCAGGAACGCAAGGCGATGGTGGATTTGGGGCTAAGCACGCTCCTGCTGTTTGGCTACCTTATCGCCGTCTTCATTGGAACGGGCTTGGTGTACAAGGAAATCGAGCGGCGTACAATCTACACGGTGTTGGCCAAGCCCCTACACCGCTATGAGTTCATCTTAGGGAAGTTTCTCGGCCTGTCCGCCACCTTGCTGGTCAACTGCACGGTCATGGTGATCGCCTTGATACTGGCGCTGTTGTATGTCCGTCGGCCGAATGATCCCTCTCCGTTTGGTATTCTGCCAGCGGCGTTTCTGTTGTACGTCGAGTTACTACTGGCGACGGCGCTTGCGCTGTTGTTTTCATCGTTCACTACGCCGGCGTTGGCGACATTCTTCAGCATTGTGAGTTATCTGGCGTGTAACTTCACCCCTGACCTTAAGCTCTTCGCCGATGTGTTGAACGTTGAGGCGTATCCGTCGCTGCGCGTCACCCAAGTTATTCTCTGGACGCTCTACTACACACTTCCCAACCTGCACAACTTCAACTTCATCACCCGCACCGCTCACGGAATTCCCATTACGGGCGTCCAGTTTGGCCTCGCCTGTCTGTACGGCGTGGTGTACTTGAGCATTCTTCTGTCCCTCACGATCTATGTCTTCGAGCGACGGAACTTCAAATGACCGACGAACGGCGACCGCCGCGCGGTGGCGGGCGTACCTCTGCTGGGGCGTCATCGGTATTGGCGTCGCCTGCTTATACCCGCTTCAAGTACAGATGGATGCGACTTTTCGCGCCAACCGCGCTATCGAAGAAACACTCTACATCCGGTCGGGGGAAACTGTCCGGCGGTTATGCTTCGGATTTGAAGGTGTGGTCTCTGACCTCTACTGGATTCGAACAGTGCAGTATTTTGGGCGCAAGCTCGGCGGCGGACTGACCGGTGAAGGGGCGGTGGATTTTTCCAAGCTTTCCAAAGACGACATGCCGTTGCTGGAGCCGATGCTCAACATCACGACGACGGTGGACCCCAACTTCGTCGCCGCGTACCGCACCGGCGCGATTTTTTTGGCTGAGTTCGACTATGACGCGGCGCTGGCGCTCCTGCGCAAAGGCATTGCTGTTCAGACCGACCGCCGGACGCTGTTTCGGATGTGGTCGGATTACGGAGCTATCTGCTGGCGGGCGAAGCGGTATGAGGCGTGCGCCGAAGCCTATCAGCGCGCGTCCGAGTTAGCCCTCAGCTCCAACGACCGGGATTGGACAGCTATGATGGCTGGCGCGGCTAGAACGCGCGGCGGTGACCGGCGAACTTCGTACCTCCTGCTTCAGCGGCTGCGTGACGAAGCCGAGCATGAGGGCGCACGGCTTGGCGCGGAATGGCGGCTCCAGCAACTGATGTCGCTGGACGAGCGAGACTTTCTCACACGAATGATTGCGCTGTTTCGGCAGGAAAACGGGCGCAATCCGGCGAACTTCGCTGAACTGTACCCGCTTGTTGTGGCGCACCGCCACGAAGCCTACGACACGCTGGGGCGACCGCTGGCGCTGTTCCACGGGGATTTCGCCAAACGCTACGGACGCTATGACCATGTACCACTTGATCCAAGCGGCGTTCCCTATCGCTACGATCCGGTGCGGGGTTGCGTCGGATTGGGGACAGAATCACGAGTAGCGCGTGACTTGGAGGAAGCCTGTCCCTAGTCCATCACAAAACGACCGGGTCCATCGAGACCGTTTGTGGCGCGACCGGAACAGTAGTTTCATCATCGGCGGTTTGGCTAACCGGTTGAGCCAGTTGCAGCCGGCGGGCTTCCGCCTCGGCGCGTTTGCGTTGACTGGGAATGAACTCGTTCATCACAAACTGTTTCAGCGCAGCGACGACCTGTGGATCGAACTTGGTGCCGGTGCTTTCGTCAATCAACTCCAGCACTTCCTCAATCGGCATTGGTTCGCGGTAGTGTCGCTTGTGCGTCAGCGCGTCAAAGAAGTCGGCGACGGCGATGATGCGCGCGCCCAGCGGAATTTCATCTCCCTTCAAGCCGAAGGGGTAGCCGCTGCCGTCGAGATTTTCGTGGTGTCCGGCGGCGACCAACGGTAAATCCTGCATATCGCGCGTAAAGTGAATCTTCGAAAGAATGTCGTAAGTGTTTTTGGCGTGGTCGCGCATGTGGGCGTATTCTTCAGGCGTCAGTTTGCCCGGCTTGCACAAGATTGCCTCGCGCGTCCCAATCTTGCCGTAGTCATGCAGTAGGCCTGCGTAGTAAATGCGCCGCCGTTCGGCCTCCGGTAGGTTCATGTACTTGGCAATCGCCCGCGAGTAGCGGGCCACCCGCGCCGAATGCCCCGCCGTTAGGTCATCGCGCGCGTCAATCGAGGCCGCCAGCGTCGTGATAAAGCTCTGGAACGTGATTTTTTGCTCCTCCAGCAGGTAAATGTTTTCCAGCGCTAACCCGGCCTGCCGCGAGACGGCCATCAAAAACTCCAACTCTTCGTCTTCAAAGGTTTTCTTGGTCGTCAAGTTGTCGAGGTAGCAAACACCCCACGTCCGAGTGGAAGAACTGATCGGCGCGCACATGACCGACCGAATGGATTGGAAGATAATGCTTTGCTGGCTAGCGAAACGGGCGTCATTGCGGGCGTCTAGACACAACTCAGCAACGTTCGCTTCATAGACCCGGCGGACGATGGTTTGACTCGGCGACACATGCGCGGCGTCACCGTTGCGCACACGCGCCGCCTGCTGGCGTAGGGTGTTGTCTTTCGGGTCGGCCAGCAAAATCACGCCGCGTTCGGCCGGCAAGACGTCAAACAACAGCTTCAGCAGCTTTTCAGCTAGCTCTTCGCGCGTCGTCACGGTTAGGATGGCGCTGGTAATCTCATAAAGGGCCTTCAGCCGGCTAACCATCACCGCATTGGTCAGCTGGGCGGCGCGGATCAGCGACGTGTTGAGGTAGCGCGTCTGCGAGTGGTCAATGACCGACATGACCTGGTGCGGTTCAGGGACGTTGGCGGCCGCATTTTGGTTGACATACTCAAAGGTCATTTCCGTGCCGGCCAGCTTGCGTCCCAACGCAATCCGGTCGCCGCTGTGCAGCCGCGCCTCCGGCACGCGCTGGTCATTGACATACGTCGCTCCTGTGCTGCTTCGGTCAATCAGCGTGGCGTGGAGACCGTCGAACCGAAGTTCGACATGCAGGCGTGAGACGTAAGGGTCGTCAACTTGCAAGTCGTTGTCAGCCAAGCGACCAATGCGGAAAACCGGCTTGCTTAGCGCCAGAACAACTTCTTTGCCAGTTGCGTCCCGATACTTAAGCGTTCCCCACGCCGTGTCGGCGGCATGCTGATCCATAACAAAGCACCCTGTCGTCTAAACCGTTCCCGAACTTCGCGCTTCCAGCTCAAAGCGCGCGTCTAGCACACGCTAAATCCACACTAAAGGAGCAAAAGAAACATTACGTACACTCACGGTAGCACGTCAACGTTGGGCTTGTCGCGTCGGCCTAGCGTATGGGGGCTGGCACTTCGGACAAAAGTAGGTTGAACGCTGGCCCTGACGGATGCGCACAATAGGCGTGTCACAACGGATGCAGGGTTGACCTTCCCGGTCATACAC
This sequence comes from Chloracidobacterium sp., assembly GCA_025057975.1. Lineage (NCBI taxonomy): Bacteria > Pseudomonadati > Acidobacteriota > Blastocatellia > Chloracidobacteriales > Chloracidobacteriaceae > Chloracidobacterium > Chloracidobacterium sp. Next base: position 118,994 of record JANWUV010000010.1, read on the forward strand.
CAGCAGGGCCTCGGCGTAAGCTGCGCCAAAGTACTGGCCGGCGATGCTTTCCGGGTTGACGTCTATCGTGCCGCCAGCCTCAATAGCGGTTTCCAGCAGAATCCGAATCACCTCCCACAGGTCTTTGACTGTCGCCTTGGGGATAGCATTGGCCGGCGTCTGGGGGTGCACGCCGACGGCGAACAGCGCCTCCGCCGCGTAGATGTTCCCTAACCCGGCGACGCGCTTCTGATCGAGCAACACCTCTTTGATGGGACGCTGGGTGCTAGCCAGCACGCGCTGCAAGTAGGTCGGCGTAAAATCCGGGCCGAGCGGTTCCGGGGCCAGGTCACGCAATTCCTTGAGCTGATCCAGTTCGGCCGTCCGCGCCAAACGCATAACGGCAAAATGACGTTGGTCTTGGAACGCCAGTCGCCGGTCGTTGTCAAGGTCAAAGACCGCGTGAATGAATTTCGGCAGGGTGGCGTCAGGCGCAACAAACAGAAAGCGCCCAGACATCCGCAGGTGGACGACCATCGTATGGGCGTTGTCAAGGTGAAAGAGAAGATACTTGCCGCGTCGCCCGACGCCAGTAAAGGCGGCGCCGCGTACGCCTGCGACAAACGCTTCCACCACCTGCGGCGCGACAAGGCGCGAACGGGTGACCTCTGCGCGGACAATTCGTCGTCCATGGAGATGCGACTGCAAGGCGCGCGCCACGCCTTCTACTTCAGGCAGTTCCGGCATCGCGGTTACTGGTTCGACGCCGTGGCGGTCAGTGCCGGAAGGGTTACAATCATCACGCCCGACGTGACCGAACCGGCGTACATCCGCCCGGTTGTAAAGGGATCGAACGCCGCCGCCCACATCCGGCGCCCCGGTAGTTCGGCCCGCCAATCAAGGCGATAAAAAAGCTGTCCACCATTGACCGAAAGGTACAGGCCTCCGCCCTGCGCATCGCCAACTAGCACCTCATCGGCGTTGCGTGGGTTGAACCGAATCACGGCAATGTCACCAAAACCGATGCCGCGCGCCAATCGTTCCCAGCTTTTGCCGCCGTCGTAGCTTACGTAGGCCGTCCGGCGCGTCCCGACCAAGATCACCTCCGGCTGGCGCGGATGGATGGCGATTTCCTGCACACAGGTGGCGTCTTTGGCAGCCTGCATCGGCAGGGCCGCGCGCTCCCATGTTGCGCCGCCGTCCCGACTGACCAGCAAACCGTCGGAAACGCCGGCCAGCACAACATCCGAGTTCCGAGGCGATACGGCGACGGAAAAAACCCGTCCGCGGTAGGTTCCAAGGCGAATCTTCTCCCAGCCTTTCACCGGATTGTCCGTACGGAACAAGCCGTCCCAGGCGGCGGCGTAGAGCCAACCGTCGCCGGTCGAGGCTAGTTCAACCACGTGTCCCTTCAACCGCTGCCGCAGAACGGTTCGACGAGCAGTTAGGCGTGCCGCCGGGCGACCTTTGACGGATGGGCGCGTGCGTGGAACCAGAGACGTCGCCGCCGGTCGCCGACCACCCGGCGCGACCGGCGTCGGTTTCCAGTCAGCGGGTGGATTGGCGGGTTGCCAGAGGCCGCCGCTGTTGTCTGTAAAAAATACGCCGTCGTTGGTGGCGGCGTAGAGACGCCGCGAGTCGCCGACAGGCGCATGCAGACCGTACACATCGCGCGCGCCAAGGCCCTGCGAGGCGGGCTGCCACGTATGCCCCAGATCGGTGGAGACATAGACGCCGCCTTCCGCCCCGTTGAACATCACCGAGGCGAAGATGCGCCCGCGCTGCATGCTGTCGGCTAGCAGTCCTGAAATCCGCCGCGTAACGAAACCATTGTTGGAGGGACGGAAAGTCATCCCGCCGTCTTCGCTGATGAGGACGCCGCGATTTTCCGTCCCAACAATCACGCGATCCGGCGCGGTGGGATGAATGCGAATCTCGTTGATGGTGGTCGTGGACGGAAGCACCTGCCGCCACGTGTCGCCACCGTCAGTGGTGCGCCACAGCCCCTCGGTCGTCCCAGCGAAAATTTCCTTCTCGCGCGTCGGATGGGGGAAAATGACGTGCGTCCGGCGTGCGCTATAGGGAATGCCTTTGAACTTCGTCCAGTTGCGGCCACCGTCCAAGCTGCGGTAGATGCCGCTACACGCGCTGCAATACACTCGTTCGGGGTCAAAGGCGTCAATGGCGATGCTGAAGATGTCGGAGTCCTCAATGAGCTTGGAAGCTTCACCGTGGATGAAGGTCCAGTTCTTGCCGCCGTCAGTGGTCTTCCACGGGAGATACCATGTTCCGACATACACTGTATCGGGACTGCGCGGATCAATCGCCACGGACTCAATGTTGCGGAGGCCGCTGTGACCAGCCGGCGACAGCCGCTCCCACGTCTCGCCCCCGTCAGTGGAACGAAATGCGCCGGTAAGTGTTCCAGCGACCAAAATTCGCGCATCACTTGGCGCCATGGCGAGCGCACGCACCGACGCCTGCTTGAAGACTTCGCGCCAGGTCCGGCCGCCGTCGGTGGATTTGTACACGCCGCCCTCCTGGTCGTTCTCAAGCATCCAGACGGCAGCGTAAAGCGTATCCGTCGCCGTCGGGTCAATCAGAATACTTTCCACAATGTACTGTGAGCGATTGAAGCTCGGTAGCCACCGCCAAGTTTGCGCCCCGTCGGTCGTGGCGTAGATTTGTCCATCCGCCGTACCGATAAACAGGCGCTGGGGATTGGTCGGGTCCTGCGCCAACGCGCGCACCGTCCCGCCGAAAGGGCCGGTGACTTTCCATTCGACTTGCTCAGCCAAGATGGAAGTCAACAGCGGGGTTTCGGCAACGACTGCGTGGGTGTGAGCCGGCGCTGCCAACCCGACAAGCAAGGCGCAAGGTAAAAGAAGGAGGGCGAACAACCTTTTCATTTTCTTGCTTTTGAACAAAGGAATCGCAGTTTTTACATAAAGTCGCGCGAGCATATCACGTCTCAGTTGGCGGCGTCAGCCGGTCGAGTGGAAGTCCAAGGCGATAACCAGCGTCCACAAAAAGTGTTTCTCCGGTCACGGCGTCGGCCTGCAGCAAATACAGGAGCGCCTGCGTGATGTCGTCCGGCGTCACACCTCGGCGCGCTGCGGTAAAGTCAACCCGTCCCGGCGCAATGGCGTTGACTTGAACCACTGGCGCAAGGGCTTTCGCCATGCTTTCGGTTAGCATGATGAGACCGGCCTTGGAGACGTTGTAGTGGATATAGTCCGTCCACGGTCGGACGCCACCGACACAGGCTATGTTGATGATTTTGCCGCGTCCCTGCGCCGTCATCAGGGCGGCGGCCCGGCGCGCACACCAAAAGGGCGCCGTCAGGTTGACGGCGAGGGTTTGTTCCCAGTCGGCGTCGGTGAGTTCGAGAAACGGACGGCGCTCAAAAACGGCGGCGTTGTTGACGAGAATGTGCAGCGCGCCAAAGCGGTTTTTGACGGCCTCAAACAGAGCCTCCACGTCGGAGGCGCGGCGCAAGTCGGCGGAAAAAACTTCGACGACGGCGCCGGCTGTGCGCAGTTCAGCCGCCAGCGCCTCAGCCGCCGCGTGGGAGGTGTGGCAGTGAAGCGCGACGTGGACGCCGTGCGCTGCAAGCGCGCGCGCCATAGCAGCGCCCAAACGCCGCGCGCCACCCGTCACCAACGCGATGCTCTCGGCCAGTTGCATCGTTGCTTCTTGCAGTACGGTTCATTTGGGCGAACAGGTCTGGCTATGGCATTGTGCTTCTAGCCGATCCCGCCGCGGCAAGGCTACGTTGATGTCGCTAGAAAAGAAACCACGTCGTCCGTTGGTTGCTTGGGCGCTGCCAGCGTTTTTCGTGGCGGTAGGTACGTGGTACATCGCCGAGTGGGCGATGACGCCGCCGCATACGCCGACCTTTCGGGTGCTCCTTGGCGTCGTGCTACTACTGTACGGCGGAGTGCGGCTCATCAACCTACGACGCTTCCTGCGCAGTGGATAGTGTGCTCCTCAGGCCGCTGTACTTCGCTTCCTCATAAAAACGGCATCCGTGGAAGGCAGGCGTCCGCCGCCCGCGGATGTTTTCCCAAACGTCTGCAGGCGGCAGGCAGGCATCTAGAGCAGGCAAAAGCGCGATACTCCACGCCGGCGACTAGGCTTCGGTGGTGTCCGGTGGGACAACAAGCACCGGGCAGGTCATTTCACGAATCACACGCTCAACGTGATGCCCAAGCGGTTGCCCGGAGCTGCGATCGCCACAACCCATCACAATCACGTCAGCTTCAATTTCTTGAGCGACTTGCAAGGTGGCCTCATACGCGCGACCGTCACAGAGCCGCGCTTCAAACTGGACGCCCGCCGCCGCTGCTTCCGCCGCCAACTCCTCAAAACGGGCTTCGGCGTTACGGCGCACCAGCGCCACAGCATCGTCCTCGCCCGGTTTGGCGCGCATCGGAAAGTAGCCTAGAACGACGTGGACGGCATGCAACCCTGTTACTTTCGCGCCGTACTCTTTCGCCAGCGCGAAGGTCATGCGTTTGGCGGCGTCAGTCAGGGGGTGGAAATCCGTGGCAAAGAGAATGCGGTTAAGGGCGATCGTTGTTTCAGAACCTTTGTAATACACAAAGTCACGTGACGGCGGGCGGGCGACAAGCGTTGGACATGGGACACTTTCCAGCACCGTCAAGGCCGTTGAGCCGATCAACGGGCGCGTTAGAAAGCCTCGGCGCTGGGTTGCCATCACAAGCAATGAAACGTCTTTTTCCTTGACGACACGCAGAATTTCGGTCGCTGGCTCGCCTTCAGCCAGCATCGCGTGGGCATCGAGACCCTGAAGGACTTCATGTTGAAGCATTTCCTCTAGCTCGCGGCGAATGCCCACCAGCCACTCATAGCCGTTTTCCGCCAACGCACGTTCGGAAAGGCGCAGCGCCTGCGCCGGCAGCGAGGCGTTTTGGACATTGAGCAGCGTCACTCGCCCACCGCTGTGCCGCGCAAAAGCGGCGGCGTACTTCAGCAAGCTGCGCGACAGGGGAGAGAAATCGGTGGCAAAGAGGACGTGTTTGAACATGGCGTCGAAGTCGGATTCAACCGGCGGTGACACAGCCGTACGAATCCTCCCCGTACGGGGTTGAGCAACGGCATGACGGCCAATCCAGCGTAGCGCACCCAACCGTCCTACGCCTATCGGAAAAATCGCCGGGAGACGCCGTCTCAACCCCCACCGACGCTACGCCGCTTGTGCCTGCGGCTGCCACAGGCTTTCTACAGCGCGGCGCGCATCCGCCGCCAAGCGGCCCAACAACGAATCGCTTCCCAACGGTCGCCCGTCGAGGATGCGCCGCACATCTTCACGAACCTGTTCGCGCAGCCGCGCCGACGACAGAATGGTTTCCACCAACTGCCATCGCGCCCCTAGCAAGGGTAGGGGGTTGGCGGCCCGCAAAAATTGTCCAACGACATAAGGAAGTTGGCGCTCGACAGGCAGTTCGCGGGCGATGTCCACAATGCGCCGCAGGCGGCGCAGCGGTGCGCCCGGCATGATGTCCAGCGAGGTTTCGTAGGCGGCTTGCTCAATGACTTCAAACTTCGCCTGCGCCCGCCGCACTTCCGCTTCGCGGCCCTCGGCTTTGAGCCGCGCCAGTTGTTCGTTGCCCCACCGAACATGCCCGGCTTCTTCATTCTTGATCTGATTGAGCAGTTTGAAGGCCTTGCTTTCTTTGGGCAACGTAGAAACGTGCAGGGCGAAGCTGAACAACCCGCGCTTCTCTGTCACGTTGAGCGCAGCCAGCAGTTCAACTTCATCTAGTTGGTTGGGGTCGCTGCTCGCCGTCGCCAGCGCGGCAAACTCGTCTACATACTTGACGCCGAGCGGCGGGCGCGGCGCGTCGCCCAAATCCGTCATGATGTCGGCGATCATTGCCGCGTGGCGGAATTCGTCGTCTGCATGGTGGACTAGCGCCTCGGCGAGCTGCGGATTGGTCGCTTCTGTGCGGGTCGCCAGCGCGGCGATGCCCTCCGCGCCATGGTATTCCGAGTAGTAGTAGAGGTTCATCGTCGCCCAATGCAGGTCAGGATCGGCGACAATGCGCGCGAAGACCTGACGCATGGCGGCTTCCTGACGAGTAGCTGACATGCAACTTCTCCCAAAACCGGCGGGAATGTGTTTTCTGGGGGATGATGGTCGTACTGTAAATCACCGGCGGCGACTTGAAAACCCATGCGGCAAGGCACGCCTGCTATACGCGACGCAGCGCCTGTTCACAGCGGTGTAGTCCACTCAAAAGCACAACAACGATGGGTGGGAACAGCAGACCGTCGCGCAACGCATCAAAGGCAGGGAACGGCGTCCCATCCGGCTGATTGACGAGAAGGCCAATCCCATAGCCAAGGGCAAGCGCCGTCCCATAGCCGCCAATGAGCGCAGCAACCGCAGCACTGCGGCTAAAGGGTTGCGCCGGCGGCGCGGCCTCTGTCACGGACAGCAGTGTTTGCCGATAGGTGTAGTGCTCAAGCAAAACCTGAAGCCGTCGCGCCAGCCACCATATACTGCCAAGGCAGACGAGCCACAGCGCCAAGCGCGGCGCACCTTCGTTCACGCCCAGCCAGAGGGAAGGACGCGCCGCCGCCGCCGCAAGCGTCGAAAACCATCCCACAACGACAAACAGTACAGCTTCCGCCCGAAACGCCGCCTCACGGCGTTCGGCTTCCAGCATGTCGTTGATGACGCTCTCGATGCGAATTTTGTAGGCGCGCGCCCGCGCCGCCCGCCGTCGGCGACTTTCACGGGTCGGCGTCAGCTCAACCGTTCCGCCGCGATCGTACTGGGCGCGTAGGCCCGGATCACTGAGCACCCGGTAAGCTGCGGCAATTTCAGCGAAGCGCGCGGCGGCGTCCGGCGACGAACTCACATCGGGATGATACAGTCGCGCCAGCCGCCGAAAGGCGGAACGAATTTCATTCGGCGAAGCTTGGCGGGATACGCCGAGTGTTTCGTAGAAGTCCCCCATAGCGCCGCAGAGGTGATGGATTGTCGAAAAATGTTGCAGCTCGCCGTCCTCCTAGAGAGTGGCGCTGCAGTGTAGCGCAACCGAATGAACGCCGGCGATGATTTCGCCTCAACAAAAGAGCCTTTTGTTCGTGTCTGTCCAGTACATTGATTGTAAGCGCTCTGGTGTAAGCGCCTTGTGTTGAGACCCTACTACTGTGAGACCCTACTACTGATGGAGAAGTGCCCTTATGTCCTTACCTGACGCCCGGACGGCCGTTCGCGAGCACCTCGCCGGACGCCTAACGCACGCCGCCCTCTTCCGCAGTCTAATGGCCCACTCGGACTGGCATGTTCCCGTTCACGCCGCTACGGACGGCGAGGCAACCGTCATGACATTTGTGGACGCCGCCGGTGAGCGATGGATCAAAGTTTTCACCGATCTGAGCGCCGTCGAAGCTTGGGCGGAACAGTTCGGCGATGAGTTAGACGGTCGCTGCATCGTCACCAGCGGCATGAACCTGTTTGGGGCTTTGGAAGACGACCTAGGCGGTGTTGAAATCAATCCGGGCTTGCCGGAGAGCGTTCACTACCGGCGGCAACACATCCCGTTGCTGCGGCAGTGGGCGCGGATCACTGAACTCGAAAGCGCTCTGGAAACGATTGACACCGGCGAGACGCCCTTGGGCTTGCTGCGCGACTATGACGCCTACGTGATTGTGCTGAAGCGTGTAGGGCCGGACAGCGCGCATTTGGTGCTCGCCCCGGACGACAACGGACGTGCGCTGGCCGCCGTCTTCACCGCCGAAGACACCTTGGCGGCTTTTTTTGATCGGGTGTTATCCTCGGCTGACTTCGAACCTATCCCCGTACGGATCAACGGTCAACAACTCTTCGCGCAACTTCAGGCGCTTCCGCTGGACGGGTTGGTGTTCAACTGCAGCGGCCCGATCCAGCCGCGCGCCTTCGGAAAACGGTTAGCGGATTATGTGCTCGGCGGCGATGCGCCGAAAGCGTAAGGGCCAGGCGTTTGAGCGTTGATAGGCGTCTTCCAAGCTTGCTGTTCGCTGGAACTGGCAGCCTACGTTGGCACTTGGGGGAGGCGCAGAGCATGCTTACCGCTGCTCGAAAAACGCCGGCGCTAAGGTGAACGGCATACGCCGTGCGCCGGGGAACGACCTACTAAGACCATCTAAGCCATGGCTCGGACTTTCTTCGTCACCGGAACCGACACCGGCGTCGGGAAAACAACCGTCACCACAGCGTTGCTGCGCTTGTTGGTCGCTGACGGCTATCGCGCGCGGGCCGTCAAGCCGATTGAATCCGGCTGCCGCGTCAGCGCCGACGGTGAACTCGAACCGGCCGACGCCCTTGCGCACCGCCGCGCCGCCGGTCTTGAACATCTGCCGCTTGAACGGTTTATCCGCTATCGCTTACAGGAGCCGCTCGCGCCGGCCGTTGCGGCGGAACGAGCCGGTTTGTCGCTTGACCTAACCGCCTGCGTGGAACTGGTCGTAGCGGCGCAGGCCGAGACGGACGTGCTGCTGGTCGAAGGCGCCGGCGGCTTACTGGTTCCATTCACCGGAAACGCTCAGGACGGCTATCAAACCGTCGCCGACTTCATTATGGCATTGAATGTTCCCGCGTTGGTGGTCGCACGGGCGCGGTTGGGGACGCTCAATCACACGCTGCTGACCGTCCGCGAGCTTGACCGGCGCGGCATCGCCTGCGTCGGCGTCATCCTCAACGACGCGGACGCCGAAACTGGACTGGAACGCGAAGACAACGCACGTGTGCTACGGGCGTTTGGCGTCTCGGTGGTCGCCGAATTACCATACGGGACTGCGCGCCCTGAGTCGCACTTGGCCAATGTCGCGCGCCTCCTCACCCAACCCTTGTCCGCCCGGAGATGACAACCATGACCGACGTGCGTGCTCTCTACCCGCCAATTGAACCCTATGAAACCGGCATGCTGCCGGTTTCCAGCCTGCATACGCTCTACTACGAAGTGAGCGGCAACCCACGGGGCAAACCTGTGGTGTTTTTGCATGGCGGCCCCGGCGGCGGTACGTCGCCCGACCACCGACGCTACTTTGATCCTGAACGCTACCGGATTGTGCTGTTCGACCAGCGCGGCGCCGGGAAGAGTACGCCTTATGCCTGTCTGGAAGAAAATACGACATGGGATCTGGTCGCCGACATTGAACGCCTACGGCAACATCTGGACATTGAAAAATGGGTCGTCTTCGGCGGTTCGTGGGGCAGTACGCTGGCGCTAGCCTACGCCGAAACTCATCCCGACCGCGTCCGGGCGTTGGTCTTACGTGGGATTTTTCTGTGCCGCAAGAAGGAAATTGATTGGTTCTATCAGGAGGGCGCTAACGCCATCTTTCCCGACGCTTGGGAGCCGTACTGGAACTTGATTCCCGCCGAAGAGCGGCACGATATGGTTGCTGCCTACTACCGCCGCCTGACCAGCGACGATGAGGCAACCCGCCTGGCGGCGGCGCGCGCTTGGAGCATCTGGGAAGGTAGTACATCGAAGCTCCTGCCCGACCCTGACTTGATCAAGGACTTCGACGAACGCGCCCTAGCGATTGCCCGCATCGAGTGCCATTACTTCGTCAACCGCATCTTCATGGAGTCTGAACACTACCTGCTCGAACACGTCCACCGGATTCGCCACATTCCGACGGTCATCGTACAGGGGCGCTACGACGTGGTTTGCCCGATGATGACCGCTTGGGCGCTGCACAAAGCGTTTCCCGAAGCCGATTTCCAGATCATTCCTGACGCCGGCCATTCGGCTTCTGAGCCGGGGACGACAGCGGCGCTCGTGGCGGCGACCGACCGCTTCGCCCTGTTGCCTGACTAATCGGTGGGCTGCTTTGCGGTATGGCCGGGCATGGCTTTCTTCGATGGCGCAGTGGGCTGCTTTGGCTCTGGTGGCTGACGCTTTCCCTCTCCATCGCCGCAGAACGCCCGCCGCGCCTGCCTGCGCCAACCCTACCGCCGACACTTAGGATGGGCGTCTTCACGCTTTTCCAGCTCCGGTCGGTTCAGCTCCACACTCATGAACGACCGACGCCCCTCCGCCTTGACGGACGCACGGTGGAACTTCACCCACGTACGACCTACCGCGTCGCGCGGACAGCCGATGGTCTCGGCGTTTGGCATGCCGGCGGACTTTTGACCGCCACGACGCGCCTGACGGTGACGGCGGATGACGTAACAGTGGAAGCTGCCGGTCGAAAGACGCGCATCGAGAGACGGTTTCGGGGAACGCTGACCATCACGCCGGTTGACGACCGCCTTCAACTTGTCGTGACGCTGCCGCTGGAGACGGCTACGGCGTCTGTGGTGAGCGCGGAACTGCCGCCCGATGCGCCTGTTGAAGCCGGCAAGGCGCTGGCCGTTGTGGTGCGCAGCTATCTGGTCGCCCAAGTCGGAAGGCATCAGCGTGAAGGCTTTGATGTGTGCGATTCAACGCATTGCCAGCTTTTCCTCGGTGAGCAGTGGGTGCGGCGGGGCGCGGCGGGGGAAGCGGACGGGGCATTGTCCGAGCTTGGAAAAACGGCGGCGGAAAAGACCGCCGGAGAGGTTTTGCGAACGACGGACGGCGGGCTGTATCCAGCGTACTTCGCTGCCTGCTGCGGCGGACGCACGACGACGCCGGAGACGGCCTTTGGAAACAGTCTCAAGCCCCATACCGGTGGCGGCGTACCATGTGAGTGGTGTAAAGGCTCGCGCTTTTATGTTTGGACGCGCCAAGTTGACCGAATGACGCTGGCCAAGGCCTTGCTTCCGGACGCCGCTGCGACGGATGACGTTCGCATTGAAGTCGCCGGACGCTCGCCCGACGGCTTTGTCACAAGCGTGTCCGTTGCCGCGGGCGCGCGCCAAATCAGCCTACCGAACCACCATTTTCGGCACATAGTCGGGCGACGGCTGGGTTGGAACCTTGTTCTGTCGAGCCGCTACACGATTGAGTCGCAGGGAGAACGGGTGGTCATTGAGGGACGCGGTTTCGGTCATCACGTTGGACTTTGCCTCGCCGGCGCACTGGCGCAGGCCCACGCTGGACACGACTACCGGGCGATTCTGAAGTATTACTTTCCCAAAGCAACGTGCGGCAACCAACGGCCTCTGTCAACGCCGTCTCGGTGAGACGCTTGCGCTACGCGGCGATCTTGCGCAATTCGGCAAGCAGTTCCGCCCGGCTGCGTCTAAAAATGGGGAGGGTCTCAACGTGGCGGTAGCGGATGACGCCTTGCTTGTCAATGATGAACACGGCGCGGTTCGCCACCGGCAGCAGGCCGCCCAACATCAGCACGCCGTATGCTTTGCAAAGCTCCCGGTTCGGGTCTTCAAGCAGCGGGAACGGGAAGCCGAACTTTTCGGCGAACTTCTTGTGCGCGGTCATGTCGTTGGTGCTGACGCCGAGAATCACCGCATCAAGCGCTTGGAACTCGCTCCAGCCGTCGCGGTAGTCGCACAACTGCGCCGTGCAGGTCGGCGTGTCGTCGCCGGGATAAAACACCAGCACGACGTGTCGCCTGCCGCGAAACTGACTAAGTGAATAGGTTTTGCCGTCATTGGCGACCAACGAGAAATCCGGCGCGGTGTCTCCTACATTTGGCATAGCGGGTTTCCTGAATGCGCAAGCGTGGTTTCGTAGCGTCAGTCGGCGGCGACGGCGAAGTCGTCTTCAAGGTTCATCATTTCCCATTCGCCGCGATGCGCCGCCCAGAACGGCTGTGCGTCGTCAAACACCTTGACGTGGCGCAGCAGCGTACCCCGCGCAAACAATCCCTCGCCCATTACCACGATCCGTCGGTCGTGGGGCGCATGCGCGTCAATGAGCGCTGTTTGCTCCCGCAGCGCGGCGCACAGGTCATCGAGGTCCGTGATCGCTGTGAGCGGACGCGACAGTTGGTATGCGCTCTTGGGGGCTTGCTTGATGGCGGCGAAACTCACGCCCGCATAGCCGGGAACCTCTGTCGCAATGTCGCCAAGCAAGGCGGCGGCCGAACCTTTGGCTTTGACATCCAGCCGCATGGCTCTGGCCAGCGATTGAACAATCAGCCAGTCAGGGCGTCCCGTCCCGCCGCTTTCCACCACACGGGCTACGCGCTGCACCTGTCCGGCATGGTTGGTGAACGTGCCGTCCTGTTCGGCGTAGCTCATCGCCGGAAACACAACGTGAGCGAGTTTGGCGGTTTCCGTCATGAACAATTCGCTGACGACCAAACACTGAAGCCGCGCCAGCGCCACGCCCCACCGATCACCCACGTTGGTGATGGGATCGGCGCCGGCGAAGTATGCGGCTTGGATCGTCCGACCGAAGTCGGCTTCGAGTTGGGCGGCGTCCGCCGTCAGTCCCATATCGAAGGCCCCGGCCGAGTTGTTGTCATCGGCCAGCGCCAGCAGGCGCACGGTCGCGTCCGGCTTCGTCAAGGCGCGAATTTGCGCAACGGCGCGCAACGCTGCGCCGCGCACTTCACGTCCGACAATGACGACCAACCGCTCAGCTGTCGTAACGGCTTCACGCAGCGCCCGCAGATCGGCCGCGTCCACACCGGCGAGCGCCGCCATCGCGTCCAACGCGGCTTCCTCAAACAACGCCCGGACGACGGCGCTTTCCCCATCGGGACGGACATGCAGGAAGATGTCTGCCTGACGGCGGGCAATCTTGGTCGCACGTTGATTGACGACCAGAATCCGCGCGCCGTACTTCCGCTTAGCGTAGCGCATGGCAAAGCCCGTCAACGGACTGTCTTCGGTTGGGTCGCCGCCGATTTGCACAATGGTCGTCGCCCGTTTGATGTCGTCGTGTGTCGCCAACGGCGCGGAAAGGTGCGCGTAGAAGTCGCCTAACTCGACAGTGCGGAAATGAGCGATGTGGGGTGTGTCAAGCGCGCGACCGAAACGCGCTAAAGCAAAGTTGGCTTCGTTTGTGAGTCGCGGCGAGCCGACAACGGCTACGGCGCGACCACCTTGCTTGGCATGCACCTCGCCGAGCAGACGCGCCGCCATCGCTACGGCATCGTCCCAGCTTGCAGGTTTCAGTTCGTCGCCATGGCGAATGAGGGGCGTCGTCAGCCGCGCCGGATTTGAAATGTAGGCGCTTCCGTACCTTCCCTTCACGCACAAAAACTCGCCGTTGACGCCCGTCAGGTCTTTCGAGGTCGCCCGTACGTACTTGTTGCCGCGTACGCCAAGTTTCAGTTGGCAGCCGTCGGCGCAAAACGAGCAAGTGGTTTGTTGTTCGTGCAGGTCCCACGGCCGCGCCTTGAAGCGCGAATCTACGGAGAGTAGCGCCCCGACCGGACAGACTTCCACACAGTTGCCGCACTGTTCACAGTGCAGGTCTTGGCCGTAAAAGCCGATGACTTCCTTCGTACCGCGAAAGATTTTGGTCAGCGCATGAACGTCCATCCAATCTTCGCACACGCGCACGCAGCGATAGCACTTCACGCACCGCTGCTCGTCGTAGGCGATGAAGGGAGAAAGGCGACGTTCTTCCTTGGCGTTTTTAGCGACGTTGTAATCGGCGTAGACCGCGCCGTGGCGAAACGCCATGTCCTGTAACTCGCACTGCCCGCCTTTGTCGCACACTGGGCAGTCCAGTGGGTGGTTGCCGAGAATGAAGTCAAGCATGCCCTTGCGGGCTTCGATGACTTCATCAGAACTCGCCGCCACCACCATGCCGTCGGTGATCGTCACCGTGCAGGCCGTAGCGAGTTTCGGAACCTTTTCAATACGCACCAAGCACATCCGGCAGGCGGCCTGTGAGGCGAGGTCGGGGTAGTAGCAAAAGTTGGGAATCTCAATGCCCTGTGAAGCGCAAAACTCCAGCAGCAGCATGCCCTTTGGGGCTTGGTAGGTCTTGCCGTCAATCGTCAGCGTGACAAGTTCCATAGCGGGACGTATAACAAGGACGGGTCGCGTTCACGGGCGGGGAGTGTGGGTTATAGTACCGTTGTGTTTTTAGCACTGACAAGTTGGGCCGCCTTCAGTTTGGGCGGCGTTGATGGCCGCAAAACCTGGTCTGACGCACTGCTTGAGACCAACGCGGTTTTGTAGGACGGCATCATAGGCGGCGAACGGATGACCGCTCCGGCGTCGGTTTGTACCATTCGGTTCACACATTAGGGCTTACGCAATACGCAGGAGAAAAGGAACGTCTACTTATGAAACGTCGCTTTATCCGAAATGTAGCCGCTAGCTTCGGCTTAGTCGTACTCTCCGGCGCGCTATGGCCGGCGTTGCCATCCGGTCGCCTGGGTCTATCCGGCGTTGTTTTCGCCCAACGTGTTCGGGAGATTGTCGTCCCGACCGGCACAGTGTTGCGTGTGCAAATGGACCGAACGATCTCATCGCGGACGGCGCGCGTTGGCGATACATTTACAGCTACTGTCTTTGAGCCAGTAATTGTGGATGGACGGACGGCGATTCCGCAGGGGACGCAGGTCCAAGGCCGCGTGACACAGGTGCAACCTGCCGAACGGCGCGGACGCTCTGGGGCAATTGCCGTAGAGTTTGATCGCATCATCTTCGCCAACGGCGTATCACGCGATATGCGCGCCTCACTGACCAGCCTTGATCCGAGTGAGCGCGAACAAATTGACAGCGAAGGCCGAGCGCGCGGTGAAAGCTCAACCAAGCGAAATGTCATTTTTATCGGCAGCGGCGCAGGCGCGGGCGCAGCAATCGGTGCAATTGCCGGTGGCGGCAAAGGGGCGGCGATTGGTGCCGGCATTGGCGCAGCGGCTGGCATCCTCGGTGCGCTGCTTTCCAAGGGACAGGAAGCGCAGGTGAAGAGCGGTTATCGCTTCGGTGTGGAACTCGATCAGCCGCTGCGTGTGCCGAGCGACACGAGCAGCGGCGGAAGTAGTGGGGGAGCAGGCAATACTGGCAGCTGGGATGATTATGGCTGGGACCCCGCCCGTGGCGAGTATACCGCCGCCGATATTGTCCGCCGGGCTCAAACCGAACTGCGGCGGCAGGGCTTTTACGAGGGTGACATCACCGGCAACTTAGGCCAGCTCACCCGTCAGGCAATTGGCGAGTTTCAGCGTCAGCAAGGTTTACCGTTTACGCGCCGCCTCGACCGCGAAACGGCGCGTGCCCTAGGCATCCTTTTTAGCGGCAGGGATACGGCGAATCCCGGCGGTGCAGACGACGACTTTGGCTATGGCTATGACCGCAACGCCGGGGAGTACACCGCCGTTGACATCGTCCGCCGGGCGCAGACCGAGCTGCGCCGTGAAGGCCTGTATAGGGGACGCATTACGGGCCAGTTAGACGCCGAAACCCGCCAAGCCATCGAGCGTTTTCAGGCGGAACGAAATCTACGACCGACCGGCCGGCTTGACCGTGAAACGGCCGTAGCCATGGGCGTGGTTTATTAGTGCGCTTTTCGAGGGGATGTAGCGGCGGCACGTCAAACGGCCGATACAGTTCACGCCAAGGCTACGTACGCTCTAGGTGTGCTACATCACCTCGGAAGGCCGCTACCCTCGGACGGCGATTTGCTCAACGTAAAAGGCAATCCGCGCTCCAACGGGGCGGCCATCAGCCCGCCGCGCTGGACAAAACCGCATCTGCTCCAGTGCGCGCCCCACAGCCGCAACCAGCGCCGGGTCGGACGGTGGTTCGACAACATCCACACAGCGGGCTTCACCGGTCGGAGAAATCTCGGCGATGACCAGTACACCGTCCGGTTGTTCCGCCAGACCGGTCGGGAAACTGTCAAAACCTTTATCACTTGTCAGGCGTGGCCGCGTCGCTGTCATCGTCAGTCCGCCAATGAACCGGTGTGGTAACCGGTGTGGTACGTCAACTAAAGCATCATTCGACGCCGCCGTCAGGCGCGACCACGGTCCCCACACCTTGACCGCCAAGCTGCTGAACAACAACGTCGCCGCCACCATGCCTAGCCCATACCCAAACAGCTTCGGCTGTCCCACACACCACGACCGCCACGTCCGCCGGTGCTTCCAGCGGGCCGCTTCCAAGTCCAGCGCCGTCACAATCCGCCGCCGAAGATGCGCCGGCGGAGTCACTTCCGGTAGCGCCGCTAGCGCCGCGCCCAACTCATCCAGCGTCTCCTGCCTCATCGCCCACCCTCCTTGCGCGCCGCCGCCTCCAGCGCCGCACGCAACATCGCCCGTCCGCGCGCAATCCGCGATTTGACCGTCCCAACCGAAAGCTCCAGCGCGGCGGCAATCTCTTCGTAACTCATTCCGCGCACATCGCGCATTACGACCGCCACCCGAAACGCAAACTTGAGCCGGGACAACGCCGCCAGCACCTGCGCGTGCCGTTCGCGCCACAGAGCGTGTTGTTCCGGGTCGGCGTTGGGCGCCACTAGTGTCTCCGCCAACGACGGCGTCCCGTCGTCCGGTTCGGCGTCGAGCGAAAGGGTGACCGCGCGCCGCCGATAGCGCCACCAGCGCCGATGATTCGCCGCCCGGTTGACGGCAATCCGGTACAGCCATGTCCGCAGGTCGCAGTCGCCGCGAAACGCGCGCGCGCCGCGATAGGCGCTGAGGAAAGTTTCCTGCAGCACGTCGGCGGCGTCCTCCGGGTCGCCCAGTACCCGCAGCAACAGGTTGTACAGCGCCCGCTGATGCGCCGCCACCAAGACCTCAAAGGCGGCATGCGACCCAGTGCGCACGCCATCCAACAACTCAGCTTCCGCCGCCGAAAGCGACGGCGCGGCTTCCGCCGCCGTCGTCTCGACCGCCGGCGAAAGCAGTGGGATGGGAAGGTCAGAAGCTGGCGACATAGCAGAGCACTCCCCGCAGACCTTTAGTACGCTGCCGACACAGGTCGGCGTAGGCTGTGACACGCGCCCGCGCAAAAGGTTCCCGGAAATGATACCCCACACACCGCCGTCTGCTTTGGCGCTGTCGGTCGGCTTATCGGGTGTCAGGCTGACAAACCTCATACCAAGCCGGTGGCATCCCTGTCGGAAACCTTTACACTGTCTGCAAACCTCTGTTTTTTCTGCGTTTAGCCGATAGAAGCGTAAGGTTGAATACTCCGGCACGAGGCTTGCTCCCTTCGCCGGACAGCGCATCTTGGCTGAAACTGTGAGGTTGCCTGTCATGACCACGCTCCTGCGCCACGCACTGCTCGTCATCCTCTGCGCCGTACTTGCTGTATTGAGCGGCGAGGCGTGGGCGCAAACCGGCGCGAAGCCCGCGAAGACTATCAAGCCCGCGAAGACCATCAAGCAAGTAGTGCGGAAGAAGGTGGCGCGGAAGTCGGCGCGGCGTGCCATGCGGAAAGCCGCTCGCCGGAGCGTTCCCAAGCGGCGGACAGTCAAGCCGCGGCTGGCTACGCGAGTTGTTCCGCCGGTCGCCGCCCAGAAAGCGCCGACGCCGGTCATTGTGGCCACGCCGCCGACCATGGCCGGCGAGCCAGTGGTCGAACCAGTGCAGGAGTCAGTGCAGTATACGTTTGCCGGTTACAGCGTCGCGGCGGACGGCTCGCCGGTGCGCCTCTGGCACAGCCGGGCGTACACGGTACGGTCGCCATATGCCTACCTTGGGCGGATGCCGTTCGGCGGGGAGTGGCGGCACGTCTGGCTGGAAACCGCTGGGACGCTCTTAGCGAGCGCCATCACTGAGACGACGGCGGAAACGATGCCGGACATTGCGCAAATGATGGAGCGGTTTCCCGACGGCGGGATGGGCGTCGTGGTCGCCGGGTGGGATGAGTTTGCGCCGCCGGCTGAGCCGGCGGTTGAGGTCGTCGAGTTTGGGGAGCAGCCCGGCGGGACGCGCTAGTACGACCGTCAAAACTTTTGACGCCGTTTGCTGGTTTTCTTTCGCACGCCCTAGCCTTTTGGAACGCTTTAGAGGTGGCGTCTTGCGTGTCGCTTGAGTAAGCTGTCAGCGCAATTCCGAACCACCTTTTCCCAAGCGCGTTTCCAAGATTATGTCTCGGCAAATTTGCTGCTGGCTGTTCGCCCGGCCTTTCGGCTGGATGCGCCGGATGTTGCTCGGCGTGTGCTTGGCTGTCGCCGGATGTTTTCAACCCGTCACTGCGCAATCCGGCGTGGTGCTTCCCGGCGACGAAGCCGCGCCGGACCCAACGCGCATTGCGCTGGATGACATGCGGGTTGACATCCGCATTGACCAGCAGTTTGCGCGGGTGCGGATTGTTCAGATTTACGCCAACCGGACGAACCAGCCGTTGGAAGGCAAGTACATCTTTCGCCTACCGACGAGCGGCGCTATTGCCGACTTCGCCGTATGGGACGGCGACGTTCGCATTCCGGGCGTCATGCTTGAGCTTCCGCGCGCACAGGAGATTTACGGTGAACTCAAGCGGCAGGCGATTGATCCGGGGCTGGTGACGCAGGAGGACGAAGCGGGCGGCGCGACGGCCTTCACGGTACGGCTTGTGCCCATTCCGGCCTTCGGCACGAAGCGCGTTGAGTTGGAGTATGTCGAGACTGTACCGGTGGAGGGGCTGCGGTCGTTTTTCTCGCTGCCGTTCAAGCCGTCGCAGTACGGTGTGCAGTCGGTGGGCAACTTGACGATTCGGGTGGACGTGACCAGTGGCTTTCCACTGATCGCTTTCAAGCAGCGCGACACTGCCTATCCGCTCCAAGTGACACCGGTGGGCGTCAACCGGGTGACGGCGGAGTACCGAGGCGCAGGTGTGGCGCTGACGCAGGACTTGGCTTTCGAGTACGGGCTGGATGTGTCGCGGACGAGCGCCAGCCTCATTGCATACCGGTCACTAGTGCCGCTGCTGGCCTATGACCTGCGCGATCCGAACCGGACGAAACCGGACGAGGACGGCTACTTTGAAGTGTCGGCGCTGCTCAACGAGCGCGGGCTACCGGCGAGCGATTTCGAGCGGACGCCGGCGCCGCCCCGGTCGGTCGTCCTGCTGCTGGACACGTCGCTTTCGATGAACTTTGAGAAGCTCGACCGCGCCTACGAAGCCTGTAGCATGTTTTTACGGTCGCTGCGTCCGAATGACTACTTCAATGTCGTCCTGTTCAACGACGACGTACAGGTGTTGGCCGACGCGCCGCAGGTCGGGACGCCGGACAACACGGCGCGGGCGTTGGATTTCATCCGGCGCGGCTACCTGAGCGGCGGGACGGATTTCGCCAAGGCGCTTCAGCGGGGGCTGGCGTTGGCGAAGGCGTTGCCGGGCGAGGAGCGGACGTTGATGCTCATTACGGACGGCAACCCGACGTTGACGACGACGCGCGGCGGGAAGCTGGCACGCGATTTCGCCGAGGCAAACGCCAAGGGCGGCCCACCGGTGCGGGTGTTCGCGTTCGGCGTCGGCGCGGACGCCAATCGGGATTTTCTGAATGAGTTGGCGCGGGTCAGTCGCGGCGTCAGCGAGTTCGGACGCGAAACCGACGACCTCACATTCCGGCTGGAGGCGTTCTTTGCCAAGGTAGGGCAGCGTCCGATTGAAGGTCTGAAGTTGACCGTCAACGACGCCGACAACATTTACGCCGTCTATCCGAACGAAGAGACGACCGGCTACGACGGCGCGCGGGTGAGCTTTGTGGGGCGTTACCGGCGTCCGCAGGCGCAGGCGACGTTTACGGTCGGCGGCGCGCGGGCTGGGCAGCCAGTGATGGCGACCGCGAGCGGGGCGTTACCGGAAAATGACGCGACGCACGGGCACTTGCCCCGGCTGTGGGCGCAGAAGCGGATTGCGGCGCTGCTCCGGCGGATGGCGCTGGACGGTGAAGACGACGCCTTGATTGCGGAAGTCATCGCGCTGTCGAAGCGGTACAACATTGTGACGCCTTACACGGCGTTTCTGGCGGCGCCGCGCGCGTTGTTGCGTCCGCGCATCATCAAGCCCGGCGATCCGGTGCTGCGGGTACGCGCCGACGCTTCCATTCGCTCGGTCGTTGCGGTTTTTCCGTTCGGGCTGACGAAGCCGCTGACATACTTAGCTTCGGAAGACGTATGGGAAACGCGCTTCCTTGCGCCCAAGACGATGCAGGATGGGCGCTACCGCTGCCGTCTGATTTTGACGGATGCGCGGGGCAATGTTTTTCAAGAGGAAAAGGGCTTTACGATTGACAGTCGCCCGCCGCAGTTGGCGGTGACGGTCACTCCGCAGGTCGTCCGGGCAGGTGAGAGCGTAGAGGTGTTGGTGGCGGCGGACGCGGATACGCGGCGGATTGCCGTGCGGTTGGCGGGCGGGCAGCCAGTACCGGTCAGGTGGGACGCGCAACGCAAGACGAATGTCGGGGTGTTGCGTTTGCCGCCGGGTCTTCCGGCGGGACGCTACGTGTTGCTGGTGACGGCCGAGGACTTCGCTCACAACGTATCGAGTCGGGAAGTCCCGCTGGATGTTATGGCCGGCTTGTAAGTTTGGAAGCGACTGTCTGTGAAAGGTATTTGTCAGGTCGAAGCTGCCGGCGGAGGTGTGAACAAAAAACACCCGCTGGCACAGCCTTCGTCTTGTCCTTGAATCATGAACCAAACCACAACCAGAAACCCACAGGTGACACACTCGCGCTGCGCCAAATCTGCGTACGGTGTGGTTCTGTGTCGCCCGCTTGCTCCGTCGTCAATTGTAGGACACGCAAAATGGAAAGTAGGGCAGTACACCGCTTTAGCTGCCTTGAGCCGCTGCCCGGTTGTCGCTGGCTGCCTGCCGACGGTGAGACGAAAGAGGATATGCCGCACGCATTGTGGTTTCTTCAGTCCCGGACACGCACTGCTGGAACAATGGCAAGTCGGGCGTGCTTGGGAGGAAGCGCGCCAACTTGCTCCTAAGCCTCGACTACTAGTCTTTGCCGCCTTTCAGTTCGACCCAGAGGCCGCTAAGGACATTGATGAGATGAAACCGTTGGCCGGCATGCAGTTTCTTGAGCGCAAATGAACGCCGACCTTCTACAAGAAGAAGCACGCCAGCAATGAACCCTTTTGGCTGACTGAGCAGCCGGATGTGGTGGTCGTTAGTGAGAAGTGGAGCGTAAAAATGAGACGTCGCCTTTAGGTCAGAGTCCACATCGCCATCACAGACGCGGGCGTTCGTTTGCTTGCGTTTACACGCGGCGAACCGGCCGGCTGCCCTCAATCCAAGTGGAGTCCGGTAGCCAAAGCGGCGACTGAACTGCGCCGGGTGCAGCTAACCCACCGCCCCTTGAAACTTTAGCCATGGACTGAGAAGAAATAGGGTTGCTCTTGGGGGACATTGCAAACAAAACGGGCTGGTTGTCGTGGAACGTCAGCAACACATCGTAGTGACGCATCTGACCGGGGCATGCGCCGGCCGGCAGGAAACGATAACGGAAACAAGCTTTCTGGTGGGGCGCGATCCGGCATACTGCCGACTCTGCTTTGGCAATCAAGAGCAGGGTGTGTCACGACGCCATGCGGAAATTACACTTCGCAACGGCGTGCTGACCGTGACGGATGTCGGCAGCACATACGGTACGTTCGTCAACGGGCAACGCATTCATCAGCCGACGCCAGTTGCTCCCGGCGATGTAGTGCAGTTTGGGCCGAGCGGGCCTAGTATCCGATTGGAGCAACGAGAGGCGGCAAACACCGCATCGCCGACGCTATCCCACCACCCACACTCCGGCAATGCCTCGTCTGTCGCTGCGCCTTCAACGTCACGTCTCAACAGCGTCGCAGCCGGGGACGAACGAAGCGGCGCAGTAACGCTTGATCCAAAGCTTCCTTACCTCGAACTGCTCAATGGCGCCGCCCCCATGCGCTTCATCTTATCTGAGGCGACAGTCAGCATCGGGCGAGATGAAGGCAACACCATTTTTCTTGACCCATCCCGGTTTCCGACCGTATCGCGGCGCCATGCCGTCGTTGAGCGGCGCGGCGACGGCTACGTCGTGTGCGATCTGGGGTCTTTCAACGGTACGTTCATCAACGGGTGCAGAATCGCCGCGCCGACATTGCTTCAGTCCGGCGCCGTCATCGAAGTTGGTTTAGGCGGCGCGCAGTTGCGTTTTGTCGCGCCGCACGCTGGTGTGACGGCCGGC
Organism: Chloracidobacterium sp.; assembly: GCA_025057975.1. NCBI lineage: Bacteria > Pseudomonadati > Acidobacteriota > Blastocatellia > Chloracidobacteriales > Chloracidobacteriaceae > Chloracidobacterium > Chloracidobacterium sp. The sequence goes on from JANWUV010000010.1 coordinate 140,953, forward strand.
GGCCGGCGCAATGACGGTACGGTCCTCTTACCGCCCTCGTCGTCCGGTCTAAAAACGGGTGACGCCAAAAACTTCGTCATCCGGAAGCTCTTCGCGCAGGGCGCAACGCCAGGCCGCCTCACCATCGGACGCGCCCCCGACAACGACATCCAACTTGATATGCCGCAGGTTTCCAAGCATCACGCCGTCTTGGGGCGCGATGCGCAGGGTTTCACACTGGAAGACCTTGGCAGTACAAACGGCGTCTATGTCAATGGCCGGCGTACCGTGCGCTGTCGTTTGCAGCCGACCGACGTGGTACAGCTTGGGCCGTTCCTGTTACGACTCGAGCCGGACGGCATTGCCGTTTTCGACACCCGCAGCCGCGCACGCATTGACGTGCTTGACCTGATCAAGGAAGTCCCCAACCGGGACGGCTCCGGCAAGCTCCGCCTCCTTGATCGGGTGCGCTTGTCCATTCCGCCCAACGAGTTTGTCGGTTTGCTAGGTCCATCCGGCGCGGGCAAATCCACACTCATGGACGCGCTCAACGGAATGCGTCCGGCCGAGCAGGGCATGGTGCTCATTAACGGCCTAAACCTTTACCAAAACATCAACAGCTTCAAACAGTCTATTGGCTATGTGCCGCAGGACGACATCATTCATCGGGAACTAACGGTTGAGCGAACGCTCTACTATGCCGCCAAAATGCGGCTTTCCGCCGACACCAGCGACGAAGAGATTGAACGCATTATTACGGAAGCGCTGGATGTGACGGGGTTGACGGAGCGCCGCGCCGTACCCGTCGGACAGCTCTCCGGTGGACAACGCAAGCGTGTCTCGATTGCCGTTGAATTAGTGACGCAGCCGGGGATTATTTTTCTCGATGAGCCGACCTCAGGCCTCGACCCTGCCACCGAGGAAAAAATCATGCATCTGTTCCGGCGGATCGCCTCCGGCGGTCACTCGGTCATCCTCACCACCCACGCAATGGAAAACGTCAAGCTCTTCGACAAGATCGTGGTGCTCATGCGCGGTCGGTTGGTGTGGTACGGCCCACCCCAAGAGGCGCTGGAATATTTCAACATTCGCAGTATCAAAGACCTTTTTGACACGCTCGGCGATCCCAACAGCGACACAAAGGCCGAGGAATGGCGGCGGAAGTTTGAACAGTCGGCGGCCTATCATCGGTACATCACCACCCCTTTGAACGAGCTGTCCAAGATGACGCCGGTCGCCGTCCGTCCAAGAAGCAGCCGGCCTACACTGTTTCAAAGCCTGCGTCAAACACTCGTCTTGGCGTCGCGTTATGCGCGCGTCATGCTAGCCGACCGGCTAAACTTGGCGATTCTCTTCGGGCAAGCGCCGATTATTGCGCTCCTGACAGCCTTAGCGGTGGGAGAGACGTGGGCGCGCGATTTTCCATACTTTGTGCTGGCGCTATCGGCGATCTGGTTCGGCTGCTCGAACGCCGCGCGCGAAATCGTCAAGGAGACCAGCATTTATAGGCGCGAGCGGATGGTCAACTTGGGAATCGCGCCATACATCAGCTCGAAACTCCTAGTCTTGGCCTTGATCGGGCTGGCGCAGGTGACGCTGCTGTACGGCGTCATGGCGGCGGCCGAATCCGTGCCGGGGCCACCGTGGTTGATACTCCTGTATTTGCTGCTGTCACACTTGGTCGGCGTCGCCATGGGGCTGTTGATTTCGGCGCTGGTGCGTACATCAGAAATGGCGACAAGCCTTGTCCCACTGGTGTTGATTCCGCAGATTTTGTTCGGCGGCCTCTTGCTGCCGAACGAAGGGTGGGCGAAAACGGTAGGTTTTTTCATGCCGGCAATGTGGTCATATGACGCGCTCAAGCGGGTAGGCGTTGAATGGGGTGGCCTCGGCATCCTGCGGGGACAGGACGACGACGATGAGGCCGGTGAAATCGGTCGCATCAAAGTCGAGAATCGGAAGGCGGTGGATGACTTCAGGGAAAAGCTTGCCGACTATCGCCGCCGGCAACAGCAAAAGTTCGACGCCTACAAAGACGACATGGAGAGCTTTCTGCGGACCGGCGGCTCACGACCTCCGTCGCCGACGCTTGATCCTGAACCGACCGCGCCGGAGGTAAAGTACTTACCTTCCGACAAGTCGCGGTTTGTCAGTTTTCTCCATGACTTCGGCCGGCTGTGGCTGAATTTCGCGGCGTTGGGCGCGTTCTTTTTCGTTCTTGTCGCCCTTACGGCGCTCGCCCTACGTGGCAAGGATATTCTATGACAGCCGCTGACCATACCGGTCCAAGTGACGCAACGCAACACTGGCGTTTACTGCGTCATCCGCTGCTATGGATTATGCTCGGCTACTTGGCGCTTGGGTTGAGCTTGCTGCGGGTCTTCCAGTTTCAAATCAACCCCGACGGCGTCGCTTATCTCGACATCGCCGAGAAATATGCGCGTGGCAACCTCTGCGGCGCAGTGAACGCCTACTGGAGTCCGCTGCTGTCGTGGTTGACGACGGTGTTGCGGCTGGTTGGCCTGCCGCCCCAGATTGCAGTAAAGCTGGTTCTGCTTGGCAGCGGCGCAGCGGCGCTAGGTGGGCTCTGGCGACTGACGCACGATCTCCCGACTTGGATGCGGACAGTCGCCGTCACGGCCACCGTCCCAATGACGCTACACTTTGCACTGTCGGTCATCACCCCGGATCTACTCGTGGCGGAAGCGCTTGTTTGGTACGTCTTCGTACTCATCAAGAACGACGCATCACCGCCGGGGTGGTGGTACGGCTTGCGAGCCGGCACCATTGGCGCGGTGGCCTATATGGCAAAAGCCTTCGCCTTGCCGTTTTTTCTCGCGCATTGGACAGTTTGGTGTGTTCTTGAAGGTCGTTACAGGCGTTTGAGCATGGCAGCCTTTGTCGGGGGCTTAGCGGCTTTCTGCGTCCTCGGTGGTTTATGGGTGGCTGCCTTGCGTTGGAAGTACGGCGTTTGGATGACAGGTTCAGCCGGTCGGTACAATTGGGCGTGGTCTGGGCCGCGCATGAGTTTTGTTCATCCGACGGAGACTGCTTTTTTTGCGCCCTTTGAGCCGGGCGACACCAGCGCTTGGACTGACCCGACCCGGTTGCCGATTCAGTCATGGAGTGTCCTTGAGTCGGCCGAGTTTGCGCATTATCAGGTCGCTATGACGCTGGAGCGACTACGCGCCATAGGGTTTAGTTACTTGCCTGAGTTCTTCCTGCCTACCTTGCCGTTGCTCCTCGTTGCAGCCGGCGTCGCTTGGCGTCAGAGTGAGACGGAGACTGGCAGGCGCTGCCGGGCGGCGCTTTCAGCCTTTGTCGTTTACGTCGCCGGTTACGCGCTCATCTACGTTGAAGCGCGCCACCTCTGGACACTCGCCTACTGGTTGTGCGCGATGCTCGCGTGGCTTTCGGCCTGGGGAATGCGGCGCTACTCGCGGAAGCTGTGGGCGGCGGCTTTTATACTTTGCTCCGCTTTGTTTGTGTGGCAGCCGGCGTGGGCCTTGTGGAAGGCAGCGCAGGGTAAAGATGAGGGTCTGCAAGTGTGTCGAGCGCTGTACCGCACTGCGCAAGTCCTGCGCGAGCGATTTGGCGTGCAGGGAAAGCTGGCGTCAAACGCGGAATGGCATTATTCACTTTACCTAGCGTACTTCCTTGGCGGCCGTTACTATGGCGTTGCGCCTGTGGATGCAACGCCGAACGCTGTCGCCCGCGCGCTTGACGCTTACCAAGTGGACTATTACTTGGTTTGGTCGGATGAAACTGGGCGGTTTCCGACCGTTGTTTGGGGTACGGAAATCACTGGCGGCGATCCACACTTGCGTCTCTACCGAGCCGCTTCCGGCTCTGGTGCAAGCCATTGATGTTCGGTCGCGTCAAAGCGGATGCGCTGATAGCAGCGTGTAAGCAGTTCCGGGCCATACTTGACCAGAAACGACAGCAGGTTCAGGATTCGTTCCTGCCGCTTTCCGTAAGGCGCGAGAGCGTTTGTTGCGCGCTCGATTTGCCGAGTTATTGTCTCCTGCCGTTGCGCGTGGTTGCTAAGGAAGCGTTGCTCAAGGCCGTG
>JANWUV010000010.1:150000-172613 GCA_025057975.1 Chloracidobacterium sp.
GAAGGCCTCCACCACCGGGTGGTGGCTACAACGGGCCCGGGGGAAGAGGGGGGGGTCAGTATCTCAATACCCCCCCTGTGCTTCCCCGGCCTTCAGGGGCAGGTACGGCGGCGCAGCTGTACACACCCGGTACTCCTCCACCCCGGCAAACTCCCTTAGCTTCTCGGTGTTGACCGGCTCCGAGAGGATGCGGCCCTCGAGCTGGGTGAACTCGATGTTGTTGACCACCGCCCGCCCCCACTTCCGCACCTCCTGCTCCACGAGGGGCAGGAAGCACTCGAGGCGGTACGGGTTTTTGAGATTGCGCTGGAGGATGACCCAGCGTTGCAGCCCGTCATGGTGGAACCCGACCTCGAGGCCGTACCACCCGGCGCGGCGTTTGAGCCACAGGGAGAGGGCCACAGGGTTGGCGGGCCAGGGCGGTTGCCGGTAGGGCTCGAGGGCCTTCAACAGCTCGGCAGGGCTCATCTCCAGCAGGCCCCGCCGGTCAAGAAGGGCGTGCAGGGCCGCAGGCAGGGCGGGATAGCGTTCGCGGATCCAGCTCAGCATGACCTGAGTGTACAACCCGTTAGTAACCCGTTAGAAGCACGTGCTGGACGGTTTATCAGTCCACCACAGGGGGCAGCTCGAGGCGCAGGGGGTTGAGCAGCTCACGCCGGAGCAGCTCCTCGAGCAGCTCCATCTGTTCGGCGGTGGCGATCCGGTGGAAGAGGGCCCGGGCCTTGCCGATGTAGAGCACGAACTGCTCGAGGGCTTTGGTCTCCGCGAGCCTGGCCCTGGTCTCGGCCCGCTGTTTTTCCAGGGTGATGATGCGGGCCGCCAGGGTGCCGACCCGATCCAGGTAGGCGGTGAACGTCCGTAGCAGGTGTTCAGCCTTGTGGATGTCCTCCCGCACCCGCACGGCCTCTACCGGTTCCCTGGCCTCGAGGCAGCGTCCAAGTTCCTCTTCCAGCGCATTGATGAGGGGCTCGAGGCGTTCCGGCGTATCCCAGAAGCAGCTGTAGACGGTGAGGGCCTCCTCGAGCAGGGCCTTCACCACCGCCAGCTCGCGGTCGGTGTGGCCGTCCCTACTCAGCGATTCCTCGATGCGGTCAATGAGGGTGTAGATGTTGTCGTACTGGATGTTGCTGTACAGCCTGTGTTTGACAGCAGCGGTGGTGGGGTCTTTCTTTTTGCCGGCCCTGACCCGGCTCCTGAACCCCGCACCGTGACGCGGGCAGACGTTCAGGCCCCTGACCGCCGGGTTCCTGCACTGCTCCCCGTTGCGCTTGATTCTCTGGCAGCGCGGGGGCCTGCCCCGCAGGTGGTCGCAGAAGGGCTCGAGTCTGATTGTTGAAGCCGCTTCGTTTCTCATTTTTTCCATCGCTGAAAGGGTTCCCCCTCGAGCACCACCCCCTGCCCAGGCTTGAGGGGGTCAATCCTCCGGGGGTCGAGAATCCGCCACCGGGGGGCCTCGAGCAGCCAGGTAGCAATCTCGGCGGCGTTGTTGCGGTCAAGCAGCCGGGCGGCGCGGTACTCGGGCCAGTCGGCCTCGGCCACCAACCAGGGGTGGTGCTCGAGCAGCCGGTGCAGGTGGTGGAGCAGGTGCGGGTGGCGGCTCACGGCTGCCTCCTAATGCACCGGTTCCTGGACGTAGGCGCGTGCGAAGGCCTCCAGCCGGTCGGGCGGCCAGAAACTGAAGAGCTCCACCACCTGGGCCTGTGGGAAGCTACGTTGGTAGCGCTCCAGAATCTCCAACAGCCAGCCGGCCAGGCTTGGTGACGGCATCCCCGGCCAGCGTGCATGTGCCGCCAGGTCAGACTCTCGAGGCACCAGCAGCGCGTAGTACACCACCTCACCATCCACCACCAGCCGCAGCTTCGGGGGGTTGACGCGGCGTAGTTTGGTGACCAGCGCCGGCAGGTTTTCAAGCAGGACTTGCCAGGCGGTCACAGCTCCAACCTCCCCCGCTTCTCACGGTTCTCAGGTTCTCTAGTCTCTGTGTGTGCGGCCTGACCCCCTATATCTGTAGAACCGGCAACACCGGCAACACCGGTATTTTTTGCGTCTGGGACGGGGCTCCCGTTGTTGCCGGTCGCGGTTGTGTTGCCGGTCGTTTCCGGCAACAGTCCAGAAGGCTCGTTGGGGGCGCGGTTTTGTTGCCGGTCAGAACCGGCAACATTTTCAAAACCGGCAACACGATTTTCGCTGTCTGGGACGCTATTGTTGCCATTGTTGCCGGTGTTGCCGGTTTTGGAGATATAGGCCCCTAGTAGGTGTATCGCGCGGGTGGTTCTCTCATGAATCCGTACCCCTACCTGATACCGGGTCTCACCTCCGCTGACCTGCGTGCGGATAGCCCCGGCCTGGGCCAGCCGCTTCCACAGGGTGCGCTCGGTGGGTAGTGGCTCCCCAGTCTCACCGGCCAGCCTGGACAGCACCGCATAGGCGGCGGTCGGGTCAAGGTAGATGCCGGCCACGTCGGGGTTTTCCGGTAGCCAGCCGATTCTGGGGCCCTGGGGCTGCCAGATGCCGTGAGCCTCCGAGCTCCCGCTCGTGGTGTCCACCCAGCGCCAACCGTAGTTCTGAGGAACAGCCATGTGCTCTTCTGGATCCTGTCCCGGTCGCCAATCCACCGGCAGCAGGTGGCAGCGGCCCATCCTCAATGCCGTGAAAAGTAGCGTCATGAAGCGTTGTACCGGATCAGCGTCCCTTTGATAGGTGGACTGTGCGGCGCGGACGGCCTCCAGACCGGCCAGCAGACGCTGTTCCAGCGTGGCCACATCCAGACCGAGGCCGGCGGCGTAGTCTCTGAAGAACTCCCAGACCGCGTGCAGCCGGGCTAAAGCATCGGTGGTTCTACCGTGCTCAGCTTCCCACCGGCCGCGGAGTTCAGCGGTGCGGGCCTCCACCTGCCGGCGCACCGCGTCCAACCGGCCGGCCAGGTAGCGGATCCAGGCGGCCATGCCACGGGCCAGCGCTCCATCCCGTGCCAGAGTCTGAAGCCTGCTCAACCGGGCCAGGTCTACATCCCCGCGCTCTACCTCGACGAACAGGCCACGGGCGCGGATGGAGTGACCGGGCGGGATGTCTTCCCCGGTGATGAGCAGGCTCCCCCGCGGTGGACGGTCACCGGCCAGGCTACCATCGGCCTTCATGCGGAGCCGGCCGGTGCTGTTGCCTTGGCTTCTGAGTAGCCGGGCGGCCTTGGCCTGGAGCTCCTTCTGCTTCTGTTCGCTGGCCTGTGGTGCGTAGTCGTCAATCAGCAGCAGGGCGTCTTTGGCCAGGAAGGCGGCGTTTTCCAGCGCGTTAGGTGTGGCCTCCCAGGCGGCCGGCGGTGCAGCGTGATAGCCGAAGAAGCTCTGCAGTACCAAAGCCAGGCTCGTCTTGCGGGCCCCGGTCGGGCCGGCCAGGTAGATAGAGACCGGGCTGTGTCCCAGCGGCGCGGCCAGAGTGTGGAGCAGCAACGGCGCGGTTATGCGCTCCGGGGCGGCGTCCAGCACCTCCAGCATGGCCTCCACAGCTTGACGCTCGTCCTGGCCGGTCGGTGGATCGGGAAAAGCGAAGGCCTCGAGCGTCTTGCCGGGCTCCACCTCCAGGCCGGCCACACTGCCCTGGGCCCCGATACCACCTCCGGCGTGCAGGTAGACATACTCTCCGTTGACCTGTGTCCAGCCGAGATGTTTGTAAACCTTAGCACGGTCAAAACCGCGCTCTATCGAGAGGTACTGAATAGCCGCTCGCAGGTGGTCTTTGGCTCCCTGCCCCGGTGTGACCACCACCTCGGCCCCCCAGGCGCGCACCGGCCAGGTCATCCCGGCAAACTCGGCGGCCTTGACTTTCGCAGCAGGCAGCGGCCGGCCGGTGGCCGTGTAGCCAACCAGCTCAAAGATTTGCTCCGACTCCAGGCCGTCGGTGGTTTCGACCTCTCGCGCAACGACGGCGGCGAAGTTCGCTAGAGGCCAGTAGGTGACGCTCTGGTGCTCACCTTTGCCTTCCACCTTGGCGGCCTCAATGCGCCCGTGGGCAATCCGGTAGCGTGGCTGGCCCAGCACCTCACCACCGGCGGCCAGGCCGTCCAGGGGCGCGATCCTAGTGGTGTGCGCGGTGGACTTCGCAGCGGTGTGCACTTGGCCGCGGCGGTTCACCGACACCACTCGCGGTTGGTAGCCGCCATCCACGGCCCGGGCTTTTTCCAGGGTGGCCTGGCCGTAGGTGCGGCCATCGCTGTAGTGCTTCTTGTCCCACTTGGGGCGGTAGAGCGCGGATTGCCTGAACAGCCTATCAGCACGCTCGAGGTCATTCCCCGTCCACCACATCAGGGCTGAGGCCAGGGCCAGGTCCGCCTCACTGTGGGATCTGTAGCCGCTAACATCCCCCTCCCACAGTTGGTGGAGCTCGGGCTTAGCGGCGAACATGCGCTCTAGCAGCTCCTCATCCTCGAGGTCGGGGGCCGCCCGGGCCCCCTTCGAGGCCGGATTCACCACAGATTGCTGGGGGTTGAGCCGCTTGATGAGGGCCTCCAGCTCGGCCTGCCGGGGCTGGAGCTCGGTGGGAAGGCCCTCCCAGTACTGGCCGGTGAAGGTGAAGAAACGGCTCTGATCGTAGACCTCGAGCTCCACACCGGGGGTCAGGGTGTGCTTATTACCCGCACCCTCCGGCAGCCGCCCTAGAAGCAGCACGTGGCAGCCCTGGCCGGATGGGGATGTTTCCGTGTAGCTGTTCAGGGCCTCCACCACGGCCTGGACTTCGGGAGGGATGCCCTCGCTCTTCCAGCCCTTCCAGTCGATATCCACCCCTGCAATGCCATCACCCAGGACAAAGCCAAGACCCTCAAAGCCCCCGCGTTTCAGGGCCTCGAGGGCCTCTTCGAGGGAGGCCCAGGTGCTGGGGTCGTTGACCCTGGCCTTCTTGCCGTTGGGCTGGTAGGGAACCTTGGTAGCCTTGCCGTTGCGGCCTTCGGTCTTCCACAGAAGCCAGCGTTGTTTGGTGCCTAAAACCTGTGGTATCTTAAGCCTGCTCATAAGAATTCCTTTCTCCCCCTGTTGGCGCAGGGGGTCTTTTTCATTACGTGGCAGTTCAGCCTGCATCTGCACCTGTTTCTCTGTCCGCTCGCCGGTGGTGGTGCGGGTGGTAGGTGGTGTTGGTGTCAGTGCTGGCGGGGGTGGGGGTAGCAGCTTCTCCAATAGCTCATTTGAAACAAGCGGCAGTTTGTCAGGTGGCACCAGCCGCACTTCCCAGGTGTAGCGAGCACCGTTAATGGTGGTGGGTTCAACGACCACGTAGGCTCTGTCCATCCCACGAAGATCAACCCCCGGTAACTTGCGGGTGCTGGCGCTAAGGCTACCGTTGACTGACTCCGGCAAGCGAAGAAAGACGTGATACCCACCGCGCGGGGTGCGTTGCCGGGGGGCCCGTAGCAGTTCAGGGTGTTCGCGGCTAAGCCTCTTCCACGCCTCGGGGGCGTCGAAGTCCAGCACCAGCACGGGGGCTGGGGGGAGCAACCCCCATCCGCAGCGGGGGAGATCCCTGCACCAACGCTGGATGGTGATCGGGTCTCTACTGGCCTCTTTGAGCCCATGAGGAACCAGTTGGGCACAGGGGGGTTTCTCGCTGGGCTCGAGGGGAAGCAGCCGGTAGCCCAGCTTCGTGTACTCCTCCAGGCGTGATAGAATGTTGAAGTCTACAAACACAACAACCACCTTTAGTTTGTGTGTAGAACCCCCTCCTTATCAGGGGGCTTTTCATTTGAGCCTAGCAACCCCAGCGGTAGGGCAGCCAGGACGCTATCCGGCGTGCAACCTGCAAAGCAGTGCAGGAGCACCCGGCTCTCTACCAGGAGGATGCTCAGGCTGGGGTTGCGGTCATCATGGGCCGGGCACAGGGCCATCCAGCGACCGGGGCCGGCGGGGCGCACTCCCTCCAGGCGGGAAAGGAGCGGCTCTGGGGTATACTTGTACTGGAAGCAATCCAGAGTCTTCATGGACACCCCCTAGCTACCGAACCCCATCCCGCTCGGTGGGGTTGTCTTTCCCTTCGAGAAGCCTTTCCAAAGCGATGCGAGGGATCAAAATTCGTCGCCCCACGCGCGTGGCTTTCAGTTCACCTCGGGCAATAAGGTTCCTCACAGTGTTCGGATGGAGGCCAAGAAGTTGGGCTGCCTCCTCAACAGAGAACGCAAGTTTTTGCAACATGAAGAGAAGCTCCATTCTCTCATGGAGGCCGGTAAAGCAAAACCGGCCTGGCTTCTTGTCGTAGCAGGCAAAGCCTGCTGCCAACTCCTAAGCCAGGGCCGGTGGTGCAGTGATTTTTACGGGTGTTTTTGGCGGTGGGGGGAGCGGTAAAAGGCAGGGCGGTGGTGGCGAATACTCGCTTTCACGCACCGGGAGGAAGGCCAGGAAGCGCAGCAAAAAGAACGCCAGCGTCGAAAGGGTCAGGACGATTATTGAAGGGACCCACCCAGGGCGAGGCTTTCTCACCTCAAAATTTACCTCAACAAATGCCAAAGGCTTGGCAAAAAAATCGCTCAGGTCGTACCGGTGGTACCGGTAATTCTTTTCCAAATATTTTTGGCGCGACCATTCAAGATGGAAAGTTTCAAGAGCTTGCACCGACAGGTCGTGAAGGATTGAGTGAATCTCGTCCTTCGTAACAAGTACTCTCCGCCACTCCAGCTTCAGGCGTTTTGCAAGTTCTTGGGAAGCCGTGGCAATGAGGCACTCGAGATCGGCCTCGAGGCGGTCTATGGTGGTCGTAGTACTAAACCTTGGTAGGTCAACAATCCCTGCCAACCGATGTTGGACTTCTACGAAAATTTCGAGGCGGTCACCCAGCGGCCGAATCCCCACCCCGATTCCCAAAGCCACCTCCCATATTGCTTGGAGGATTCGGAGCACTTTTTTTATGAGTGCACGTTCGGTAGTGGGGTTGAGCATTGGGAGGATAATACAAAATGTTGTTCGATATGTCAAGTACATATTCGTTATAGGCTTTTATTACAAGGGCCTATGAACCCCACACAGATACCCAGCCCCTTGCCATACCTGGCGGAGATACCCGATCCGAGGGAATACCTGAAGACCGAGCATGAATGGGAAAACCTGATGCTGATCAGTCTGATGGCCCTGGGCAGCGGTCGGACAAATATCCTGGCCATCGCCCACTGGATCAGGGATCAGGAGAAGTACCTGCTGAACACCCTGAAGCTACGCAACCGCTTCGGGCAACGCAAACTGCCCGCCCAGGCCACGATGTATCGCTTCTTCTGGTTCCTGGATGGGCAGTTGGCAGCCTTGCAGGAGGCCATGCTGGCCTGGGCCCAGGATGTGCTGCGGGCGCTGGGCCGGGAAGAGGCGCTGGCCATAGCCACCGATGGCAAACATCTGCGAGGTACCCGGCGGGGCCGCAAGGGTGAGGCGGCTTTGGTCTTCCTCTCCACCTTGGTGCAGGGATTGGGGCTGAGCCTGGGTAGCACGGCGGTTACGACCAGCGAGGCCAAGGCAGCCGAGGGTTGGTTGGTGCGGATGAGCGACCTGGGGGTGGACTGGCTGATTACGGGGGATGCTGGGGTGATGAGCCCGACCCTGGCCCAGCAGGTGGTGGCGCAAAAGGGGGCTACCTCTTCACGGTCAAGAGTAACCAGAAAGACCTGCAGCAGCTGATAGCCTGGGCCCTGGCCACATACCCACCCCACCCGGCTGAGCAGTACCAGCACCACGAGGTGCGGAGCGGTCAGTTGTGGATCTGGACACTGAGCATCGCCCCCATGCCTCCCAGCGTCAGTGGCTTTGCCGGTTCCACCTACGCCCTTCGCATGCACCGCCAGGTCATCCACAAAGACAGCGGCCAGGTCAGCGAGGAGACCGACTATGCCATCACCTCGCTGGTCCGCACCCCTCAGGACTTCTATGCCCTTTGGCGCGGGCACTGGCAGGTAGAGAACCGTCTGCACCACCCCCGCGATACCGTCTTTGGTGAAGACGCTTCCCGCAGCCGCAAGGGGGCCGCTGGGCTGATGTATTTCCGTGATGTGCTCATCAACCTTTTACATCTCCACAACCTATCCCCACTGCGCTCCATTCGCTACTTCTCTGCCAACCCCAACGAACTCTACCAGTTGTTGTGCCCTTCGTGTTAAAAGCCTGTCAAAGAACAGACTTGACCGCTATACATTCGCCGTATCCAACCCCAGGAAACGCAGGGCACGCGGGGGATTGAAGGAGAAAACCTCCAAAGCAGCCTTCTTGGCCCGCACCCCTTGATGATTCAACCAGCTCACCAAAAAGCCCCGCAAAACACTGAGGTTGAACCTCAACACCCCACCCGCCTGTGCATCGTCCTCCCGCAAAAGCACATCCCGCACCCAGAAACTCCCGTTCTCCACATCCCAGCGCTCCCGCAAAAGCATCCCCAGCCGCTCAGCACCAGCCTCCTCAGGCCCCAGACTCGTCAGGGCATACACCACACTGTAGCGCACCTTCTTGCTCCGCTTCTCCCACACCCAGCGCTCCATCCGCACCACCTGCCGCACCCCAGGAAACCCCAGCCAATCCGGCAGATGCGGCGAGGCCGAGACCCGGTAGCGCCAGACCTCCCCGTCCCGCACCTCCTCCCACTCCGCCTGGGTCTCACCCGGTAAAGCCTTCTCGTCCATGCAAGTGAATACCCACTCCGCCGTCTCCAGCCTCTGGGGCTGGTTCCCCTTCAGGATCAGCAGATAATCCCCCCTTTTTCCCGGATGGCCTCCGCCACCCGGGGGTACAGGTACCCTGCATCGGCCACCAGAACCCAGCCGGAAAGCTCCCTCAGCTCCAGTCGGCTGAGCAGCTCCAGCAAAGCCTCCTCCTCTCTTCCCTCGGCCTGGGCCTGGGCCAGGGTCTGGCGGGCCTGGGTGCACCACAGTTCCACCACCCGTACCATGGGGCTCTCGCCTTTGGCACTGCCCCGCAGGGCCTTGCCATCGGCCACCAGGGTGCGGGTGGAGTCTGGGAGGGAGCACTCAGGAAAGACCTTGCGCAGGGCGCTGGCGAGTTCCTGGGGATCCAGCCGGCGGATGAGCTGGGCGATGGCGGTACGGCCTGGGGCTTTGCGTAACCCGAGGGCTTTCCAGAGGGCGGGGTTGGCTTGGGCGAAGCGGGCCACGCCGCGCAGGGAGTCTACGCGGCAGAGGAAGGCCAGGAGTACCAGGGAGACGATGCCCCACAGGGGGTAGCGGCGGTTGTGGTAACGAGGATCGGGTAAGGAGGACAGGGCTTCACGTAGGTTCATGCCTCTATATCTGGCTTGGTTTTGTATAACGGTCAAGTCTGGTCAAAGAACCCAAAAACCCAACACCATGTAGAAATTGTGATAATGTTTCCATATCATGCTGCGCTCTCTGGCACCCCAATTCCTGGAAATGGCTGTTGTGAGGCTGCAGAGCTCTACCCCCCGGTCAAAAGTAGCTCGACTGCGAAGAGCCTGTGGCAGTGGAGTCCAGCCTTGCTTTCCCATGCACATACACTATAGAATCCACATTTGCGCTTCGGCAAAGGGTGTAACCAAGGCAGCAGGTAGACAAGTAGCAGCAGAAGCAGATGGTGTTAGCCTGGAACGGGCTTACGTACCATCCACTGCCATCCCAAATTTGCTGAGGTGGCCGGGTGGCAAGCATCATCACCACGATTAATTGGCCAGCGCTCAGCGCCTGGGTGGAGCAGGAGACCCGCCGGAGGGAGCACCACAACCCGGCCATCTCGGTGTTTCGGTGGTGGGCACGGCGTCCCCATGGCCTGATCCGGGCCTTGCTCGAGGCCGCTCGATCCCAAGGGGTTCGTTACGTTGCGGATCCCTTTAGCGGCGGCGGAACCGTGGCCCTCGAGGCAGCAGCTTTAGGCCTGCGCGCATATGCGCAGGATTTGTACCCATGGCCGGTGTTCGGCCTGCAAACAGCCCTGAGCCAGGTCAATCCTGAGCGACTGCGCATAGAGGGGGAACGCCTGCTGCGTCACCTCGATCCGCTCCGCCGGTACTATCAACGGGAGGATGGCCGGGAGTTGGTGGGCATCCTGCGGGTGAGGGTCGTGCGCTGCCTGGGATGCGAATCCACCTTTCCGCTTTATCCAGAAGGGGTGCTGAGTAAGGTGCGCCGTAACGGGAGCGAGGCGTATCACGGCTGTCGCCGATGTGGTAGCCTCTCCCTCGAGGCCCACTGCGCTTGTGGCTATGAACTTCCTGCCGCCCCAGCAGGCAAAGTGGCTTGCCCCCACTGCGGTGTGGCTATCTCCGTCGTTACCGTCGGCTGGACGGCCCCGCTCGTGCTAGAAGAGAACAACAGCCGGACGCTAGTGCGCCCCACCGTGGAGGGCGATCCGGTAGCCTTTATCCCGGCCAGCAACACCTTCCCTCAGTTGAGACAACCGATCAAGGTCGGGCTGGAAACCCGGCGGCTGCTCAGAAGTGGGTTACAGTATTGGGGGGACTTATATAGCGAGGCCCAGGCTGCGGTGATCCTCGAAGGTCTTGACTACCTCAAGGAGCGCCGGATGCCTGCCAGTGTGCGCGACCGCTTGGCTATGGTACTGCTGGGGCTGGGGGAAATGGCTGCTCTACTAGCCCGTTGGGACCGGCTATACTGCAAGGGCATTGAAGGTGTTGCCAATCACCGCTATGCTATCCCGCCCGTTGCCTTCGAGGCCAACCCGCTGGCAAGCGTTGGCCGAGGTGTGCTCAGACGGCGCCTAGAGGCCGCCTATCGAGCTGCTGACTGGTACCAGGGGCTGAAAAACAAGGGCTATGTCCGGCTGGTCACGGGTAGCAGCGAACGACAGGCCCTAAAGCGAAGAGTCGTGGACTTGGTACTCACGGACCCTCCCTACTTTGACGACGTGCAGTACGGGGAAATGGCCCGGTTGTTCCACTTCTGGCTGGGCCAGTACCAGCCGCTATCCGTCGATGAGCTGCAAGAGGCGGTGCCGAATTCAGTGCGCGGCGTTGGCGCTGAAGGATACGCTGAGCGGCTCGAGGCAATCTTCAAGGAGTCGTTGCGCAGCCTGCGGAAGGGAGGTCGGATCATTTTGAGCTACCACAACCGTGAGCTCAGGGCCTGGGAAGCCCTGACAAGCGCCTTGCGCGCCAACGGGCTGCGTTTGCGCGGCGTTGCGGTGGTGCTTGCGGAGAGCGCCAACGACCACTCTAAGCGCGGTACGCGAGCTCAGCTCTACGACGCGATCTTAGAGCTCGAGCCGGGATACGAAGGGGGCACGGAGGCGGTCTGGTGTCCGGAAGATCCCGTTGCTAAAAACCTGTTCGCGGTGGCTTTGGCGCTGGGTGAGGCCCTTGAGGGGCAGTCCTTGGCTGAAAGCTATGCCGCTCAATGCGCGGCCCTTGGAATAGAGCCTTCGATTTGCTGATGTTTGGGATTGCCCGGGACAACCTGATTGACGATGCTCTGCTGCGCCGTATCTACCCGCGGGGCTTTGACGTCTATGCCCGGTTATCCAGCGTGCTGGGGCGGCGCGCCTGGGAGCAGAGACGGCGTCTGATCCTGATGGACTCCGCCCGCCCAAGCCCCCTACCCCAAACCCTGGCAGTAGGCCTATTGGTCGCCGACTTCTTCCATCGGGAGACGTACCACTCCCCATACTTAAAAGGCAACCTGCTTATCGTTACCCGCCAAGTAGGCCAGTTGCGAGAGAGCTTGCGCGAGTTCCGCCTGGGAGAGGCGGGTGACAGCCTAGCTCGCTTCTGGGAGATACGCACCCTCTCCCGCTATCAGCCGCCGGGTAGTCGACCAGCGATCTACCTTGCCAACCCCGGCTGGCCGCTCGAGCACCCCTTCGCCGCGGTGATCGTCGATGCCACCGATCCTCGGGTCCTGGCCCGCTTGGAGAGCCTACCTTTCAGCCATTACCTAGCCGTTACCCCGCCACTCGATGAGGCCACTCTGGCTCGGTTGGGCGAATCGGCCGTGCTATGGGACGAGGCCGCCAAAGGATGGGTGGCCCGTGAGTTCGATGGGCGCGAGCGCCCTGCCTTTTCACCACCCAACCGCCGAGTGGAAGTGATCGAAGATACTGAGTTAGATAAAGTACTTTGGACTGCTTACCAGCAGTTGGCGGAGGCCCAAGCGAATTTTGGAGGGTTTCCCCCTCTATGGCAAGCTTGGGGCTTATTCCACCAGTTACGCATGCTGAGCGTACCACTTTACCGGCTGGAGAGCCTACTCAAAGAGGAAGGACGTACTACCTTACGCGACCGCCTGGCCTCCCTCGAGCTGGAAGCCCCCTCCCATCCGGTGCAGCGCCTATTGTGGCAACGGGTGCTCGATCGGCTGAGGGAAGCCTACGAAGCCTTGCAGCAGCGCGATCTACCACCAAAGTTTTTTGCCCTCGTGGAGTGGCTGGAGCAGTGCAATACGGAGCGGCGATCCTGTTGGGTGGTAGCCACCACCCGAGCTGAGGCAACCCTACTGCAGAGCCTGTGCATGGCCGTCAGTCCAAGGCAGCTGTTCATCGGCTTCGGAGGCTCCGCTGAGGTGCTTTGGTCCAAAGAAGAGGAACGCCGAGCGGCACAGGGGTTGGGACCAGAACGGCTGCTGCTTGGCTACCGCAGCGCCAGCCAGCGCTACTTGGACTTAGGACCGGCCAAGGTGGCGGTCCTAGCCTACCCTTTCGAGGCACGCATCGAGAGCTACCTCTGCGAACAGCGTCAGCGCTGGCTGGAGCATCTGGTAACAGAGCGCAGCCAAGTCCTTCATTCCCTGGGCCTGAAGCTCCCTTCTCCGCCAGGTCTTCCCGCCGCCAGGTTGGAGTTTTCCCAACGAACAGCAGTGGTCCAGCCGCTAAATGTCTTGACAGAGGAGGCGCCGCGACTCGACTTTCATGCCTTAGCAGAGTATCAGGCAAACCCGCGGGCCGCAGGGAATCGCGGAACGACAGCCGAGGAGATGGAGGTGGAGCTGGAGGGTGGGTTGATCCTCTATCTGCCCAAGACCCGGTTAGTCACCCTGTTCGTGCCCGGACAAGGCCACGCGGAAAAGCCCGCGCAACAGCTACAACCCGGCGACCGGATGATCATCTTTGTCGACGGCATATACGACGATCTTTTCGAGCGCATCAGTGAAGCCTTGCTGCCGCTAGTACGGATAGAGGAGCGGCTAAGCTTGGAATTATGGGAGGCCGCCAAACGAACCCTACAAGCCCAGTATCCCAACCTGGCAGAGTTGCACCGCGAGCTGGCGCGTCACGGCCTGGAACGTGACCCGACAACGGTGCGAGGCTGGTTCGCCAAGGGGCAGACCCTTGCCCCCCAACAGTACGACGACTTCCTGCTTCTGACCAGTATCATGGGGCTTCCCGAGTCTCTGAAGCGCCCCCAGCTGTGGCGGGCCATCGAGAACCACCGCACGAGGCATCGCCAGTTGGGCCGGCTGCTGCACCGAGTGCTGGAGAGCATCGTCAGCGGCAGCGGCTACGAGGGGTCGTTGCGAGAGGCGAGGCAGCATGGGATATCCCTGGAAGAGTTGCTCAGTGCAGTGGATGTGAGGAGGGTGGTTAGACGCTCATGAGTCAGATCAGCTATAACGACGAGATCAAGCTGGTGGATCACCTGACCCGGGTGCTGGAGCACCACCTGGCAGGACGCAACCAGAAACGTCTTGTGGCACGGCAGCCGGCGGACGTATGCCAGCTGGGCGTGCTAGCCCCTTATGACCCGAACGCTGATACCTATAAGCAGCCCAGCAGCCTGGGGCTGGAGTTCATGGTGCGTGACGAAGAGCCAGGAAGCATCGAAGTCGAGGGCCAGCTTGCCTTCTACGTTCGGCGGCTGCCTACGCTAGCTGAGCAGCAGTCCGTCGCTGGCGAAGCCAGTGGACAAGGCACCCTGATCGAGGTCATTGAACGCTGCGACCTATCCTTTGGCCCACTGCAGCTCCCGCTCGCCGACGGAGATGACGGCGGGCTACTGCAACATTTACTGGACAAAGAAATCCAAACTATGGAGGAGCGGGCCGATTCGTGGCGCGTGATGGATCGCAGACCCTCGGTACCTGCGAGCGCCACAACCTCAGCAGAGGCTTTCGCCGAGTGGTTGCAGGAAGTCTTGGGAAACAGGCCGGTCGACATCCCCCCGCTTAAGGTGCGCTTGCAAGTGATGACCCGGCACTATGAGGGCCGCAAGCGCGTCACCGTGTACTTGCGCAACGAGACCCTCCAGGGCAACAACCCCACCGAGAACAACTACCGAGTCATCGCGGACGTTCGGTTGCGGGTGCGCGTGCAGGGCACACTGGTTCCGGTGGAGATCCTCCCTGTGGCCGAGGATTACCAGTTTGACCCGAATGTATGGGTAGTCGGAAGGAACTGCGGAGCACTGCGAGAGGGCAACTGCCTGACTACCCGCTGTCTGGCTATATACCGCCAAAAGCGCATTACCACGCGCTCTGAACCCTCAGCCCCCTTTCAGGATCTGGCCCAACGTCCCCTCGAGGTGCTCCAGGGCATCTATGAAGCCATGCAGGCCCACGCTCAGTCCTGGGAACGGGAACTGGATCTCAAAGGGTATACCGGCGAGTTCGCCGAGGCGGCTCAGACGGACCTGCGGCAGTTCCGGGAGGAGATCCGTCGTTTTGCCGCCGGATTGGCCGCCCTCCGGGCCGATGAGCGGCTCAAGAAGGCCTTCACCGCCATGAACCGGGTCTTCGCCCGTATATCCCCTTACCCCAGTTGGCGACTGTTCCAGATCGTCTTCATCGTCAGCCAGCTGCCTGCACTCGCGTTGCGGGAGGGGATCACGGCAGGCGAGTGGGCTGGGGAGCGCTACGAGTGGGCCGACGACATGGACCAGGCGGTAGTGCTGTGGTTCCCTACCGGCGGCGGCAAGACCGAGGCGTATCTGGGTTTGGTGTGCACGGCCATGCTCTACGACCGCCTGCGTGGGAAGAAGCTGGGGGTCACCGCTTGGCTGCGCTTCCCCCTCCGGATGCTCTCGATGCAGCAGTTGCAGCGGGCCATGCGCGTGTTGTACGGGGCGGAGCAGGAGCGGTTAGCGCTGGGCCTCGAGGGGGATCCATTCCGGTTGGGCTACCTCGCGGGCAAGGGAAACTCACCCAACCAACTCGACGCTGCCGAGCTACAGCGCTGGAGCCAGACGGGTGAGCTGGAGAAACTGCGCCTGGTACCCAACTGCCCAGCCTGCGGGGGGCTAGAGACGGTGGAAGTGCATCTTCAGCGCGCCCGGTTGTGTTTCGAACACCGCTGCCGGAAGTGCGGGTATCAGCTTCCACTGGACGTGAGCGACTCCGAAGTGCTGCGGCACCAAAGTACGGTGGTGGTGGGTACCGTGGACAAGATGGCAGCGCTGGCCTATCAGCCCGCGCTGAGTATGCTCTGGCAGGTGCGCAGGTACTGCCCGCAGCATGGGTACTTCCTGGACAAGTGCCTGGTGAAGAACTGCTCTGTAAACAGCCGGCAACTGCAGACCGTAAATGCCTACGACCCTGGGCCAAGCCTGCACATCCAGGACGAGCTCCACCTGTTACAAGAGGAGCTGGGGGCCTTCGCCGGGCACTACGAGACAACGATCCGCTCCCTCGAGCCCAAGCCCGCCAAAGTGTTGGCCGCCACGGCGACCATCACCGGCTACGAGCACCAGCTCAGACACCTCTACGGGGTTCGGCATGCGGTGCGCTTCCCAGGTCGCGGGATAGACCGCTACCGCACGTTCTACAGCGAGGTGGCACGGGAAGGGGGACAGGAAAAGATCGCGCGAGTCTTCCTTGCGTTCTGGAGCCGCCCCCACCCCGCTGAGAGTTCGGCCTTGGTGCACCGTATCCTTCTGGACGAGATCAAGCGCCTCGCCAGCAATCCTTACGACCTGAACGCCGTGGTAGGCCGTACCTTAGCCCCGGATGAGGCCAGCGCTTTGGTCAAGCTATACTCCACTTCGCTGGCCTACGTGGGCAGCCGGGCCAACGGCAGCCGGATCAAGGACACCTTGGAATCGGGGCAGGTCTTACGTGTGGAATACACCCACAACAAGTCCACTCCGGCCCATATCGCCCAAGTGGTGAGCCTGATCGAGAATCCACCTCCGTTTGGGTCGGAAAGCTTCCTTGATACGCTAGTGGCCACCAACATGATCAGCCACGGGGTGGACCTCGAGCGCATCAACCTCATGACCCTGGACCGCCTGCCAGGCACCGTTGAGGAGTACATCCAGGCCTCAAGCCGGGCCGGGCGGCAGCACGTGGGCCTGGTGGTGGTCATCCTGGCCAGTTATAACCTGCGTGCTTCCAGCGTGTACAGCCGCTTCATGGAGTACCACGACAACCTCGAGCGCATGGTGCATCCGGTGGCCATCAACCGCTTCGCTCGTTTCGCCCTGCGGCGCACATTACCCGGGGTGCTGGCCTCGGTGCTCCTGGGGCGAAGCCGCTCTAGCGCGAACAGGCTGTGGGAGCGGGAGAGTGCTCGCCAATACCTGTCACAGCAGCGGCAGCAGATACTGGGGGAGCTTAAGGAAGCTTACTGCCTAGGGGCTGGGGTCTATCCGCCGGACCTCGAGGAGGCCATGGCGGTCGTGCTGGAGGAGGAGCTAGACCGGGTGCTGGTCACGCTATCGAGCAGCCAGGAGCGGTACTTGACGAATGCTATCCATCCGATGACCAGCCTCCGCGACGTCGAGGAGGGGGTTCAGGTCAACCTGGCAAGAAGCTACTCGGTTGAGGATGCAAAGTGGTTCACAAGGGGGGGCGCTGATGGAGCGGGGTAGGACACAAATCTTATACAACTTTCTGCCAGGGGCGCTGGCCGAACATGAGGACTTCGGCATGAGTTGGGTAGTGAGTGTGGAACTGGATCCTCAAGTAGATGTCAACCAGCGGGCTCTGTTGAACCTTGTTGACGACTACATAAGGCGTTGGGAGTTCGACGGCAGGGTCTTCCATCAGGGTTACCCTGCCAACCGGCTCAACCCTGCCGGTTTTGCGATAGGGCAGCCAAGCCGCGTTCTGATGGAGCCCTTCCCCAGCAGCTTCAGCTGCGCGCGCTGCGGCTATACCGCAAAACTCGTCAGCCTCAAGCGGAGGAGATCTCAACCCGGAGAATGCCCACGCTGCAAAGGTCCGCTGGGACGGATGACGGTGATCCAGGTACATAACTGTGGCACGCTGCAGGAGCTCTCTTTCCCCGATGAGTATGACTCGAAGTTCCGCGGCCACGATCTCAGGTTATTTAACCCAGGACGCACCCGTGATGCCCGTTGGTACTCTCTGACCTCAAATAAAGAGATTGGCGGATTGCGGATGTGGCCCTGCAGTTGTGAGTACAGCAAAGCAAAGCCTGATGAAAAGTTCCAGCGCCAGGTGGAGGCTAAGGAGCCGACCAACCACCTCGCACACGTGCTGCCGTTCCTCAATTTCGACAGGGAGCAGGAGAGCCTGCTCATCAGCCTGGAGAAATCTAGTGCGGGCTTATTGCTGGCCAAGCTGTGGGGTCTCCTGCCAGGCAAGGTGCGGGAGGCCCTGGCCAAAAGGGAGCTCAGCCCCGAAGCCCAGCAACTCCTCGAGGAGCTACGCCAGGTGGATCCAGAACGGGCACGATCCATAGAGGCTCAGATGAAGAATGACCCTTCCTCCCAGGCGCTTTCCGAGGTGGGTCGCCTCACCGCAGGTCATACCATCGGGCCGCCGAGCCGTCACCTGGTGGAGCACGCTATTCTAGAGGACACCTCCAAGCTTACCACTGCTGCGATGGTAGCGGCCCGATGGGGCACCCTTGGTGGGTTCGATGCCGAATCCTACTTGCAGGAGTTTGAGCAGGTGAGGGAGCTACTGGGGTTCAGCAATGTCCGGCTGATCAGCGACTTCCGTATCGCACTGGCTGCAATAGGATACACACGGATTTCCCGCGATCCCCAGCGCAGTATACTGAGGGCCTTTCCTGCAGTTGACGGAAAGACTCCCATCTACTGCGTGCCCACAGAAACCGAAGCCATCTGGTTCCAGCTAGACCCCACGTCCGTGCTGCGCTGGCTGGTGCACAACGGTTTGGCACCAAAGGAAGCCCGGGGTGCTGCAGCTTGGGCTGAGCTCTGGCACCTTGGCCTGCGGGGTGAGGCTTTCCGCGCCCCGCAGGCCAAGGCACCCACCCTGGTATACACATTGCTTCATACCATTTCCCACCTCATGATGCAGCACATTGTCTGGAGTGGCTTCGCCCCGGAGAGCATCGGGGAGTATCTGCTGCCCGATACGCTGGGCTTGATCCTCTATGCCAACCGCTACACGGCCAGCAAGATCGGCGGGTTGACCACCCTCTTCGAACAGCATCTGCCCTACTGGCTGGAGGAGGTCTATCAGGATGGCCGCGCCTGTATCTACGACCCTTTGTGCGCTGAGGAAGGGGGTAGTTGTGTGGGTTGCACTCACCTGGAGCACAATTGCATCGACTTCAACCATCACCTGAGCCGCCTGGTGCTGTATGGAGGGAACCACTCGGTGTACGGCCGGCTCCGAGGATTCTGGGAGCCATGACCTGGTCATCCGAAACCCTGCGCCTGCTTGGGGCAGCGCTCTGGAGTAAGCTGGATCAGCCGGTTGCAGCTAACGACCTGCTGTGGGCGGATAGCCTGTTAGGAGAGGGAGGGCACCTCTGGCTCTATGAAGCCTTACAACGGCACGGGGCGTTGGAGGGGGGGCAGCTGCGGGCCCAGGGTCTGGCTGCTTTCCTGGGGGGGTATGCGGACCAAGGGATCCTCTTGTGGACGTTACCTGATCGTGAGAGCAGCTATGTCGCAGCCATCCTGGAAGCCATCGCCAGTGCCGAGCAACACCTATGGCTGGTAAGCCCTTACCTGGAGCAGCATGGCATGGCTCACCTCAGCGACGAGCTCCTGGGTGCCCTCTGGCGCGGGGTTGCCGTCTCGGTGATCACCCACGCCGCCCACGAGCCTAGTAGCCCCCAGGCCAGAGCACTGGCACGCCTGCGGCAAGAGGCGCTGCGCGTACAGGGAGCACTTGCCATCTACAGCGCTCAGATGGAGAAGGGCTTGTTACACGCCAAGATCGTGGTGGCGGATAAGAAGTGGGGAGTGCTCGGCAGCGCAAACCTGACCGACCCCGGGCTCCGCTGGAACGTGGAGATCGGGCTGCGCTTTGGCGAACAGCACGCGCGAGCCGTGGTTGCGCAGCTAGAAGCGCTGTGCCGAGAAACATGGCTGGTGCGCATCGAGTAGTCTGAACCCTGATACGCTCCCACGGCTGAGGGTGGCTTGGGCCGGCAGGGATGTGCTGCTTTTTATCCGGCCGAAACCCATCGCGATGGTCTTGGATTTATAGGTAGTAGAGTGAGATTATCCCAGACAGGGGTTGAAGGGGAGGCCGTTTTCAACGCAGATTGCGTTGTGTGAAAACAAACAAACCTCCCCTCTCAAGTCTGGCATGCCCGATAGAAGGATGCAAGCTGTACGGGAAAACCGGACAAGGCAATCTCAAGGTACGCAAAGTGTACGGTGCAGAAAAGATACGATACCTGCGCTGTAAGAGCTGCGGGCAGGAGTTCAGCGAAAGGAAGGGAACGGCCCTCTGGAACTGTAAACTGCCCGAATCCAAGGCGGTAGCGCTCGCAGAGCAGCTAAGCGAGGGCAGCAGTCAGGCCGCCACCGCTCGCCTGCTGAAGGTGAGCCGGGAGAGCGTGCGTAGACTGGAACGCTGCCTGGGTCGGCATGGGCGGCTGTTTCATGACCGGCAGGTGCAGGGCCTGGTGTGCAGCAGCCTGCAGGCCGACGAGCGGCACGGGTACGCCGGCAGCAAGAACCGGCCCTGCTGGGAGGCGGAGCTGCTCGAACCCAAAAGCCGCCTGATCGTGGAGCGGGTGCAGGGCGAGCGCAACGAGGACCTGGCCCGCCGCCTTCTGCGCGGGGGGAAGGCCCGGCTCAGAGACTTCCAGGATCTGGCCTTCTTCAGCGATGGTTGGGAATGCTACGCCACTCTGTTCCCGCAAGTCTTCGGAACCCCCTACCAGCCCAAACCGCGAGGGGCTCGTGGCAGGAGGCCGCGAGAGCGCTATCGCCTGACCCGCCGGCAGGCCCATGTCCAGGTGCTCAAACGGCGTGAGGGTCGGCGGGTGGTGGAGGTCAGACTGCGCATGGCCCATGGCAGTCGCAAGCGCATTGACCTGGAGTTGCAGCGTCTGGGCTACACCACCCCTAACACCTCTGCCATTGAGCGGCTCAACGCCACGGCCCGGCGTATGGACGCCTTCTCCGTGCGCAAGACCCTGGCCTTTGCCCGCAGGCCTGAGTCCCGGGAGCACCGCGGTGACTGGCGGATGACGGTCTACAACTTTGCCCGCCCCCACCGCTCCCTCCGACTTCCCCTACCAGAGCCCATCGGCAGGCGGCGCTACCAGCCTCGCTCCCCAGCTATGGCCGCAGGTCTCACGGAACGCATTTGGACGATCCGAGAAATCCTTCTCCATCAGGTTTTCCCCAGGCCTGTCAGAGATAATCTCACCTAACTACCTAGTATTACGGCATCTTTGCTGCACCGATAGAATGGAACTATGAAAGCTGAAAGTTATATGAGCACCGCACTGAAGCTTTACGCCGAGGCGGTGCGATCATATTTCGTGCGCGAACTGACACGGGTCCATGGCAGTGGGCGCGGGTGGGTCGAGGCCTATCTGGGTTCCCTAAGCGAGTCGCGGCGGGCCCTGGTTTTAGAGGACATGAAGCGCGGCAGAACCGCCGAGGAGGTGCTCGACATCAACCACTTCAAGGACATTCTGCTCGGCCAGCGTGAAGTGTTCCGCGAAGCCTTTGGACGCAGCTACAACCGTGCGGTGACCTGGGCCGACGAAATCAGCGAGGTGCGCAACGCCTGGGCACACCAGCAGCAGCTTCCGGAGGAGGACGTCAATCGAACCCTCGACACCATCGCCCGCTTCCTGCGCCTCATTGGTGCGGAGGATTCAGCGACCGAGGTGCGTAAGCTTATGGAACGTAACCTTCCCAGTGCTCCTAAGGGCAACCTGCCGCCCTGGTGGCATCTGGCCGAGCCCGACGAGGCCATCCGCAGGGGCGACTTCGATGAGAACACCTTTGCGGCCAAGCTCGATGACGTGGTGGCCGGGAGGGCCACGTCCGAGTACCGCTACGCCGACGAATTCTTCAAGAAGACCTACCTCACCCGCGAGCTCGCATCCATCCTTAAAGACACCGTGCGGCGTCTGGCGGGCTTTGGTGGGGAGGCGGTGGTGCAACTGCGCACTCCCTTCGGCGGTGGCAAGACCCACGCGCTGATTGCCCTGTATCACCTGGTCAAGGCCTATTCCGAGGTCATCGACCTGCCCGAGGTCAAGTCCCTCTTACAGGAGGCCGGGGTCGGCAGCATGCCGAGGGCCCGCGTGGCTGTCCTGGTCGGCACCGACCTCTCGGCCCAAGGACGCACGGTTGACGGCCTTCACATCCGCACCCTGTGGGGCGAGCTGGCCTACCAGCTTGGCGATAAAGCAGGTTACGAGATGCTGCGCTCCGCGGACGAGGCCATGACCCCGCCTGGCAAGCAGGCCCTGGCCGCACTCCTCCGGGCCTATAGCCCCGCCCTCATCCTGATGGACGAACTCTTGGTCTACCAGGTCAAGGCCGCCTCGATCCCCGTCGGCAGCACCAGCCTGCAGGCCCAGACCTTCGCTTTCCTCCAGGAGCTTACCGAGGTGGTCGGAAGCCAGAGCAACGTGGCCCTGGTCACCACCTTCCCCGAGTCGCACATCGAGTACTACGACCATAAGGACTCGCCGGAGGTCTTCGCCCGCCTGGAGAGGATATTCGGACGGGTGCAGGCCGTGCGTATGCCGGTGCAGGGGGAGGAAATCTACGAGGTGCTGCGACGCCGCCTGTTCGAGCGCATCGACGGCGAGGGGGCCAAGCAGGTGGTGGCCGCCTACATGAAGGTCTACGAGGAGCTGCGCAACGAGCTGCCCAGCGAGGTGCGCAGCGGCGAGTACGGGCGCAAAATGCTCAAGGCCTTCCCCTTCCACCCCGAGCTGGTCAACGTGCTCTACGAGCGGTGGGGCACCATGCAGACCTTTCAGAAGACCCGGGGCGTGCTGCGCCTGCTGGCGCGGGTGGTCGAGGCCGGATACCTTACGGCCTCAGCCCGTCCCCTCATTGGGCTCGGCGACGCGGCCCTGGAATCCGCCGACCTGCGGGCCACCGTTACAAGCGTGCTCGAGGACGCTAACTGGGAGGCAGTGCTGGCGTCAGACATCATCCCCCCGGAGGGGAAGGCCTACTTGCTTGACCGCGAGCTCGGGGGCGACTACGCGCGCTACCGACTGGCCCAGTCGCTGGCCACCTCCGTGTTCTTCTACTCCCATTCCGGCGGTGGGGTGGAGCGGGGGGCCACCCGCCCACAGCTCAACCTGGCTCTGGTATACCCTGAGGGCATCTCACCGCTCCTCATCGGCGACGCGCTCGACAACCTTAGGGGGCGGCTGTACTACCTGTACTCCAATGGGAGCTGGGCCTTCAAGGCCCAGCCCAACCTCAACGCGGTGCTGGCCGACCGGATGGCCCACGTCAAGGCTGCCGACGTGGAGGAACTGCTCAGGCAGCAGGTGGAGAAGGCCGTGGGGTCAGGGGTCTTCAGGGCC
>JANWUV010000010.1:172623-172867 GCA_025057975.1 Chloracidobacterium sp.
GTATGGCCCTCCAGCCACCGGGACGTGCCGGATAACCACAGCCTCAAGCTTGTGGTGCTTGGACCCGACGCGCCACACGACGATAAAGCCGCCCTGGAGCGGAGCTACCACGTCGTGCAGGACAACCACGCTTCCGGGCCACGGATCTATAAGAACACCACCCTGTTCCTGGCAATGTCCCGGGCAGCCTACCTGCGGGCCCAGGAGGCGGCCCGCAAGCTGCTGGCGCTGGAGGATATCCGGT
>JANWUV010000011.1 GCA_025057975.1 Chloracidobacterium sp.
ACCGGCGGTTGAGGGCGCTGGTCAACGAGGGGGTTGGGGGCGAGTTGCTGAGTCGGCACGAGTACACGTACGAGGCGGAGGGGAACATCACGAGCTGGACGCGGCGGCTGGGAAGCGCGCCGGCGCGGGTGGAGACGTACAGTTACGACAACGCCGACCAGTTGGTTGGGGCGGTGTTGAAGGAAGGGGCGACGACGGTCAGAGAGGTGGGGTACGGGTACGACGCGGCGGGGAATCGGACGAGCGAGACGTTGGCGGTCGGCAGCGGGAGCGGGCCGGCGACGGACTACGAGCGTGTGGAGTGGGACGCGGCGCAGCGGGTGACGGCGATCATCAAGGGCGGACGGCGGAGCGAGTTCGGCTATGACGGGCTTGGGCGGCGCGTGCGCATAGTGGAGAAGGACGGGGCGACGGTCATCAGCGACCGGCGGTACGTGTGGGATGGGGCGGAGGTGGTGGAGGAGCGGGATGGGACAAGTACGGGCGTGGTGACGAAGCGGTACTTTGGGAGCGGGGTCAGGGATGGGAATGAGACGTATTTCTACACGCGGGATCACTTGGGGAGCGTGCGGGAGGTCATTGACGGGAACGGGAATCTTGCGGCGCGGTACGACTACGACCCGTGGGGTCGGCCGACGCAAGTGGCGGGGAGTTACCGGGCGGATTGGGGGTATGCCGGGTATTGGGCGCACCGTCCGAGCGGGTTGAACCTGACGTGGTATCGGGCGTACGACGCGGAGGTGGGACGATGGCTGAGCCGTGACCCGATTGGGGAAACCGGCGGGCTGAATTTGTATGAGTATGTTGGGAACAATCCAGTAAGAAGCAAGGATAGATTAGGTCTTCAGCGATCTCCAGCAGGTCCTAGACCAAATTCTTATATTTATCCGTTTACTATGCCGGATTCTCCGTTTTATCCGCCCCCTCCCCGTCAGTCGTGGCCGCATCCCGAATGTCGTAATCTTTGCCAGGATCAAGCAGGTAGATATTGTGACTGTCATACAATGGTCACTGTTTCAATATGGAATGATGTAAGGGGAATACCGCCACACACGTATTTGCAGACTCCGTACAGAACAGTTGGTCATTATCCTTGGACTCGTGGAAATCCAATTGATAGTGGGAGATTAGTTAACGATTCAGGTCATTTTGGAGGGACTGGGCAAAGCTACAAGGTCTGTCCGCAGACGATGCAGGCTTTAGAGTTTTCAATTAACCAGCATGCAAATGATAACTATGATGTTACCAATCTGATCGGTAGGAATTGTACTGGATGGGCCTGTGAAAGACTAGCAGATGCAGGGTTGCCACCTCCTATCTGGGGGTGGTTGCCAGGCTCTTA
The DNA here is from genome assembly GCA_025057975.1 of Chloracidobacterium sp. Lineage (NCBI taxonomy): Bacteria > Pseudomonadati > Acidobacteriota > Blastocatellia > Chloracidobacteriales > Chloracidobacteriaceae > Chloracidobacterium > Chloracidobacterium sp. Next base: position 1,343 of record JANWUV010000011.1, read on the forward strand.
CACAAACCCGTGGAGAAATTGGCAATGGTAACGCGCTTTGTGAAAAAAAGTCTAACTGTTCCAAGAATAGTATGTTTGGCACTAATAGTAGCACTTTTATTGCTCTACATGTATAGTCAATATAACTCTAATCCATACTGGCTTGGAGAATACAGAGTTAATTTCGTTGAGAGCGCCTTAGTTTATCTGAATAACCTTGAGGATTTAGAAATCACGGTGGATGTTATAAGTGGGGATAAGGTTAATTTATGCAAGTCTTGTGATATAACTACCTTGATGGATGGAAAAATCACGAGATTAAGGGAACGAAAAATAGATACAAGAAATAAATACTTACTAGCTACGCTTGTGGATAAAGGTAGCAAAGGTCATATATGTGTATGCGATGTTTTAGTGTTAGACGGACAACTCAAAGGAAGTGTAATACATATAAGAGATGGAATGTATCCTAGCGAGGGGAATTATAGAATCTTTCAAGCAATCTACGAGATACCGGAATCAGTTGAAATAGCGGAGCAAAGATTGCCGGTGAAAATTGTTGGGTGGTTTGCGAAATAATACGGTTGGTGGTGGAGGTGACTAGCGGCATGGTGGGGCAGAGTGGAGATTGTGGAGGAGCGGGATGGGGTCAACACGGGCGTGGTGACGAAGCGGTACTTTGGGAGCGGGGTGGAAGACGGGAGCGAGAAGTATTTTTACACGCGGGATCACCTGGGGAGCATTCGGGAAGTCATTGACGGGAATGGGAATTTGGCGGCGCGGTACGACTACGACCCGTGGGGGCGGCCGACGCAAGCGGCGGGGAGTTACCGAGCCGACTTCGGCTACGGGGGCTACTGGCGACACGGGGGCAGCGGGTTGGCGCTGACGGACTATCGGGCATACGACGCGGAGGTGGGGCGGTGGCTAAGCCGCGACCCGATTGAGGAGTGGGGCGGGCTGCATCTGTATGCCTATGTGGGAAGCAATCCTGTGCGGCGGGTAGACCCGACGGGGCTGGCGTGCGGTCCGGGCGGGCTGGGAGACAAGCTGGTGCCGGATTTGGTCTTTGAGCCGTACTGCGATTTCCATGATCAGTGTTACCAGTACCATTTGTTGTCGCGTCGGGACTGCGACAAGAAGTTGTGCGAGGGGATGAAATGCCACTGCCGGCACTACCCGACGGATGTGCGCAAGGGGGCGTGCTATGTGGCGGCGTGGGTGTACTGCTGGGCGGTGCAGTGGTTTGGCGGTCGGGCGTACGACAACCGAAAAAACCAAGAGAACTGGAAGCCGGAGAACTGGCCTGACAAGTACAGAAAGCCGTCGGGAGGGTCGGACACCTGCCCGGCGCCGCCGTCCGTGCCGGAGGAATGTCGGAAGTTCTTGGATCGCTAGGGCAGTTTCCGCGCAAGTGGCGCGTACCCTGCGTGAGCCGGGTCAACGGTTTGGCAGGCTAAGTTTTCTTGGAAAGTGTACTAGCTTGTTCCACGGTCTCGGAAACCGTCTGAGCGTGGTCGCCGCCGGCGGCGCTGCCGCGTCAGGGGTGCTGGATGGCGCGTCCACTCCCAGAGGTTGAGAAGACAGGTGATAAGACGAAGGCGCGTGCGCGAAAGGAGGTGGGCAATGACAGTCCGGAACGGCGTGCGATGGGGTTGCTGGGTGGCGGTGCTGTGGCTGACCGGACCGTGGCTGTGGGTCGGCGGCGGCGCGGCGGCGGACAGTTCACCGGCTGCGCCGCGACCGATACAGCTGGAGAAGCTGACATACGAGGTGGTGACGCTGGACGACGCAGGGCGCGAGGTGCGGCGGGAGCGGAAATGGAACTGGGGGTTTCGGGAGGCGCTGGGCAACGGGGTGACGTTGGAGATGCTGCTCATACCGGGCGGAGAGTTTGTGATGGGGGATGGGATTGACACCGTGCCGTTTCCGTTTCCGTGTCACAAGGTGCGGGTGAAGGCGTTTTTTCTGGGGCGGTATGAGGTGACGGAGCGGCAGTGGCGGGAAGTGGCTGGGTGGGGGCGCGTGGAGCGTGGGTTGCCGCGTCGGCCTGGGGCGTGGTTGCCGTTTGGGAGTCGGCACGACGAGTGGCCGGTGCGGCGGGTGACGTGGGAGGAGAGTATGGAGTTTTGTGAGCGGCTGAGGCGGGCGACGGGGCGGGGATATCGGCTGCCGAGCGAGGCGGAGTGGGAGTATGCGTGTCGGGCTGGGACGACGACGGCGTTTCACTTTGGGAACAGCATCAACCATTGTGTGGCGCGGTTTAGGCTGCGGGGCTGTGGGCGGGGGGCGTACGGGGAAGGGGAGTTTGAGGCGCGGCCGGCGGCGGTGGGGAGTCACGGCGTGGCGAACGAGTGGGGGTTGGCGGACATGCACGGGAATGTGGAGGAGTGGTGTGAGGATATTGAGCACTTGGGCTACGAGGGCGCGCCGACGGATGGGCGGGCGTGGGTGGAGATTGTCCGGCCATGTAACGAGAGAAAACGGATTTCTCGGGGCGGCAGTTGGCTGTCATTGGCGATTCAGTGTCGCTCAGCGGGACGTGGGAGCGCGTACAGCAACCGTCGGGAGAAGGACACTGGGTTGCGGGTGGCGATGGACGTGCCGGTGGGTTTGGCGTTGCCGCCGCGGCCGTGAGGGGGTGTGCGCCGGCGTTGCTGTATCCGAGCGGGCAGAAGACGCAGATGAGTTACGCGGACAACGCGGGCGACCGGCGGTTGAGGGCGCTGGTCAACGTGGGGGTTGGGGCGAGTTGCTGAGTCGGCGCGAATACACGTACGAGGCGGAGGGAAACATCACGAGTTGGACGCGGCGGTTGGGAAGCGCGCCGGCGCGGCAAGCCGGGCGGCGAAGACGCGACGGCTTCGGCTTCACCGCCGCATACGCCTACACCCTCGTTGACACGCCCTACCGTTCACCCCTACGCGAGCCGGAAGCCGCCTTCTCCGCTTCAAGCGGCTTGGCGTTTTTGACGTGTTCTTCCAGCCACGTGTACGTCTCCCAGAGCATGTGCAGAATGGATTCCCGCGCCCGGTAGCTGTGGCGCTCATGCGGCAGCATCACCAACCGAACCGTCCCACCGAGACCTTTTATCGCCTGAAAGAGCCGTTCGCTCTGGATGGGAAACGTGCCGGCGTTATCGTCCGCCTCGCCATGGATGAGCAGCAACGGCGCACGAATCTGGTCGGCGTAGTTGAACGGCGACATGCGCTGGTAAACCTCGCGCGCCTGCCAGTAGGTGCGCTCCTCAGCCTGAAAGCCGAACGGCGTGAGCGTCCGATTGTAAGCGCCGCTGCGGGCGACACCGGCGCGGAACAGACGCGAATGCGCCAGCAAGTTGGCCGTCATAAACGCCCCATACGAGTGACCGCCGACGGCGACCCGGTTCGGATCGGCGACGCCGCGCCGAACACACTCGTCAATCGCCGCCTGTGCCGACGCCACCAACTGCTCAATGTAGGTGTCATTCGGCTCGCGTCCGTTTTCGCCGATGATGGGAAATGAGGGGTTGTCAAGGACGGCGTACCCCTGCGTCAACAAAAACAACGGCCCCCAGTAGCTCACCCGAACAAAGCGATACGGCGACCCCTGCACCTGTCCAGCGGCAGCCGCGCTGACAAACTCCTGTGGATACGCCCATATCATCAACGGCAGCGGCCCGTCGCGCTTGGCGTCATAACCGGGCGGCAGATAGAGCGTCGCCGTCAGGTCAACGCCGTCTGCGCGCTTGTAGCGAATCTGTTCCTTCTGGACGCCAATCAACTGCGGCGTTGGATGCGGGAAGTTCGTCAGCGCCGTCAGCTTGCCCGTCGCCAAGTCACGAATGAAGTAGTTCGGCGGTTCGGTCGGCGATTCCCGCGTCAATAACACCCGCTTAGCTTCCGAGTCGAGCAATGCTACAGGTTCTTCGTAGTAGGGCGCTTCCGATCGCCAGAGGCGAGTGGTCTGCCCCGTCCCGACATCGAAGCGATCTAGGAACGGCCGGTCACCTTCCGGCGACGCGCCTTCGCCCGCAAGATAGAGCGTCTTGCCGCCGTCAGGCGACAGAAGCCGCACCGTGCCGTCCGGCGCAACGTACGTCAGGAAGTTGCCGGGATCGCTATAGCGATCTTCCCCAGAGCGTTCGTGAACCAGCGTCGGCTGGGCGGCAGGCGCGTCAGGCTGGAAGCGCCACGTCCGCCGCATGCGCGTCTTCCGCCAGCCTTCATAAGCCAGCGCCAGCTGTCCCGTTCCCCACTGGACACCGCCGAACCGGTACGCAAAGCCGATGGACGGTTGTGGCTCGCCGGTGAACGGTGCGGACAGGAAAAAGAGCCGGTCGCGGATGTCGGCCTTGACGTTCGGATCGCCGCCGTCCTGCGCTTCCACCCAAACGAGCGTCGCCGGAGCGTCGCTCCGCCACTGGACGCTGCGCGGCCCTTTGGCTACGGCGTCAAAGCTTGTGGGGATGTCGTCGCGCAGCGGAAGGTCGGCGATCTCGCGGACGACCCGGCCGCGCTCATCCCACACCTGAATGCGGGTTGGAAAATACGTGGCCGGTAACGTGTACGAGTAGGGGCGATGCAGCGCCTGCACCAACAAGTACCGCCCGTCGGGCGATGGGGCGGCGTTCTGGATCACCGCCGGTCGGCCGATGGGCGTGGCGCGGCCGGTCAAGTCAACCTGAACGAGTTGCGCCGTAAGGTAATAATCGAACAACGCCTCGTCGTACGGATTGCGCAGGAGGTCCTGAAACGTCCGGGCGGGTGTAGCGCGACCGCGATTTTCCTGCACGATGGGGCCGTCCGGGACGGGCGGCGGCGACGGCGGAGCACCGCGTCCCGCCGGTACGACGCGGCACAGCAGCGACCGACCGGTGGGAAACCACTGGAGTGGGCGTCCGACGACGGCGTTGAGCCGCAGGTCGCCCAGTCGCCGCGCGGCGGCTTTTTCAACGTCCAGCAGCCACAACTCAATACGGTCGCCCGCCGTATGGGTGAACGCCACGTGGCGCTCATCCGGCGACCAACTCAGATCGCCCAACCGCGTCGGCGTCGGAAGGCCGGTGACAGGACGTTTGGTTCCGTCGGCAAGCCGGAGGAGCGTGAGGCCGGTGAGGTACGCCGGTTGACTGGGGCCGTTAGTCCGTGGGTTGAGGCGGACGCCGCCCAGTCGGAGTTCGGGTTGGGCGACTTCGGCGATTGGCGGCAGCGCCGGGCGCTCCGCAAGCAACAACCACGTCCGCTGCGGACTCACCAGCGCCGCCGGCGGTAGTGGAGCGTCCACCAGATCAGCGATGGGCTTCGGCGGCGTCCGATAGGAAGTTTGCGCCACAACGAACGGCGCAAGGTCGCCGCTCAACCAGATTGCTAAAAGCAAAAAGCCGATGTGGAGGCAACGACGCGAAGTTGCGCAAAAGGTCATAAGCAACGGGTGTTAGAAAACTTTACAAAGTCAGGCGTCGCCGACGGCCGCAAGTTCAGCGCAACCGAAAATGGCTTCAGGGTGGGTGTAGTGTTTGAACTCCAGCAGGTTTCCAGACGGGTCTTCAAGGAAAAACGTCCGGTGTTCGGTCGGCTCGCCGGGGAAGCGGATACGCGGTCGCTGACGGAAACGCAGTCCGTGGGCCTCGGCGCGCGCCGCCACTGCAGCCCAATCTGCCTCGTCAGCGAACACCATCCCGAAGTGACGAGGGTAAATCCCGGTCTGCGGCGGCGGCGGCTCACTCACAAGGTGGGCGACAATCTGGTGGCCGAAGAAATTCAGAATCAGTGCGCGGTTTGAGGCTCGACCGGACGTGCAACCCAACCCTTCAACATAGAACCGGCGGGTGGCGTCAAGGTCGGTGACAGGGAAAGCAAGATGAAAGCAGGAAATCGCCATAACACACGACAAAGCCGCTCAGGGCGGAACAATTTTGAGCAGCTTGCTGTGTGGGTCAAGGGACGACGCCCCAGCGACGCAGCCGTACTAGCAAGGGACTAGTGTGACCCACTTCCCTTCCAGAAACATTCAGCTCGTCGCAGGGACGGGGTTTTGAAGCGATTTCTTAGCGCCTTCCGTCGGGCTTGAAACCAAAAGTCTTGAGTGTAGCGCGGGCGATCTCACGGGCGGCGCGGCGGGTTTCCGGCGTCCCGTTGGCTTTGGCGTCGGCGTCAAAAGCGACCATCAAACCGGTAAACAGAACGCAGGTGTCATAGAGCGCAGTTTGCTCTTCGGGCGTCCGGCGGGTGACATCCGAGCCGGTGGTCAAAAATTCGTGCACTGTGTCAAGCACGTAGTAGGATTCCTCCTCGGTCAGCTCACGTCCCCGTTCAATCCCCAACGCCGCGCCGATGGCGAGGCCGACAGCGTACGTCAGGTTGTTCCGCCGGAATTCGGGACTGTTTTCCAGTTCGTTAAAGAGCGTCTGACCGAACTCCCGGAGCGGCGCACGATGGCTAGGGTCGTGCGCCAGCGCCGCAAATTGGTCGGCGACGCTCTGGCGGCGACGCGGACGAAAATCAGTGGCGGAATAATCGCGCGGCGTCGTTGCAGGTGTTGGCTGTCCAGCTCGTGGCGAGGCAGTTCCTGGCGACCGCCGCGCTGCCGGCGGCGACGTGCGCCGTCGTCTTTGCCGATTATCTAACTCCAGTGGAATATATTGAAGCGCCGCGTTCTGCTGCGCCTGCGACAAGATAAAACTGGCGTTCGCCAGCGCCATGGTGTCGTACTCCATGCCGGGCGACAGATAGTTCTGGTATTGCCCATAGGCTTCGTCAGAGCCGCCAATCATACAAAGCACAGCCAAGCCAAGATGGAACAGGAACAAGCGAAGGAAACGGCGCATGGGCATCCTCTCTGGCAACAGGATTGCGTGTCAAGTTCGTGACAGTCGCCATTCGGCATTCGTCCGATGGTGCAGCGATGGAGAACACTACACGTTGCCGCTGCCAGAGCGAAAGTCCTGCCGACCATCATTCGGCGCAGATTTGAATAGTTCTGAAAAACGACAAAAACCAGCTTCAGGAAACAGCCGTCGTGCACGCCCAACGCCCTAACGACTTGGCCCTGTCCACTCCACGACTTCGACCGCTGGCTCGGCCGGTGGAGCGAAATCACCGGGGTCGGCGATGATCACGCCGAGGCCGCCGTCGGGAAACCGCTCCATCATCTGGGCAATGTCCGGCAACGGCTCAGGGCTTTGCTCAGTGACCAGACTGGCAAGCGCATTCCCAGCCGTTTCCATCCAGACGTGAACTTCTTCGCCGTTGAGCTTCATCCGACCGACATAAGCGTAAGCCGACTTAACAGTGTAGGTTCGGCTGTACCACAGTCTTGCGGTTGCTCCATCAGCCGTCGCAGTGTAACCGGCGAAGTGATACGCCACAGCTTCGGCTACGTGGACGGCTTCAAGAAGGGGGGCAGTCAGAGCCGGCGTCTCCTGAGCCAACCCAGCGCCCTTGAGCGTTATCGCTTTTGTCTGCGCCGGATGACGTGGTGTCCGACGCTTGATGCTCCGACGCTGAACCACTCGATAACCTTTCAGCTGGCGCGCTTGGCGTCTTACCCGGTGCGCTTGACGTCGGAGACCGCGCTGAGCGGTTTTCGACTTGGAAACAGGCAGCTTGGAAGAGCGTGGCGCTTTCGCGCCATCGCCGTTTGCTGAGCCAGCGGAGCGTGACGATTCACTGCCAAAAGCAACACCGCCGAGCAGCCCCAAGCCGACCAACGTGATCAAGAGTATCAGACCGTGAAAGAAGCGCCTCATCGTGATAAGCTTTGGGACATCGGTAAGTACGTAAAATCAAACCAATGGCATCACCGGTTTATTGCGAATCAAGTCCCGTGCCAGACCTTTGCGCCACCCTCTCGGTTCCGCCGAGAAACGACAAAGCATTTGCAAGGAAGATGTTAGAAAAGGCGTAACAGGTGTTTTCACGGTGGTCGGACCGCCCTCTGCGTCTTTGGCGAGGCTGCCGGGTGACAACTTCCCCGACGAGTGACAGTCGGGCCGACATGGATTTCCTGTGTGAAACGGGCTGAGGTAGGGTGTCCGTAGCCATGCGTTACTTTGATACACAACCGGCGGATGATCTCTCCGCTATGGGGCGCGTCACTCAAAACATCGGGGATGTCTCGGGACGCGATCCGCTGGCTGCACTCAAGGAACTCGAAGATCTACTTTCCATTTCACTGCCGCCGTTGGACGCACTACGGCGCTGTCAAATCGCTGAACAGTGGGAGGTACTGGGCAACTACAGCGCCGCCGAGCAACGGCTGGCGGAAATCAACCTTGACGGGCTTCCTGACGACATCGCTGCCCAAGTCCTGCTCCGCAAAGCCAGCCTGTGCCGGTGGGTCAATGACGCGCCACAGGCGATTTATTTGGCCAAACAGGCGCTGGAGTTAGCCAAGCGGGCCAATGACGATGAGTGCGCGGGCGAAGCGGCATCCGTGATTGGTTATGCGTACTGGCTGTTGGACGAGTACGAAATGGCCTACGACGCGCTGCGGCAAGCGGTTGAAACGCTCGGCAAAACGAGAAACCTACGCGCCTTCGCGCAGGCGTGCTGGGCGCTGACCTATGTCTGCAACCTGCTGGGACGCACCGCCGAAGCGCAGGAGGTCTCAGAACGCGGGATTGTCGCCCTGACCAATTCTCCCAAAGCCGACTCCATTTTTGGGCAGACCTTGCTCGGTCATTTGCGCGCCAGTCAGGCGGTGATTGCCTTCGAGTGCGGCAATGTCGAGCTTGCTCTCCTAATCCACGAGCGGGCGTTAGACCACTGGATGTCCACCAATGACCCGCGCTTGCTGGCGAACGGCTACCGCAACGTCGCCGAGATTCACTTTGCGACCGGCAACTGGGATCAAGCGGAAGCCCTACTTGAACAAGCCGCATACTTAGTCAGCGACAGTGATCCGGCTATTCGCTGCTCCACGCTAGTGACGCTGAGCCGTTTGGCGGCGCGGCGCGGCAAGTTTTCCGACGCCCGGCTGTCCTTAGCCGACGCCAACATGCTGGCCTCGCAGTCCGGTAGCCGGAGTCTGCTCGCCGAATGCTGTGACGCGCTGGGTGAAACCGATTTCCTTGAACAGCACTATGCCGACGCGGAGCGGAACTTCGCCGAGGCGCGTGATCTGTTCATCAAGATGAACCGCCCCACACGAGTAGCGTACGCAAATCTCCGGCTGGCTGAAACCCGTCTGGCGCAGGGTGACATCGCCGGGGCGCAAGGCTTCTACGAGGTGGCGTGTGACTTGGCGGCGCGCATGTCGAATGCGCTCCTCACAGCGCATGTTGAGCGCATCAGCGGCAAAATCGCCTTGGCGCAAGGGGACATCCACACTGGTCTTTCCCTGCTCATGCGCAGCGTCAGCTGCTTCGAGTCATTGAACTTCGCCTGGCAGGCGGCGTTAGCCTACTTTGACGCGGGGACGGTCACCGACAAAGAGATTCCAGCGGCGCGTCAGCGTGAATGGCTGGAAACCGCCATCAACATCTTCCGTCACCTTGGCACGGCTCCACACCTGATGGCGGCGGAGGCGGCGCTCGTCGAGCTCAACCGCCGAACGCCGGTGACGCTGCAAGACCTACCGGGATTAAACACAGCGCAGGTCGAACGCCTGACAGCCGCCACTGTGTCAACGGAATCCGTCGCGCGGGAACTAGCTGCCATTATTGACAGCTACAAGGTGGCGGTTGCGCTTTTCGCCGAAAACGTGGATGGCGATGTGCTAGCCATTACCTCGCGCGGCCTTGAAAGTGAGACGGTCCAGGACCTCGGCATGCTGTTGCGCCGCCGCCTCCGCAACCCCGACAGTTCCCAGAGCGATACCATCCGTTTTGAGCGTCTGTGGCATGCCGAAAATCATCTGTCGCCCCACCGGCCACGCAGCCTATGGATTCACCTCGGCAGCCTCAAACCGGACATTGAGCCCCTTATCCATTCGCTGCTGCGAGTCGCCGGCATCGCGCTGGAACTGTGCCATCTGCGGGCGGCAGTTGAAGAACTCGCCACAGCCCAAAAAGCAAGCGAGGTTCGGGCGGACGACGCCGTTTTGGCTGAACTGGGACTAGTCGGGGCGTCGCCCGCCATGCGGGACATCGCAGAACGTATTCTCCGCATTCGGGACTCCTCCGTGACCGTTCTCATCACGGGTGAATCCGGTACCGGGAAGGAAGTCGTCGCCCGCGCCATTCACCGCGCTTCGAGCCGCCGCAACAAGCCTTTTGTCGCCTTCAACTGCGCGGCCGTCCCGGAAGAACTCTTGGAAAGTCAACTGTTTGGACACAAGAAGGGCGCGTTTACCGGTGCGGATAAGGACGCACTGGGTGTCATTCGCGCCGCCGACGGCGGCACGCTGTTTCTGGACGAAATCGGAGAACTGCCGCTTCACTTACAACCGAAGCTCCTGCGCTTCCTACAGGAACGCGAAGTGCATCCAGTAGGCGCGGATCGCGCCGTCACAGTTGACGTCCGTATCATTGCCGCCACCAACCGCGATTTGGCGCGCGAAGTCGCCGCCCGTAGGTTTCGCGAAGACCTGTTTCACCGGCTCAACGTGTTGAACATCAACCTGCCGCCGCTGCGCGAACGCCGGGCCGACATTCCTGTACTGGCGCAGGCTTTCCTTCAAGAAGCCATGGAGCGCAACCACAAAACCGTCACGTTGTCGGAAGCGGCGCTCACGGCGCTGACACTCCACGATTGGCCCGGCAATGTTCGGCAACTACAAAACGAGATCGAGCGCGTCGTCGCACTAGCGGACGACCAAGCCATCCTAACGCCTTCAGCCTTCAACTTCTCCGTTGAAGCTCTGAGTGCTCCCAGCGCGCGGACGGACGACGCCATTTTTCCGGAAGGTAAGATTCCACCAAAACTCGCCGACGCCGTCGCTATGCTCGAACGTCATCTCATTGCTGAAAGCCTCAAACGTCACGCTGGCAATGTCACGCGCGCGGCGCAGGAGCTTGGCATCAGCCGACCGAGCCTTTACGCCAAATGTAAAACCTACGGCATCACTATCAGCAAGGCCGTCGGCGGCTGAAAGCGCCACAACGCTACGAGGACTGTCATGAAAGTTGCCATTTTGTGCGGTGGACGGGGAACTCGGTTGCGGGAGGTCAGTGAGACCATTCCAAAACCGATGGTTCCGGTGGGCGAACATCCCATCCTTTGGCATGTCATGAAACTTTACGCTGCACATGGCCTTACGGAGTTTGTTTTGCTGCTCGGCTACAAGGGGGTGGTGATTCGGGAATACTTCCTCAACTTTGCCGCCTACGAGACCGACGTAACGGTCAACTTGGCGGCGACCGATGAACGGCGACTCACCTTTCACGGCCTGCCGACCGAACCCTGGCAGGTGACGCTGGTCAACACCGGGGAAGACACCTTGACCGGCGGGCGCATCCGCCGGGCGCGGCGGTATCTCGAAGCAGACGAACTGTTCTGCCTGACCTACGGCGACGGCGTCGGCGATATTGACATCACAGCGCTGCTGGCGTTTCACCGGCGGCATGGACGGCTGGCGACAGTCACGGCGGTGCGTCCGCCGGGCCGGTTCGGCGAACTCGTTGTTGATGACGGCCATCACGTGCGTGTGTTTAATGAAAAGCCGCAGGTGAGCGGCGGTTATATCAACGGCGGCTTCTTCGTCTTTCACCGCGATGTAATTGAACGGTACTTCCCTGACCGCGACGACCTCATGCTGGAGAAAGAACCGCTCGAAGCCCTCGCGCGCGACGGTGAACTCATGGCTTTCCGGCATGAAGGTTTCTGGCAGCCAATGGACACGCCGCGCGAGTTTCAACTCCTAAACGAGCTTTGGAGGAGCGGTCGCGCTCCATGGAAAGTCTGGTGAACTTCTGGCGCGGCAGGCGCGTGTTTGTAACAGGCGCAACGGGACTCGTCGGCGCCTGGCTCGTCAAAGCCCTCATCGCCGCCGACGCGCAAGTGGTCGCGCTGGTGCGCGACGCCGACCCGCAATCCGAGTTGTTCCGTTCCGGCGACATCCAGCGCATCGCCGTCGTCAACGGCCGGCTGGAGGACTTCTCGACCATTGAGCGCGCCGTCAACGACCACGAACCGGACACGGTGTTTCATTTGGCGGCGCAAACCATCGTCGGCGCTGCGCACCGCAACCCATTGGAGAATTTCGAGTCGAACATTCGCGGCACGTACCATGTGCTGGAAGCGTGTCGGCGCAGCCAAGCCTTTGTACAGCGGGTTGTGGTGGCGTCAAGCGACAAGGCGTACGGAACGGCGGCGACGCTGCCCTACGTCGAGACCATGCCGCTTCAGGGGCGCCATCCGTATGAAGTCGCTAAGAGCTGCGCCGACTTGATTGCGGCGGCTTATCATCACACGTATGGGTTGCCGGTCGCCGTAGCGCGGTGCGGCAACATTTACGGTGGGGGCGATTTGAACTGGAGTCGAATTGTGCCGGGCACGATTCGGTCCTTGTGGCGCGGTGAACGTCCCATCATCCGCAGTGACGGGACGTTTGTCCGCGATTACCTCTATGTTGAAGATGTCGTTGACGCCTACCTGCGGCTGGCGGTTTACCTTGACCGTCCCGGCGTCGCCGGCGAAGCGTTCAACTTCAGCCCCGAACGTCCATTGACGGTGCTGGAACTGGTGGAGCGCATTCAATCCCTAATGAATTGCCGCCATCTTTTGCCTGACATTCGGAACACGGCCGTCGGCGAAATTCATTCGCAGTATCTAGACGCCTCAAAAGCGCGCGCCCTCTTGGACTGGACGCCCCAGCGAACGCTAGACGAGGGCCTGCAAGCGACCATCGCCTGGTATTGCGCTTTCCTCGATGATAACGAAAAAACGGCGCGCAGGCCGCCATCGTAGGCGACCGTCGTAGGCTTTCCGGGAAGCGAGAAGCCGTGTGCAGCCTGAGGGCAAGTTTTCTCGCCGCCTTAAGCGATACACATACGACGTATGGACTTCCGGCGCACTTCCCGTGGATGCGACGCCGTGCCACGTCCCGTGTGTAGCTCGTTTCCATGGCTTGTTGTGTCAGTCGGCCGCACACTGCCAACCGACAACCTGCCGCCTACTGCGGCTGAACTCAACGCCAATCAGCCAAATCGTTGCTTCAGGCGCGCGATATTTCGCCGCGTAGTCGCGCGCCTGCAACTGCGCCAACGCCGCGCCGGTCGGCGCGTCGCCATCCACCACTTTGAACTCAAACAAATACACCTGTGAACCGACGCGCACCGCCAAATCACATTGGCCGTGCTGGGAAACGTCCTCAGCCGTCATGTCAAAGCCCAGCGCTGCCAAGTAACTGTAAAAAACGCCGGCGTAGTAGCCTTCGTACTGCGCAATTGGGTTGGAGCGGTACCAGTCATGCGGAATGCCTGCGTACAGACGCTCGATGTGTCGGCGCAGGGCTTCAACGTCACCCATTGCCAGCGCACGATGGAGGTTCAACCCCGACTGCATGGCGGCGGCAGCGTCCGGCAGCCACGCTGTCAGCAAGGCGCGGTTGAGCGCACTGCGGACTTCTTGGTTCGGCACGGACAGCCAGTACGCATCGCGCCCACCGACACGCTCCCGCTCCCGAATCGTTAGGTAGCCGGTTTGCCACAACAGGGCTTCCGGGCGGATCACGTCAACGTCAAAGGCCGACAGGAGTTCATCATCCCCGAACATGCGTTCCAGTTGTGGGGTAAACAAGCGCCGCGCCTTGAGCCATTCCACCAGAAACGTGGGCGTGCCGGTCTCAAACCACCACGCGCGAAAATCGCGCGTCCGAAACAGCAGCAATAGGTCATAGGGGTTGTAAACCGGCTCACCCAACCACCGATAGCCGTTGTACCAGCGCCGGATGTCGGCGCGCGCCAAACCGTCCAACTCCGGCGCAAACGTTCCCTCTACCTCGTTTTCGGTGTAGCCGCACAGCGTCGCGTAGTCCGGGTCAAGCGTCAGGTCGTAGAGGTTGTTGAGGCCCGAAAACAAGCTGACCTTGCTGAACTTCGAGACCCCGGTCAAAAACACGAACCGCAAATGCGCGTCCTGCGCCTTGAGTACGGAGTAGAAATCACGCAAGCCGTCGCGGAGCGCGCGCGCCGTCTCCGGAACGGTCAGGTTGTCAAGCATCGGCTTGTCGTACTCATCCACCAAGACCACTGCTCGTGCGCCATGCTTGGCGGCCGCCTTGGTGATCAAGTCGCCGAACCGTCCGGCAATGGTGCGCGCCGTAGCCGTAACGCCAAGGCGGGCGGCGTTGGCGTCCAGAATGTCCTGAATGCGCTCGTCAAGCTCGTCACGGGAGGCGAAGCCCCCCTCGGCGAAACTGATGCGAATGATGGGGTACGGCCGGCTCCAATCCCAGCGACAAGCGAGGTCGAGGCCCTCGAAAAGCGCGCGGTTGGCGGCGAAGGCTTCGGCCAACGTGTCTAGAAAGAGCGATTTCCCAAAGCGGCGCGGGCGGGCGAGGAAATAATACTTGCCTTCCTCAGCCAGCTTGGCGACAAAGCGGGTTTTGTCCACGTAGTAGTAGCCTTCTTCGCGGATCTCGCGGAACGTCTGGATGCCGATAGGCAGCTTCTTTCGCATGGCGCCCCGACTGTTCACGAAGGCGAAACCGTGCGCCGCCGCGTCCCACGACGGCGTTGCTACGGCGCCGCCGTCGCGCCTTCGAGGTCGGACGGTGGCGGCAAAATCAACTCGACCCGCCGGTTGGCTTGGCGTCCACGCGGCGTCGTATTTGGCTGCCGTGGGTTGGCGTTGCCCATAGCAAAGGCTTGGACGCGGTCGGCCGGAATGCCGCGCGCCGTCAGATAGCCCAACACCAACTGTCCGCGCTCACGGCAGAAATCCTGACGACTTTGCTCCGTGCCGGTATTGTCGGTGTAGGCCTCAATCCGTACCGCCGCTTCCGTCAGCCGCAAAAACTCCACCAACCGATCCAGTTTCGCCATAGCGGTCGGCGTCAGCGCCATGGGTTGGCGCGGGGTGCTAATAAAGTCCCCGTCCGGCAGCGTGAGCACTGAACCGCGCGCTTCAAAGCGGGCGTCCACAAAGAGCCGCGCCAGTTCTTCGCGCAGCGCTTTGATGCGCGCCTCGCGCGTCGCCGCCTGCGCCCGATCTAGTTCGGCGCGCAGCCGCCGGATTTCCTCGCGCAGGCTCGCCGTATTGGCGTCGCCCTGCGTCTTGTCGGCGACCAGCCGGTTGTAGTCGTCGCGGAGGCGTTCGCGTTCAGCTTCGACTTCACGGCGCAATCGGCGTTCGGTTTCTAGTTGCGCCTGGAGCGCCGGAATCCGGTTGACCTGATCCTGCAACTCGGCGATGACATCATCTTTCGCCGCCACCTCACGCCGCCGGCGTTCCGCCGCCATGCGCCCGACGGCGATGCGCCGGGCGCGTTCGGCCAGACGGATCGCCGTGTCGGCCGTTTCGGCCGCTTCGTCGCGCCGGCCGCGCCGGTAAAGGTCTTCGGCCGCCGCAAAGGCGTCGCCGGCCGCCGCCATCAACTGTGGCGCAAACGTGTCAGCTTCGTAGTAACGCGCAATGTCGCGCGCCCGCTGCGCCTGCAACAGTTCCGGCGGATAGCGCGGATCGCGGCCGGCTGCCGGCGGTTCGGGACTCACAATGCGGTTTTCCACATCGGCGTCGCCCGAAAAATCAATCTCGTTGTCGGCGATAAAGACTTGTCCAGTGCGAACTTCCGCATTCGCCGCTACAACCAGACGCGATGGCGACGCCACCAAGTAGTGTGGTTCAGCCGTGACAATCAGGCTGAAGTTGCGGTGGCGCGTCGTCGTACTGATTTCCGAGCCGAACCAGCCGTCGAGCGTATCGCTCTGCCGCTTGCGATACTCACCCAAATTGTCGCAGATACCTTCCGGCGTCACGGCCCACATTACGTAGGTCGCCGCCATTGGTCCGACCGTCGCCGGACGCGGTAGGCGCTTGAGCGTCAGGGAAATCTTCGTGATGCTGCTGCGCCGTTCAATGACCGCCTCACCGCTCACATTCGCTCCGAACCGCTCCGTACCGACCATTGGCACGCGCACTTCGCGGTCAAAGGGGTAGCGAATGGTCACGGTGCGAAAGGTGACATCGCTGCGCGGGACAGGCGGCGGTTGTTGCCCGAACGCCGTGCTGCCCCCCGCCGAACCGATCACCGCCAAACTTGCTAAAATCGCCAAAGAATCACGTACGACACGCATAGGGTTGTTCTACTCGGAAGAGTACTCGGTTTGGGAAAAGACCCGCAGACGCCGGTCGCGCGGACGTACCTCCACGGTGCGTTGTCCGGCGGCGGCGGGCGGCCCGGTCGGGCGATACAGCGCGATGTACTGCCCGCTGAGGTCGTCCACGATGCGCTTGAAGCTTTGTTCCAGTTCGGCTTCGTCGGTGGGGACGAACATTTTGCCGCCGGTCAGCGCACAGAGATGCTCTAGCGCGTCACGATCCACAGCGCCGAAGCGGAAGCGGTCGCCCATCCCCAAGGCATAGACGACGATACCGCGACGCCGCAGATTAGTCGCCACACGCTCTAGGGTTAGTTGACTGGCGGTGTCGCGTCCATCAGTCAGGACGCAGATCGCCCGCCGGATGGCGCGGCGGATGCCGCCGCTGTTGATGACGCGCCGCGCTGTCGGCCCATCGAGCGTCTCGCGCGCTGTGATGTCCAGCGCGTCGTAGAGCGCCGTCCCCAGCGGCGGCGTGGCGTTGTCTTCGTCGCGGAAGCGTTGTTCGCGCTCAATGCGGCCCAGCGCGGTTTTGAGCGACTTCAGGTGACTGGTTAACCCGTTGACCAGTTCCACTTCGCCGCCGAAGGTCAGCAGCGCGCCGTAGTCCCGGCCGGGACGGAAAAACGCATCGAAAAAGACATCCACCGCCCGCTTTTCGACCGGCAGCAGCGACGCTTGGCTGTCGCTTACGTCAATCAGGACGGCCAGCATCAACGGCAGGTCGTTGCTGGTGCGGAACAGGTCTATCGTCTGGCGGCGGCCGTCTTCGTAAATCTCGAAATCCTCCGCACGTAGGTTCGATACAATCCGACCGCGTTCATCCACAACGCTGAACACGACGCCGCGCGAATCGGCGACAATGGCAATATCGTCGCCGGCGCCGGGCAAGGTTGGCGGCGTTGTGCGCGGACGGCCGCCGTCTTGAGCAACACCAGGCGTTACCATCAGCGCCGCCGTCAGCCATGCCACAACATGCAGGCGCTTCATACCCTCATCACCTCACATAATCACCCGCAGATGACTCCACCCGCCAGTGAGCAAATCCTCCTCCGAAAGACCGTCTTCGGGGCTGCCCGGCATCACGAACACGGCGTCGGCGAGAATCGTCTCCGGGTTGACATACAGGATGCCGTTGACCAGCGACCGCAGGGTTTCCCGTTGCCAGTAGCGTCGCTCGTCGGTGACAGCCTCGCCGGGCGGGTATGGGACGCTCAATAGCAGCAAAACAGTTGCCGCTACGTAGTCCTTGCGATTGGAAAGCCGGCGCATGTAATCCACCTCATCTCCGACCTCCTCCTCTTCGGTCGCCGAGGACGCCGACAACTCCGCCGACCATTCTTCAAACATCTGTCGTGCTTCCTCACCGGCGACATACTCCCAGTAGGCATGTGTCCAGTAGGGTTCCTGTTCCAGCAACAGCGCCACGATGCGCTTGAGATACCGCTGTTTGGCGGCGGCATCCTGCAGATCGCCGTCCGGGTCAGCGACGACTGTCGCCAGTCGCCGGCGCAGTGTATCTTCACCAAAGGCTCGAATCACAAGCTGAACGCCGAACAGGTAAACTTCCTCGTCCTTGAGGAAGAGTTTGGCAAACCACGACCGACGCGACATCGGCGTTTACCTCGCCACCGAAGATTTGGCTGCGCCGCCGTCGTTTTGGCGGTCGGTTGCATATACCACACTTTGTGTTCCAATCGGCGCGCGCCTGTCGCCGTTGGCGCGGTAGTGTATCAGCCGTGTTTCAGCAAAGCTAAAACGCAACGTAGCAGGCAGCCTTCGTTAATGTCGTATTTACATCGAAAGGCCAAGGCTAACTTTTTCGAGACCAAGGCTTTATTCGGCGCAACATACTCTGAACAGACGCGATAACATGGCGTGGAAAGCCTGCTAACCAACGATGTTCTGGCGGGCGACCGGCATACGCCGGTAGGTATTTTTCTTGATATGCGAAAGGCATTTGCGCGCTTTGAAAGGATGTTATGACACGCATTGGTAATCCCTTCGCCGCTTTGATTTCCCGCCTCCAACGGGCGCGGGTGGAAGATCAATCCATCGCCCCACGAGCGCGTACACAATCACCGCCTCCTGCGCCGGTTGAGACGACCAACCAGCGCCCCTCCGCTTTCAGTTTGGCTTCACTGGACGCCGCGCACACGGCGCGTGTCGGTTTCAACCAGGCTGACCGGCTACGCGCTAGTTTGTTTGCGATGTTTCGTCAGTCCGCCACGCCGACGGCGGCGAATGCGACGATGACGGCTGCGATGGCCGGCCTGACGCAGACTGTCACCGGCTCGGCCTCCCCTAACGCCGCCATCCGGGATTTTCAGACCACCACTTCCACCATCACGATTAACGACGACTTGAAAACGACCGGCGTCCGGGTGGATGTCAACATCAGCCACACCTATGCAAGTGATCTAGTCGTCAAACTGCGTTCCCCTGAAGGCAAGGAAGTCACGCTTCGCAACCGCGAAGGGGGGCGCGGCGACGGTATGGTCAGCTTCACCGCCAATCCGGCCGACTTCAACGGCGTCTCGACCAAGGGCAACTGGACGCTTATCGTCGAGGATCGCGCCGGCGGCGATGTTGGGACGCTGCGCAACTGGTCGCTGGCCCTGACAGGAACTCGCCCGGCGCCGGAGCCGCCGCCTGCACCGCCGGCCAACGGCGTCCGCACCGTCACACAGACCGCGACACCCAACGCCGCCATTCGGGATTTCCAAACCACCACGTCAAGCATTGTCATCAACGATGACATCAAAGCGACCGGTGTGCGCGTGGATGTCAACATTGCGCACACCTACGCGAGCGACTTGGTGGTCAAACTTCGGTCGCCGCAAGGCCAGGAAGTGACGTTGCGCAACCGTGAGGGCGGACGCGGCAACGGGACAGTGAGCTTCACCGCCAATCCGGCCGACTTCAACGGCATTGACGCCAAGGGCGAATGGACGCTCATCGTCGAAGACCGTGAGCGCGCAGATGTCGGCACACTCCGCAGTTGGTCGCTTTCAGTGACGGGGACGGATCGGACGCCGCCGCCGGCCCCGCCGCGTCCGACGCCGCCGCCCGACAACAGCCCCCTCCTACTCGGCAATCCGTCGAACGCCACGCCGGATGTCCGCAATGAAAACAACTACCTTATTGTTCGCGATCAGTTCACGGCCTCGTACAACCGTGCCGACGCCAAGCCCAACTGGGTTGCGTGGCATACCGACCAGTCGCACCTAGGACGCGAAAGCCGAGGCAAGTTTGATGAAAGAAGCACGGACAACCAACTCCCTGAAGGTTGGCGACGTGTGACGGCGTTTGACTACACAGGCAGCGGCTACGACCGCGGCCACCACCTGCCGAGCGCTGACCGGACGGCCAACCGCCAAATGAACGACGGCACGTTCCTGATGACAAACGTGCTTCCGCAAGCGCCAGACAACAATCAAGGGCCGTGGGAGCGGATGGAGCGGTACGTCCGCGACCAGATTCGCCAGAACGACATGGAAGCCTATACAGTGATGGGCAGCTACGGTGAAATCGGACGTATTCCAGGCCAGGGTGGGGACGCCAACATCGCCATCCCCGAACGGGTCTGGAAGATAGTCGTCCTGATTCCACGCGGCGACAACGATCTTGCGCGCATCAACAAGGATACCCAAGTCATCGCCGTGGACATGCCCAACCGGCAGGGCATTCGCAACGACAACTGGGAAAACTACCGCGTATCGGTCGCTGACATCGAACGCGCCACCGGGCACCGCTTCTTCACCAACCTGCCGCCCGAAGTCCAAGCGGCGCTGCGTGAGAAGGGCCGGTAGGTTCGTGCGTCATCGTCAAGGGGCGGCGTTGACGCAAACGCCGGGGTCAGGCCGAGTTGACACGGCCGCGACGCCAGAGCGTACGCCGCGCTGCGCCTTGACAGAAAACGCCTCAAGAGATTCCGCTGGAAAGAATCAGAAGCCCGCCTTCCGGCGGGCTTCCAACTTTCGCTGCGCCGTCTTTTCGGCGCAACGCAAGCGCGGCCGTTTACTCAACCACCCACGTGTCGCCGCTGTTGAGGAGCTTTTCTAGGTCGCCGCGTCCACCTGCCATCGCCGTCTCGATCTGCTGCGCCATCAAGTCCTCAAACGTTGGCCTGACGACATTCCGAAACACGCCCATCGGCACGGGGAACTCCGGGAAATCCATCTGCGTCAGCAGATACGCCAGCGTTGGGTCTTCGGCATGCTCGTCGTGAACGAGCAAATCATCCACCGTGATACCGTTTTCCCCAATCGTGACGACCTCCGGCTTGATGCCGTTGAGTCGAATGCCCTTGTTCCGATCCTTGCCGAAAATCATCGGCTTGCCATGCTCCAAGTAGAGCATGTTGTCGGCGCGCACTTCCTTGTCGCTGATATGCTTGTACGCACCGTCGTTGAAGATGTTGCAGTTCTGATAAATCTCGATGAACGACACGCCCTTGTGCCGCGCCGCCCGCTCGATGGTCGCCGCAAGGTGCTTGGTGTCCACGTCAATCGAGCGCGCCACAAAAGTCGCCTCAGAGGCAATGGCAACGCAGAGCGGATTGATTGGCCGCTCAATACTGCCCATCGGACTTGACTTCGTTTTCTTGCCGAACTCCGAAGTCGGCGAGTACTGTCCCTTCGTTAGGCCGTAAATGCGGTTGTTGAACAACAGCACATTCACGTCCAAGTTGCGGCGCATGATGTGGATGAAGTGATTGCCGCCGATGGAGAGGCCGTCGCCGTCGCCAGTAATGACCCATACCGACAGATTCGGGTTGGCGACCTTGATGCCGGTGGCGATCGTCGGCGCACGGCCGTGAATGGTGTGAAAACCGTAGGTGTTCATGTAGTACGGGAAGCGGCTCGAACAACCGATGCCCGACACAAACACGAGGTTCTCACGTGGGATATTGAGCTTGGGGAGCACCGACTGCACCTGAAAGAGAATCGAGTAGTCCCCGCAGCCCGGACACCAACGAACTTCCTGATCCGAGATGAAGTCCGTCCGTTGGAGATTGAGCGGCGTCTCAGATGCGCCGGCGATTTTGAGTGGTTCGGTCATGGTTGTGTCATCCTGTCGCAGCCGCGCGGGGGCGGCGCGGCGCGTGAAATACTGTTATCAATGTCATAGCAACGCCTTGCAGTGTGCCACCAGTTCGGAAATTTTGAACGGCTTGCCGGCCACCTTGTTGATGCTCACGCTGTCCACCAAGAACTTGCCGCGAATCAGCAGGTTGAGCTGCCCAAGGTTGAGCTCGGCGACGGCGACCCGCTTGAATCGTTTGAGCACGTCGCCCAGATTGCGGGGGAAGGGATTCAAGTAGCGCAAGTGAACATTGGACACCCGATACCCCTGCCGGCGCAGCTCCTCGGTCGCCGTCGCAATTGCGCCGTACGTGCCGCCCCATCCCACCACCAGCAGATCGCCTTCTGGGTCGCCCTCTACCACAGCGTCGGGGATGAAATTCGCAATGCGGGCGATTTTTTCGGCGCGCAGCCGCACCATAAAATCGTGGTTCGCCGGATCATAGCTGACGTTCCCCGTGCGGTGTTGTTTTTCAAGACCGCCAATGCGGTGTTCAAGACCTGGTGTTCCCGGTATCGCCCAGGGACGCGCCAAGGTCTGCTCATCCCGCTCATAGGGCAGAAAGCCCTTTGGGTCCTGCCGCAGCGCCACCTTCATCGCCGGTAGCTCCGAAAGCTGCGGAATCCGCCACGGCTCGGCGCCGTTGGCAATGTAGCCGTCTGAAAGATAGAAAACCGGCGTCATAAACGTGACCGCCAGCCGGACAGCCTCCACCGCCATGTAGAAGCAATCGCTGGGTGAAGATGGGGCAACCACGGCGACAGGACACTCGCCGTTGCGGCCATAGAGCGCCTGAAGCAGGTCCGCCTGCTCGGTTTTGGTCGGCAACCCTGTGGATGGACCGCCCCGTTGAACGTTGATAATCACTACCGGCAGTTCAGTCATGACCGCCAAGCCGATAGCTTCGCTTTTGAGGCAGACGCCGGGACCGCTCGTGCCCGTCAGGCCGATATGTCCAGCAAAAGCCGCGCCAATCGCAGCCCCCATCGCGGCGATTTCATCCTCGGCCTGAAAGGATTTGATGCCGAAGTTCTTCAGCCGCGATAACTCGTGTAGAATGTCCGAGGCCGGCGTAATCGGGTAGCTGCCGTAAAACAGCGGCCGCCCCGCCAACTCCGCCGCTGTGACAAACCCCAACGCCGTCGCTTCGTTGCCGGTGATTTTGCGGTACTTACCCGGCGGCAGATTCGCCTTCCGCACCCGATAGTGCGTCGTGAAAATCTCCGTCGTGTCCGCGTAGTCGAAACCAGCCTTAAGCGCTCGCCGGTTCGCTTCGGCGATTTCCGGCTTGGCCGCAAACTTCTGCTCAATCCACCGATAGGTCGGCTCCAACGGCCGGTCAAACAACGCAAAAACAATCCCCAGCGCAAAGAAGTTCTTACAACGTTCCTTGTTGCGCTTGGTCATCTCCATGTCGGCCAGCGCGTTGTAAGTCAGGTCCGTAATCGGGATTGAAATCAGTCGGTAACCCGCCAGCGAACCGTCCGTCAGCGGGTTGGAGGTGTAGCCGGCCTTATCGAGGTTCGCCTTGGTGAACTCGTTTTCATTGACAATCAAAATGCCGCCTTCGTGCAGGTCGGGCAGATTGACCTTCAGGGCGGCTGGGTTCATCGCCACAAGGACATCCGGCTCATCGCCAGGTGTGCGGATGTCCATGCTGGAGAAGTTGACTTGGAAGCCGGAGACGCCCGGCAAACTGCCCTGCGGCGCGCGAATCTCGGCGGGAAAATCCGGCAACGTACTGATGTCGTTACCTAGTAGCGCCGCTGTGTTTGTAAACTGCGTCCCGGTCAACTGCATGCCGTCGCCGGAGTCACCGGCGAAGCGAATGGTAACAGAAGTGACTTCCTGAACTCTTTCTTCAGTGTTGCCAAGGATGGCTGTGGATGACATCGAGAGAACTCCCCATGATGGCAAACGTTGTTGTTTGACAGGCCGGCTTTCAGAAAGCGTTGCTTTCTGTAGGTGCTGCGTCGGCCGCATCGCAGGCGGCGGCGCAGCGCCCCAACCGGCTAACCGCCTTCCACCGTCAGGCTCTTCTGGTCAAGTTTGGGCGGGAGATTGACGACATCCTTGGGGAAGTGATCAACGATGAAACTGATGATGTGCCGGGTGGAAATCACACCAAGGATGCGGCCGTCCGCATCCAACACCGGCAAATGCCGGTAGTTCCCGCGATCCATCAAACGCATCGCCTCAAGGATGGTGGCGTCTTCGCGGATGGTTGTCGGGTTGGGCGTCATGAAGTGACGCACGGCGGCGTCGTACCCAACCCCAAGACCGATGACTTTGAGCAGATAATCGCGTTCCGTCACAATCCCCAGCAAACGCCCGTCCTCACAGACGAAAGCGTAACCGGCGCGCTCGGCCATCATCGCCTTGATGGCGTCCGCCAGTGAGGTTTCAGGCGCGACCACCACAGGACGCGATGGCTCTAGGTGCCGAACTTTCCATTCACGGATGACCTGTTCAAGGGGCATAGCGGTGACCAGCGGCGCGGCCCGTGCGCCACACTTTAGAGTTTAGGGTCTCACAAACCCGCCCGGCGCCGGCGGGTTCACCGACCACCACCGGCAGGCGGATGCTATGTGAGAAACGTCACGCTTGGCAATGCTCACCGCTCAAAAGACGCGCCGCCACACGATAACTAGGCTTGCGCTGGTAGGGCCGCCTCAGGAGCTGCAACTGGCTGCGTTGCTCCAGCCAAGACATCACCGAGAAGAACATGGTTGAGGTGCGTCGCCAGCGAATCCGCTTCATCAGCGTCCAGTCCCCGCAGCAGTGGCGTCTCGACTGCGCCTTGCCGAACGCCTAACACACCCCACGCCCCAAAGAAGCGCGCTGTGGACGCCTCGTAGGCTTCGCCCAAGACATACAAACGGTCGCCAATGCGTTCGACAACCAATTCCGGCAGCCCGGCAATAGCGCCCATTGCCCGCCGGAACAACAACCAAGTTGTGTACAGACCAGCTGCGCCCAGCGCGAGCCACACCACCCCGACCGGCGAAAACCCCTGCATCAGTCCAGCGGCGGCCGCCATCGTCGTCACAAATGACACCACGGCGAAGCCAACCGCCAGCAGCGACTTCAAAACATCCGCCAACTCACCTGGGCGGGTCAGCCACAGCTTCCGCTCCGTGAAGATGATGCTTCGACCATTCGACAACAAGTACGATTCACGCTTCATGATGACAACCTCACAGCGGCGTCGCAGCGCCACTGCGCGCTACAACGCATCCGGGACGTCTTAGTTGTGCGCCTGCAAACGCGCAAAGTCAATGGTTTTCAACGCACTTTCACCGTACGCCGCTTCAGCGCAGGGTCAACGCCAGATGTTCAATGTACGCTCGCGGGCCGGACACGCCGCCCGGCGGCCGGCGCAGTGTCTGGAGGCAGGTTTCAAGCGCCTGCATCACTACCGCCGAGTCCATCTCTCGTTCAACATTTTCACGATGAATTTGCCGGCACAGTGCCACACCTTCATCAATGGCTTCAAGGAGAAAGGCGACCGCCAAGGCATCGTGTTCCAGCGGAATGTCCTTTCCGTCCATCGTCGCCGCCAAGGACAACGTCAACGCCTGCTCGACGTCGGCGTCCACGATAAAGGGGTTGGGTACAGCGGCGTCCGCGATGTGGCGTTCAATAGAAAAGACCGTTCCGCGCTGGAGGTCCTGCGTCATCGCTAACCCAACGGCGTCTTCGAGCCCTTCCGGCGGGATGGCGCGTACCGGTGTGTCCCAGCCTTCTGGGCGCAGCGTCAAGCGGTCGGACTCAACAATGGCCGTCCGGTAGCGGACATGTTGCGGCAGGGCGTAACGCGGATGCCGCGCGCCCAGTTGCTTCCTCTGCGCCCGGTCGGAAAGGTAATAGCCGTCCACACCGCCGAGGGCGTTTTTCTTGATTTGTTCGGCGTAGTCATTTGGCAGCGGATCGTCGGAAACCGGACAGAAAAAGACGCCCGGCGGGAGCGACGCCGGCGGCAACTCGTCGAATCGCGCCAGAAAGTCGGCGAAATTGTCCGGCGGCGGCTTCTCAATGTAGTCGTTAATCCGCTTGCCGTAGGCAATGACGCGCGCCGCCTGTACTTTGTCGGCCGGCAGCCAGCGGAACGGCGCTTCGTCCATGCGCCGCCGGAGTTCATCAAGGGTCATCCGCTCAAAGAAAACTTTGATGACGCCGTCGCGTAGTTCATCAATGCACAGCAAGGCGACATCGTGTAGCGCCGACGCCGACTGAACATCCTCAGTGA
Organism: Chloracidobacterium sp.; assembly: GCA_025057975.1. NCBI lineage: Bacteria > Pseudomonadati > Acidobacteriota > Blastocatellia > Chloracidobacteriales > Chloracidobacteriaceae > Chloracidobacterium > Chloracidobacterium sp. The sequence goes on from JANWUV010000011.1 coordinate 26,842, forward strand.
CCGGCTTCGCGTGGAGCAAAAAGCGCAAACCAAGATAGCGCCCCCAAACCATGCCAGGCGAAGTGAAACCGGATGGAGCGGGCGGCGCCGGGTGGGCAACCGTCGCTTGGCGTTGAGCAGCTGCTTGGCGCTGCTGCGCCCGAATTTTCTGTGCTTTGGTTTTTTTCGGCATAAGTTCAAGACACCCTACGCCGCCTTGACGCGCCGCCGTTGCTCCGCCTCCTTCAGCAACAGAGCGGCCGTCCGGCGACGCAAGAACTTTGTAGCGCTAAACCACCGGTGGTGGCGCAGGACGATTTAGCACGGCGATTGTCAGACGACTGACGCACACCAATCGCCCTTCGTCGTCGCGGATTTTGATGTCCCACACATGGGTGCTTGATCCGATATGCAACGCCGTCACCGTTCCGTGAACGTAGCCTTCGCGCACGGCGCGAACATGGTTGGCGTTGATTTCCAGACCGACAACCATGCGTTCCGGGGACACGAGATGCGAGGCGACGCTTCCCAGCGTCTCCGCCAAAGCGACGGAAGCGCCGCCGTGGAGCAGTCCGAAGGGCTGCTTTGTTCGGTCGTCAACGGGCATGCGCGCCCGCAAGTAGGTGGGCGTCACTTCGGTAAACTCAATCCCCAAGTGCGCTGCAAGGCCAAACCGCGCGGAGCTTAGCGCCGCTGGGTCGGCGTCAGAGGGGAAAACGGCCAGTTGGACTTCGTTCATATGAGGGTATTTTTCAACGTATCCGGTGCAGGGAGAGCCGTCGTGGCGCCAAAGCAACTTCACGGCCGCCTCTGCTCGGTATAGTCAGTTAGGGTTGGGGGGGAATCTCAGCGATTGCGTCCGTACTGTTCGTGGCTTGACACCCAATCATGCGAACTGATCGCCGAAGCCAGCGACAGTTCGCCAGCCAGGACGACGGCCGCCACGATTTCAGCAAGTTTATTGACCTTCCCAGGGCCGTCGCAGCCTAGGAGCTTCAGGCACTCTTTCTGAGTCGGCAATCCCGTGCCGCCGCCGTACGTCGCCACAATTAGCGACGGGATTGTGATGGAAATGTAAAGGGCGTCGTCCGGGGTGTGTTCGCAGTAGAGAATGGCGGCCGACGACTCCGAAACGTTGGCGACATCCTGTCCCGTGGCGATAAACATCGCCGTCACACCGTTGGCCGAGTGCGCCCCGTTGTTGTTGACGCCTGACAGAAAGCCGCCGATGGACTGGACCTGAAAGTGATAGTGCAGCGACTCCGGCGAGGTGTGCATGACCTGCCGCAACAGGTCGCCGGGGATGGTTGCTTCGGCTGTTACGCGCTTGCCGCGCGTCATAATGCTGTTGATTTGGGACGCTTTTTTGTCGGTGGCGAAGTTGGATTCCAGAAACCAGCGGACAACTTTGTTGTTGTTCTCGACAATCCACTGACAGGCAAAGTAGGTCGCACGCCCGACCATGTTCTGTCCGGCGGCGTCGCCTGTCGAATAGTTAAAGCGCGTGAAAAGAAACTTGTTCGACTGGTAGAACTCAATGCTGAGCAGCTTCCCGACCCGCGTCGTGGACTCGGCGGCGGCCTTGATCTGGCTGAAGTGCTCGCGCAACCAGTCGGCGAAATCGCGGGCGTCGCGGGCGTTTTGGAAGACGAACACCGGCGCGCGCTGCATCTGGTCAGCCGCAACCGTACACAGCACACCGCCCGCCATCGTCAGCGCCTTCATGCCGCGATTGTAGCTAGCGACGAGCGTCCCCTCAGAGGTCGCCAGCGGGATCAGAAACTCGCCCTGCGCATGCTCTCCGTGAATGAGAATCGGCCCGGCCAACCCAATCGGCACTTGCGCGACGCCGATAAAGTTCTCGATGTTGCCACGGCATACATGCGGATCAAAGGAGTAGCGATTGATGTGTTGGAGCGGTTCACCGATTCGCTCCTGAACCAGTTCCTGCCGCCGCCGAATGATTTCCTCGGTATAGTCATCTTCTTTACTGTACGGAACGCGCACGGAAGCCATAGTTGAGTTCTCCTTGGGAAGGATTACAGAGCCGGGAGCGCAAAACATGAACAGCGCGCGTTATACATCAGTGGCGTGGCGCGTCAACCCTGATTCCTCACTTGGTCGGTCGCTTGCCCACAGGGCGTAACTTTTCCACGTTGGTCGTCGTTTGACAAACCTTCGGGGGCTTGCCAGCATCATCGCTTCGGTTGAACGCTTTCTTCCAGTTGGAACTAGACAGTCTCAGCGCGTGTCCCATCCATACAGCCGCGCTCGACCAGCCGCAGTTGGTCGCCGGCCCAGTCTTAAAAACACCTTAGTTTGAACCACTTCGAGGAGAGCTGATTTGCCATGAAGACTGTTTCGATCGCCGTCCTGAGCCTCGCGCTCATCGCGGGGCCGGTTGGCTTCACCGCCGTTGCTGATGAGCTTGGGGCGGCTCGGCCGCAAGACACTGCCGCCAAGCAGCGCAAAGAGTACGACGATTACAAAAAGATTGAGGCCGAGCAGGATCCGGTCAAAAAACTTGAACTGGCCCGCGCGTTTTTTGAATCCGATCCGACGCCGACCTACGTCAAGTATGTGCAGGGGCAGGTCAACGCCGCCCGCTATGCGCTGTTTACACGCTACAAGGAAGCCGGCGATCTAGCTAACGCCGCTAAAATCGCCGCTGAGTACGTCGCGGCGGTGCCCGAGACCGATTTGTTTTTCGCCTTCCAGTTGACGACGCTGGCAGAAAGCCAAGCCCTCAAGAAAGGCGTCGTACCGGCGGCGGCCGACGCCTGGGCGGAAGCCGCTAAGTATGCCACCACGGCGCTTAAGCTTGTTGTCGAGGAAAACAAGAGCGACAGGATGCTCTATGACGAGAAAACGACGACGTGGGATAAGGTCAAGCCGGGCTTCATTGCTTACTTCCACCGCCTTCAGGCGTTCGCCCACTTTACCGCCAACCGCAACGATGAAGCCGAAAAAGCGCTGCTGGCCTCGATTGAGGCGAAGTGCGACGCTTATCCCGACGTGTACTTCCTGCTCGGCCAAATCCACAACACGCGGTATGACCAAAAAGCTGAAGCCTTCAACAAGCTGAACGGCGAACAGCAAGCCGGAGAACACGGACAGCAGCTTTTGCAGGGGGCGAAGGACGAAGCGAGAAAGGCGTCCGAGTTTTTCGCGCGCGGCATCATCGTCGCTGAAATGTCGCCGAACAAAGACGCCTACAAGACGCTCATCGCCAACGCCCGCAAAGAACTTGAGGACGCCTACGAAATTTGGAACGACGGTAAGAAAGACGGTCTGAACGAATATATGGCGAGCTTCAAATCAAGCTGCCGGCTCTAAGGTCCGAACAGCGCTCGAACCGGCGTACAACCGGCGATAATGATGGAAGCGGCGACCGCATGACGCCAAAGCATGGTAGTCAGGCTTTTGAGGCTCAGATGGCCCGGCTTGAAGCCAACTTGGGCTATCGCTTCGTTCGGCGTGAACTCTTAGTGGAGGCTGTCACCCATCGCTCTTACGCGCTGGAACATCCGCCCACCCCGCACAATGAACGGCTTGAGTTTCTAGGCGACGCCGTGTTGGGTTTTATCCTCTGCGCTTGGCTGGTTGAGCAATTTCCAACCGCCGGTGAGGGCGAGTTGGCTAAAGCCAAGGGCTACTTGGCTGCGTCAGCCCAGTTGGCCCGCGCCGCTGAACGGATCGGCATCGGCGCAACGTTGCGGTTAGGACGCAACGAGGAACAGCAGGGCGGCCGTCGCAAGCAAAACCTGCTCGAAAACGCCTTTGAAGCCGTGGTCGCCGCGCTGTACCTCGACGGCGGCGTTGCGGCCGCCACGCAAGCGGTGCGTCGAATTTTCGCCGAAGAGGTCGCTGCGCTGGATTTTGCGCGCATTGCCGCGCTTGACGCTAAGACGGCGCTGCAGGACTGGTTGCGCCTGCATCGCCGCCCGCTGCCCGTCTATCAAACCGTCGCCGTCGAAGGCCAGTCACACCAACCGACGTTTCACGTCATAGTCGAGATCGAGGGACGCCTGCTGGGTGAAGGACGCGGGCCAAGCCGCAAGGCGGCGGAGCAAGCCGCCGCCGCCATCGCCCTTGAGCGGTTGAGGGCCGCAGTGAAAACCGATGGCGGTTGCTAGCCTGCAAACGAACGGACTACGGCGTTGGCGATGGGCCGCCGCCGGGGCCGCTGTTTTGGCGCTGTCGCTGCTCCTGTTGTTTGCCGTCCCGCGTCTAATCCCCAGTGGCTGGTTGGTTCCCCATTTGGAAGGCCTTTTGGGACGGGCGCTTGGGACGCCAGTTTACATCTCCGAAGCGCAGGCGACGTCTTTTCTCCCGTTGACCATTGTCGTTCGGGAGGTCACGCTTGGGCAGAACCGACCTGCAGACCACTTGGCTGGTACGGTGCGCCGCGCCGAATTCGGCATCGGCTGGGTCAACCTTTTTCGCCGCCGCCCGGTCTTCACCCATTTGTTGGTGACGGAAGCGGACCTGCGGCTGGCGGGTCACGCGCGCACAACCGGCGCTGCGTCGGACGCGCCGCCCCCTCCCATCACGGCAGCGACGACGCTGCGGCTTCAAACCGGTGCGCCGACCGACGGCGACGGAGCGTTCACCATCGAACAGTTGACGGTGCAAAACAGCCGGTTGCAGTGGACAGAGACACCCTTTGTCTTCGAGCGTCTGGCAACGGAAGGGCGCGTGCGGGGGCGCGAAGTCGCGCTGGGACGGACGACAGCGGTCTGGTTAGGCGGCGCGTTGGACGCAAGCGCCGTCCGTCTAATCTTCGAGCCGGAGCGGCTGAGCTTCGCCATCACAGGGCGGCTGACGGACATCGCTGTGGAACAACTGACGACCCCGCCGGAGACGCCCGCCGTTACCGGCTCCGGAACGTTCCGGCTGGATGTCACAGGCCAGTACACCTACGCAACCCAAGCTTTCGAGAAGCTTGGCGGCTCCGGCGACGCCGCGTTGCGCAACGGCCGTCTCACTCGGATTCGGCCGGGGACGATCGGCCGCACCATGGCGGCGCCGGCCGTACGGATCGGTGGGTTTGACCTTGGAGCGCTTGGGGCGCTGCGCAAGCGCTGGCTCGAGACGTCGTCCGCCCCTGATGCCGCTGCACTGCCGGAGACGCCGCCAAACACAGATGGATTGGCCTTTCGGCAACTGGCGTTTCGCTTTGCTTTAGAAGGAACGACGGTCAAGCTCGACGGGCTAAACTGCGATGTTGAAGAAGGGCGACAAGTCACAGGACGCGGGACAATCTCGTTGGACGAACGGCCAGCGCAAATTGACTTCGACCTCCGTTTTCCGCTGACGTTCCTCACTGGCGGCGGCCTGCCGCCGCTGTTGGATGCGCTGGGTGAGCGCCAGATGATCCCCATCCGTGTCACAGGGACGTTTGAGCGCCCGGTTGTCGAGATTCTTGGGCTGCAAAGGTAAAGGCCGCCATGTTCGATGTCGCGCAGTTACCGCCGGAAGCGTTTCGACGCTGGGACGAAACACCGGACGCTTGGTTTTATGCTGCGCCGCGTTTTGTCACGCACATTGACGCTGGCGCAATCGCCGCCGTCACACAGCTTTACCGCGAGTTTTTCCCACCCGGCGGGGACATTCTCGACGTTTGTTCGAGCTGGGTGAGCCATTTGCCTGAAGAAGTCGCCTACCGACAGGTCGTCGGCGTCGGGATGAACGCCGCCGAACTTGCCGCCAATCCCCGGCTGACCCGCTGGTTTGTCCATGACTTGAATGCTGACCCGCGCCTGCCGCTGGACGACGCCGCGATGGATGCGGCGGGGCTGTGCGTTTCCGTGGATTATCTCATCCATCCGGTCGCCGTTTTACGCGACATCGGGCGTGTGTTGCGCCCTGGTGGGCCGCTGGTCGTCACGTTTTCCAACCGCTGTTTTCCGACCAAAGCCATCGCCATCTGGCTGACGCTTGACGACCACCAACGTTGTCAGTTGGTCGAAGGTTTCTTCCGAGCGGCCGGCGTCTGGCGCGACATACGGATTTTTGACCGCAGCCCCGGCGGGGGCGATCCGCTCTATGCCGTTGTTGGGAGGCGCACATGAGCGCCGATTGCCTTGTGACGGGCGGCGCCGGCTTCATCGGCAGCCACCTTGTGGAACAACTCGTCCGCGACGGCCGCCGGGTGCGCGTGGTGGACAACCTCTGCACCGGCTTCCGCCGCAATCTGGCGACGGTCGCACAGGACGTGGAATTCATCGAAGGCGCGCTGGAAGATCCAACGGTTGCAGAACGCGCTGTGGCGGGCGTCGAGGTGGTGTTTCATCAGGCGGCGCTGCCGAGCGTGCCGCGTTCAGTGCAGGACCCGTTCACCTCGCAGCGGTGCGGCGAAGTGGCGACGCTGACGCTGCTCCATGCGGCGGCGCGCGCCGGGGTGCGGCGTGTCATCTATGCTTCGTCGTCAAGCATCTACGGCGACACGCCGACGCTCCCGAAGGTGGAGACGATGCCGCCGCGCCCCCTGAGTCCCTATGCTGCGACCAAGCTGGCGGGCGAGGGTTATATGGCGGCCTACGCGGCGCTGTCCGGCATGGATACGCTGTGCCTACGCTATTTCAACGTCTTTGGGCCGCGTCAGGACGCGACCAGTCAGTACGCCGGCGTCATCGCCAAGTTTGTCGCCGTCATGACGCGCGGCGAACGCCCGACAATTTACGGTGACGGGACGGCAACGCGCGACTTTACGCCCGTCGCTAACGTCGTGGCGGCCAACCTGCTGGCGATGACGGCTTCGGGACGCTTTCAAGGCGACGTGTTCAACATCGCCTGCGGGCGGCGGATTTCCATTATGATGCTGGTGGAGCAGCTTAATCGGTTGCTGGGGACGAGCCTTGCACCGATTTATGCTCCGCCTCGGCCGGGCGACATCGCCCATTCACTAGCCGACATTGACAAGGCGCGGCGCGTTCTGGGCTACGACCCGACCGTGACGTTTGAAGAAGGCCTCCGTGAGTTAGTCGCTATGCATCGTTGAGCAGATCGTGCGCTGTTAGTTCCGGCGCGGCACGCTCGTTTTCAAACGCCAGCAGACCAAGCTGGGCGTAGTGTGGACGAATGCGGTCGCTAAGCAAACCGATGCGCTTTAGATTTGGAATGATGCGCCGGAACATGGTTCGCCGGAACATCGCCATCATGTCCGAGTGGAGCACGAGCCGATTCCACTGTGACCGACGAATCCGATGAGCAAAGTACTCGTCGTAGATTTCGTGCAGCAGGAAGCGGTTGCGCAGCAGGACGGCCATTTCAAAGGCCCAGTCCTCGCGGTCACGGCGTTCGCGTTCGGTGACTTCCTTCAAGTAGAACTCTCCCAGCGCAAGGACGCCAAAATGAACATGCCGGGCTTCGTCGGTAATGACCATTTTGAGCAACTCCCGCAGCAGCGGCTCGCCCGACAGTTGGCGCAGCATCGTGAACGCACCCAGCGCGAGGCCCTCGATCATGATTTGCATCCCTAAAAACTTCACATCCCAGCGCGAGTCGGTCATTAGGGCGTCAATGACGACGTAGAGGTTATCGTTGATGTCGTAGAGTTTTTCGAGCTTCGTCGTCAGGTAGGTGTGAAAGGCCTCGACGTGGCGGCTTTCGTCCATTACCTGCGTGCCGCCGTAGAGCTTAGCGTCCAACCAGGGTACGGCCGTGGTCGTCAGTGCGGCGGCGTAGAGCGCGCCTTGTTCACCGTGCAAAAACTGGCTCAGCAGCCAACTGGTCAGGGCATGAACCTGTTCGCGGCGCTCCCGTTCGGTCAGCTTTGACCACAACGGTAGCCAGTACGCCGGATGAAACCTTTCGGGCAGGAGTTCAGTACCTGGATCGTAAGGGTCAACCGGCTGGTCCCAGTTCAAGTCGGTGGCAGCGTTCCACTGGGCGATTTTGGCGGCTTCGGTCAGTCGCCGGATTTCCGGCTGGTTACGCTCATAGCGCCAGTCGAAGTTGGCCGGGTAGCCGACCGGCAGCGCGGTAGCGTCTTCGCGCTTGCCACGTTTCTGGATCAAGCCGCGATAGGCCGGGCCGAGCAATCCGGCCAGGACACGCACATTTCCGTTGGCAGTGGCTTGATAAAGCATTGCACCCTGCTGCATCAGGGCGTCCAACTCGGCAAGGACGGCTTCGCGTGTAGGCAGACGAAGCATGGTAAGACTGCCTCCTAAAACAGGCGATGGCGACGGGGGTCAACACGCTTACCCACAGGGTACGCTCTTGACGAACATCTGAAAAGCGCAAGTTGGAAGACTCCATTATTCCCCCAACCCTAGCCAACGACCGCCCTGATACACCAGTAGGCTGCCGACGTAGGCCAGCACGGTCATGTACACGAACATCACCGCCGGCCAGCGCCAACTGTTTGTTTCACGCCGTGCGACAGCCAGCGTAGACATGCACTGCATTGCCAGTACAAAAAACACCATGACCGAAACGGCGACCAGCGGCGAGAAAACAGGTCGCCCATCCGGGTGACGGTCGGCCTGCAATGCCGCGTGCAGGGCGCGCCCACTGACGGCTTCCTCGTCGTCGCCGACGCCATAGACAATGGCCAGCGTTCCCACAAACACTTCGCGCGCCGCAAACGCCGAAAGGACGCCGACGCCGATCTTCCAGTTGAAACCTAAGGGCGCAATCAGCGGCTCGATGAGCTTGCCGGCCTGCCCGATGAAGCTTTTTTCGCGTCGTTCCGCCTTCTCCAACCGTTCCAGCGTCTGAAGCTGAGCGGCAGCGTCCGCTTCCGTCACCGTTCCCTGCCGGACGGCCTCTGCGACGGCCGCGCGCTCGGCGGCGTAGTCGCGGCTGAGCGCCACCTGGCGCGGGTAGGCCGCCAGAAACCACAGGACAATAGCAATCGCCAAGATCACCGTACCGGCGCGATGGAGAAACTGCCCGGCGGCTGAGAACATCGTCAGCAGCACGGTGCGCGGCGACGGGATGCGGTAGGGCGGCAGTTCCATAATCAGCGGCGGGGACGCGCCGCGAATCAACGTCCGCTTAAACAGCCACCCGACGGCGACGGCGGCAATGACGCCCAGCGCATACATGGCGAACAACATGACGCCGGCCGTTGAAAACACGCCCCACAGCCGTTGTTCGGCCGGGAAGAATGCGCCGATCATCAAGGCATAGACCGGCAGGCGCGCGCTGCAACTCATCAGCGGCGCAATGAGAATCGTCACTAACCGGTCCTTGGCGTTCTCTATCGTGCGCGTCGCCGTGATGCCCGGAATGGCGCAGGCGAATGAACTCAGCAGCGGAATGAAGGCTTTGCCGCTCAAACCCACCCGGCGCATTAAGCGGTCCATAATGAACGCCGCCCGCGCCATGTAGCCCGTGTCTTCGAGCAGCGCGATAAAGAAGGTCAGAATGAGGATCTGCGGCAGAAATGTCATGACCGCGCCGACGCCCGCCAAGACGCCGTCCACCGCCAGATCATTGAATTCGCCAGGCGGCAGCACCTTGCGCGTCACCGCCGCCAGCTGCTCCACCGCCCAACCGATGGCGTCCATCGGAGCCTGCGCCCACGTGAAAATGCTTTGGAAAACAAAAAGCATCAAGCCAGCGAACAGTACTGGACCCCACAGCCGGTGCGTTACAACGGCGTCAATGCGGTCACTGGTTGTGCGCTGAAACGTCGCCGGCCGACCAATGGCGGATTGGCAGACGGTTTGTATCCAGCCATAGCGACCTTCGGCTTCCGCCGCCCACCATTCAATGCCCATCCCTTCCAGTCGTTCGCGGGCGGCCGTGACGGCGGCTTGGATATTCGGCGGCGGCGGCGTGTCGTCTTCCGTCACATCGTTGAGCAGCAGGCGTATGGCTTCACCTTCCGCCGCCGCATCCGCAACTCGATGGTCGGCGCGCAGTTGCTCCGCCAACGCGCCGACTTCCGCCTCGATGACTTGGGGCAACCGCCACCGCCGCACCGGGAGCGGCGGGAGCGGCCCGGCCAGTGTTTGACGGAGCGCCTCCACGCCGACGCCCTTGTTGGCGACGATGGGGATGACCGGAACGCCCAGCGCCTGCGCCAGCCGGTCAAGGTCAAAGGTCAGCCCCTTGGCCTCGGCCACATCCATCATGTTGAGCGCCAGCCAAACAGGCCGCCCCAACTCCATCGCCTGCGTCACAAGGTAAAGGTTGCGCTCCAAGTTGCTTGCGTCGGCGATGGCCAGAATGGCCTCCGGCGGCTCGGTGTCCGTTTGGCGTCCTAACACGACATCGCGCGTAATCCGTTCGTCGAGGGAGCGGGCGGAAAGGCTGTACACGCCCGGCAGATCAATGACGACGATTTCACGCTCTCCGACGGTGAAGCGCCCTTCCTTTTTCTCAACAGTGACGCCGGGGTAGTTGCCGACCTTCTGACGGAGGCCGGTCAGCGCGTTGAACAGCGTGGTCTTGCCGCAGTTAGGATTACCGACAAGCGCTAGACGGCGCGGGGCATGTGTTTCACCCACAGTCCGAACTCACAGTGCGGAAACTTCAACGGCGGCGGCTTCGTCTTTGCGCAACGACAGCCGGTAGCCGCGCAACTCCACTTCCAGCGGGTCGCCCAGCGGGGCGACGCGAATGACCTTGACCATAACGCCGGTTGTCATCCCCATCTCCTGTAGGCGCTGAACAATGGCGCGGCCGCCGCGTACGCGCTCAACGCGGGCCGTCGCTCCGACCTCCAGCGTATCGAGCGTCATGGCAAACGTTCCACAAGCACGCCCTGCGCCGTCCGGCGGTTGAGCGTCATTCGCACGCCGAGTACGGAACACACCAGCGGATCGCCGGCGGTGATGACGCGCACTTCGGCCGTCTCGCAGAGACCGCGTTCCCGCAGCGTTTCCGCGCCGGCGATGTCCAGAAGACGCGCAATTCGCACACGGTCGCCGGCGGGAACATCCGCCAGCGTCAACGGTCGGTCGGCGACCGGCGGCGAAGTGGAAGGACGTAAAGCGGCAAGCCACCGTTTCATAAGGGAATCAGCCTCAAGCCGGTCAGGTCTCACAGCCAGAAAGGCCGGCCGCCAACCGTAGGCGAATTGAAAACAGTTTTCAAGTTATTCTGTCCGGGCGCTTCGGTTGTTCCGCGCCGGGATGGTTGTCGCCGGCGTCGGAGACGCCGTGCCTTGCCTCGGCGCGCCGCGTTCGTGCCATGATGTCGCCGACGGCATACCCATCCGCCGACTTTGGGAGGAGCAACCCGCATGGCGGCGCGTAAACTCGAAGGCATGGCGCAGGCGCTTCAAATCTTTATCGGTGACGATGACATGTGGGAAACCGAACCGCTCCACCGGGCGTTGGTGCATCGCCTCCGCTTAGCTGGGGCGGCCGGTGTGACGGTGACGCGCGGACTGGCCGGCTTCGGCCTCAGCGGCCAGATTCGAGCGGCCGACCGGCTGGGCGGCGCAACCGACCTGCCGGTGGTGGTGACGGTAATTGACAAGCCGGAGCACATCTCCGGCCTGCTGCCCATTGTGGACGAAATGGTTCGAGACGGTCTTGTTGTCCGCTTCGATGTGGAGATTCTGCGCCACCGCGACGACGAGTGACGCGCTCAACCTGCCGCCGGGACGGCGACGCCGCCAAGGGTCGGCAGCGCCAATGTCACCTGAAAGCCGTCCGCCAGATTTTCGGCGGTGATGCATCCGCCATGAAGTTGAACCGCTTGCGCGGCAATCGCCAGTCCCAGACCGACGCCGCCGCTGGCTCGGTCGCGCGCCGTCTCAACCCGATAAAACGGCTTGAAAATCGCCTCCAGCGCATCGGACGGTACACCCTTGCCGTGATCCCGCACCGTGATGAGCAAGTTTCGCTCTTTGGCGTCAACCGTCACCTCAACCGACGACCCCTCCGGCGTGTGCCGAACGGCGTTGCGCATGACGTTTTCCAGCGCACGCCGGAGCAATTCCTCATCACCGAGGATGCGCTGATGGGCGGCCTCCGACGCAATCCGGCAGGTTACGGTTCGTCCAGCGGCGCGCGCTTCAAAGTCGGCGTCCGTGGCCACTTCCTGCGTCAGGGCGGCGACATCGAGCATTTTTGACTCGGCCAGCGTCGCCTCACTCTCCAAACGCGCCAGCGCCAGCAACTGCCCGACAAGCTCATCTAGCCGTTCGGCGTCGCGTTCGATACGCTCCAAGTACGGTCGGGCTTCCTCGCCGGCCTTGCGCTGAGCGAGTTCCAGCGCCACCCGCAACCGGGCCAGCGGCGACCGCAACTCGTGGGAAATATCGCCGAAAAGACGGCGTTGAGCCGTGACAAGCGACTCGATGCGTTCCGCCATAGCGTCGAAATCGCGCGCCAAGCCCCCGATTTCGTCCGTGAGACGCCCCAGTTTCGCGCCCGTTCGCGCCGCCAGATCGCCCGCCGCCAAGCGTTGCGCCGTCCGTCGCAGGCGGCCGATGGGGCGCGTCAAGTACCATGCCAACCCATAACACACCACGCCGCTACCGAGCACAAACACCACCAGCCGAATGACCCGCGCGCGCGTCCACATCGGGGGCGGCGGCAACAGATTGCGGTCAAACACGGTCGCTAGCAGGTAGCGCCGGCCGCCGGTGCCCGTCACTGGTCGCAACAAAAATGTCTTGCCGTCCACGACCGTAAAATCTTCGCGGCGCGCGCCGTCACGCCCCATCGGCCAGTCGGGCGGCGGCGCGCCGGCCAGTGGTTGGCCGCTCTCGTCAAGGAGCGCCGCTTGCAGCTTGGCCGTTTCCAGAACACGCCGCAGGTAATGCTCCACGGCCGCCGCTCCCTGTTGTTCGTACAGCAGGACGGCCGTTTCAGCGTAGAGCGTGGTCGCCGCCGTCAGTGTCCGGCGTCCGGGCCAGACGACATCCGAGGCCGTCAGCGAGCCGACCACCGTCACCAAGACAGTAAGCCCCGCCATCGCCAGCCAGAACCAGAGAAAGATTTTGATGAATAGCGTGCGCATAGGGCGCTAGGCGTGCGGACGCGGCTTGTTGGCGGACGAACACAGCGCGTAGAGATACCCGACGCCGCGCACCGACTTGATGCGCTCACTACCGTCTGCGTGTGGGCCGAGCTTTTTACGCAGGTTGCTGACGTGCATATCCACACTCCGGTCAAGCGGATGAAACGGACGTCCCAAAGCCCGCAACGACAGGTCATCGCGCGAGACGATTTGGCCGGCGTGCCGCAACAACTGCGTCAGGATGTCGAACTCCACCGAGGTGACGGCTACCGGCCGCCCGTCCTTGCGGACGCTGCGCGCGCCGCAGTCCAGTTCCAAATCGCCGACCGTCAGCTTTTCCGCCAGCAGCTCCGGCTTGGTTCGGCGCAGGATCGCCCGAATGCGGGCGACGAGTTCGCGCGGGTTGAAGGGCTTGGCGAGATAGTCATCCGCGCCGCTTTCGAGACCGATGATGCGATCGTCGTCGTCGCCGCGCGCCGTCAGCATCAGCGTCGGGACATGCGATACGGCTCGGATTCGCTTGAGGGTTTCAAAACCGTCCAGCTTTGGGAGCATGACATCGAGGATCAGCAGCGCGAACGGCTCGTTGGTCGCCCGCTTGACGCCAAGCTCGCCGTCGTGCGCCACCTCAACCGCAAAGCCTTCGGCGGCTAGATACTCCGCCACGAGTTCGCACAGTTCGGTGTCGTCGTCAACGACTAGAATCCGCTCCATAGCGTACGCGGAACACTTCAACCTCTAGCTGCTTGTTCCGCTAAGTGGTACTGGTGAACGGCCGTCAGCCGCGCCCGCGCCAGCGACGCTAACCCACGAATGAAGGCGCGGTGGCAGTTCAGCGCTGGGACGCGCCGGAAATGCGGGATGCCGACTTCACGGGCGAGCGCTTGGTACTGGATATCCAGTTCGTAGAGCGTCTCAATGTGCTCCGAGACGAAGCTGATTGGCACGGTCAAAATCTGCTCCCAGCCTTCGCGGGCAAAGCGCCGAATGGTGTCTTCCGTGGAAGGCTCTAGCCACCGCACTGGGCCAACCTTGCTCTGGAATGAAAGAAAATGCGGCGGACGGACCCCCAAGCGCCGTTCAAGCGCCGTCATCACGGCCGCGATGGTTCGTTCATGGTGGCGCAGGTAGGGATCGCCGCGCTCAACGTACTTGGTCGGAATACTGTGCGCGCTGAAAAGCAGCTGGACGGCTTCGGGACGCGGATCGGGGAAGCGCCGCATCTCGTCCACGATGAGGTCGGTCAGCGCTGCAATGTAGCCCGGCTCAGTTTCGTAGTGGGTGACGTAACTGCGCCGCATCTCGCGGACGCCGCCGTACTGATCAAAGCAGCCGATGAGTTTCTTGGCCGCCGCGCCGGTGGTCGTCACTGAAAAGTGGGGAAAAAGCGGCAGGACAACCAGATGCGTAATGCGGTCTTGAAGAATCTGCTGGAAGGTGCTTTCGATCAGCGGATGCCAGCACACCATGCCGACGTACACCCGTGCGCCGACGCCCTGCCGTGCAAGTTCGTCTTGGAGCGCCGCCGCCTGTGCCATTGTGATGCGCCGTTGCGGCGACCCGCCGCCGATCTGTTCGTACAACCGCATGGACTTCCGCCGCCGCAGCTTGGCGATGAGCCAACCGACCGGACGCTGCAACACCGGAAACGGCAGGCGGATAATAGAAGGGTCGGAGAAGAGGTTGCGCAGAAAAGGCTCGACGTCCGCCAGCTTTTCCGGGCCGCCCAGATTGAGGAGCAGCACGCCAGGGCGCGGCGGTTGGGGACGCTTGAAAGCTCGAATGTTCATGGTTGACGGCGGCTTTAGGCGATCACAGTAATGAATGGGGGCAAGCTACGCGACTATACGCGGCCGACCGCCAAACGCCAAGCCGCGCGTGCGTATGAAAGCGTACGCAGACGTTTAGAACGGACTCATCAGCACGTCGCCCAGTTCAACGTAGACGTTTTTGACCTGCGTGTAGTGGCGCAGCGCCTCGGCCCCGCCTTCGCGCGCATTGCCGCTTTGTTTGTAGCCGCCAAACGGCGCATGCGGGAAAAAGATGTTGTGGTTGTTGATCCACACCTGCCCGACGCGGAGTGATTTCATCAGGTTCAGCCCGCGTTTGATGTCGCGTGTCCAAACCGACGCCGCCAGCCCGTAGATTGAATCGTTCGCCTGAGCTACGGCGTCGTCTTCGTCCTCAAAGGGGATAACGGCGGCGACAGGGCCGAAGATTTCTTCGCGGGCGATCCGCATGTCGTTGCGAGCATCGGCGAAAACAGTTGGGCGCAGGTAGTTGCCGGTCTCCGGCAGGTTCGTCGGGCGGACGCCGCCCGTCACCAATCGCGCGCCTTCCCTGCGTCCCAGCTCAATGTAGCTCAACACTTTTTCATACTGGGCGCGGGTGACGAGCGGCCCGTTGTTGGTGGCTTCATCCAGCGGATGCCCGACCACCAGCCGGTCGGCCGCGGCTGCGAAACGGTCGAGAAATTCGTCATAGACACTGCGGTGGACAAACAAGCGGGTGCTCGCCGTACAGGTTTGGCCGGAGTTGTAAAACGTCCCCATCAGCGCGCCCGTCACAGCGAGGTCAAGATCGGCGTCCGGGCAGATGATGAAGGGCGATTTGCCGCCAAGTTCAAGCAGGACGCGCTTGAGCGTCCCAGCAGCGGCTCGGCTGACCAACTTACCGGTCTCTGTCCCGCCAGTGAGTGAAATCAAATCTACGTCGGGATGTTCCAGCAGGTAGGCGGCTACGTCGTGTCCGGGTTCGGTGATGATGTTGAGAACACCGTCGGGAAGGCCGGCCGCTGTACATAGTTCGCCCAGCTTTAGCGCCGTCAACGGCGTCGCCGGCGAGGGCTTGAGCACCATGCTGTTGCCGGCGGCGAGCGCCGGTGCGATTTTGAAGGCGGCCAGCGCCAGCGGGTAGTTGTTCGGCGCAAAGCCGACGCAGACGCCGATTGGCTCGCGGAGCGTAAAATCCAAGCCGGCGGCCGGCACGGGAATCGTCTCGCCGTAGATTTTGTCGGCCCAGCCGGCGAAGTGCCGAAAGGTGTCAATGACGACTGGGATTTCAAGGGCGCGCGCGTAACCAGCCGGTTTTCCCTGATCGCTTGCTTCGAGTTGGGCGAAGTCTTCCAAATGCGCTTCAAGCAAGTCGGCGATGCGGTTGAGCACTTTGGCGCGCATTGAGCCGTCGGCGTTGCGCCACGTTCCAAGTTCAAACGCGGCGCGCGCTGCCTGCACGGCGCGTTCGGCGTCGGCGATGGAAGCGTGCGGAACGGCGGCGAGAGGGCGGCCGTCAGCGGGCGACAGCGTATGAAACACACGGCCACCTTCGGCGGCGACAAGTTGGCCGTCAATGAGCATGCGGTAGGTCGGGACGGCGTCGGTCGCCGTCGCCGACGCGACGGTGGATGAAGTGGACATAACCAGGACATCCCCTTGGGTTGAGTTGGAAGTCGAAGGGTACGCTGTGCGTATCGGTCGAGCAAGCCGAACGGCCGCGGATAGCGCCTAAGCCGACCTCATTCGCCTTCACGCCACCGCCGTTTGACCCACTTGGCAATGCTCGGCCAGACGACCTCGACGGCGCTTTTCCCGATGGACAACCCATGATGCCCGCCGTTGACAGCCAACAGCTCTTTTTCCCGACTTCCCACCAGCGACATCAGCGCTTCCGATGACGCGCGCGGCACGACATCATCGTGGTTGGCGACGACATTCAACAGCGGTACGGTAATCTGTTCCAACTTAACCGTTCGCCGTCCGAGCTTGAGCCGTCCCTGCACCAGTTGGTTTTCCTGATAGCACCACTTCACAAACTGCCGAAACGTCTCACCCGGCAGCGACACCACGTCGTTGACCCAGTAATCAAAGGCCAGAAAGGTTTCAACGAAATCCTCGTTGTCGGCGTGCTGAAGCAAGTCCACGTACTTGGTGATGTTCTTCGTGGGCTTCATCATCATAAAGGTGGACTGCAAAAGCCGTTCTGGCGGATTGCCGAAGGTGTCCACGAGTTTGTCCACGTCAAAGTATTCGCGGCGCGTCCATAGGTTGAGGATGGCGTCGTTGTTGAAGTCCACGGGCGTCGCCAGCAGCACCAGTCCCCGGACACGCGCCGGATGCAACGCTGTGTACATCAGCGAGAGTGTTCCGCCCATGCAGTAGCCGAGCAGGATGACTTGCTCCGCGCTGGCGTCGGCGCAGACAGCCTCAACCGCGTGCTGTAAATACTGGTTGACGTGGTGAGCGAGTGTGAGCCGCGCGTCGCCAGCATCAGGAACGCCCCAGTCAATCATGTAGACTGGAACGCCTTCGCCAGCGAGATAGGCGACGAAACTTTTTCCCGGCGTCAGGTCAAGAATGTAGTACTTGTTGATGAGCGAGTTGACAATCAGAACCGGCCCTGGCCGCCGCCGCAACCGTTTGGGCGCAGGCGGGTAGCCAAGAACGCGCATTTTGTTTTCCTGATACACCGTCTGCGATGGCGTTGGAGCAATGTTAGGTTTTTGCCCAAGGCGGCTTAGCAAGCGCGTGATGTGCGCCAGTTGCGTCATGGTCAAGGGGGCGTTTTTCGTTTTTGGTTGGGTTTTGTAAAGGCTAATCGGCTTTGGTTTTGCGATGCAAGACGCATCGCCTTAGGCACACACGCTCCCAGCTGAAAGCTTGGAAAGCGCGTACGGATCAGCGCTCACGAATCAGCGCAGCTACGGCACGGAGACGGGCGGTGGTTTGGGCTGTCCGTCCCAGTTCCCAATCAACGGCATGTCCCCCGGCACGCCATAGTTCACCGAATGTCCGGCGGCCACCCGTGCGCGACGTCCGCAACTGAGGCCGCATCGTCAAGCCAAGGCTTACAAAGGTTCATAGAAGATTCTGACCGGTATGACGGCGTAAGCGACATCCGTACCCTAAAAACGACCAGTTTTCCTAGGGGGCCAACAGGCATAAGGTGACTGGAAGCGGCCAGTGTGTGGTTCGGTTGGCGTCTGTGGGAATCGTGCTATGTTTGCTTTGCGCCGGCGCGCCGAACGCCGTGACTTTCCGGTGACCGAGGCCCCTCTCGTGAGCAAACACAAAGCCAAAGACGAAAAACCCAAAGAAGAAAAACTCAAGGGCAAACGTCGTAAAAGCGCTGCGCCGACGATCTTTGAAAACGTCGTCGAGCAGGCGACCGAACGGTGGGAGCAACTTGTTCACAACCCAAGGTTCGCCGCCGCGCTGGCGACGGCGCTCGAACAGCCTGTGAACCTTGCCCACCGGGTACAGGAGTTGGTCAGCGTTAGTTTGCGCACGATGAACATCCCAACCCGTGAGGATTACAAGAAACTGAGTCGGCAGCTTGACGCTATCGCCGATCAACTGGATGCTATCCGTGACCGCCTTGAGGCGTTGACCGAACAAACGCCTACGTCGGTACCGCCAGCGTACGGCGCCGAGAAGGCGCGCTCTAAGGGAGGCGGACATTCGCGCAAGAAGAAAGGGCTATCTGCACCGGCTGGCAGCGCCGACGCCGATGCCTGATCAAGGCCGCTAGATGAGCATGCGTCCTCTGTGTCGTCCACCCGCGCTGACGTGGACTCTCTGGCTGCTAGCGATTGGAGTAAGCGGCAGCGCTTACGGGTTGCGTGCGCTGGCGGAACGTCAACCAGTATGGGTCGAGACAATTTACGCCCGGCGGCTGTATCCACGGCTGGCGTCTTGGGTCTCTGCCCCAGCCCGGCTGGTTTCGTTTTCCCTCGCCGAATGTCTGCTGAGCATGCTGTTAGCGGGCGGCTGTGGGCTTCTTCTGTGGGCGCTCTGGAAAGGGCGTCGCCGGCGGCCGCGACTGACCATTCTGCTAGGACGCGGCGTGCCGGTCATGATTTTGGCCTGCGGACTGGGGACACACATCTTTTTACTGCTGTTCGGCTACCACTACGCCCGGCCTGCTGTCCAGAACACTTTTGGGTTGACGCCGCCGCCGCCCAATCCGGTTGCTCTAGAACAGTTCGCGCGCCTCTGCATTGAGCGGGCTAACGCCGAACTGGCCGCCGCCGCGCCGGAGATGGATGCCGAACAAGGCAGCCGTCTCCCTTTGTCGCCAACGCAGCTTGCCGACTTGCTGACGGAAAGTTTTCGCCGCTGCCCTGAATTGGCCTATCTAGCCGACCTTCAGTTGGCGCCGCCCAAAGCGCCGTGGTCATCGCGACTGATGGCGCGCGCCGGCATCGCCGGCATTTTCATTCCCTTCACGGGTGAGCCGCACTACGACGCCAACCAGCCGGCCGCGAGCTTGCCGTTCACTATCGCGCATGAAATGGCTCATCAGCGCGGTTTCGCTTTCGAAAGCGAGGCTAACTTCGTCGCCGCCGTCGTGTGCATTCGGTCAAACCACCCATATGTTCGATATAGCGGCTGGGCCGGAGCTGCCCGCTACGCCTTGCGCGACTTGGCGCGGACGCCGGAGCGATACCGGACGGTTGCGGCGCTGGCCAGCGATGGACTCCGCGCCGATTGGCGGGCGCAGGAGCGCTACTGGTTGCGTCATGCTTCGGGGCGACTAGCCCGCGTGTCGGCGCGCATCAACCACGCCTACCTTCAAGTGAACGGTGTAGCGTCCGGCCTTGCCAACTACGGTGAAGTCACCGGCTGGCTGCTAGCCTGGCAAGCGGCTGAAAAGACGTAGTTCGTCAACGTGTTCCTCGCAAGGCGTCACCTTGGCTTGAGGTTTGGCGTTGGCGCAGCGACACCTGTGGAGCAGTTTGCCTTGCAGGTCGCTGCTGAAGCCAACCCACCGGCGTTCGTCGCACTCGCCGCCTGCCAAACCGTTGACGCGATTCACTAGGGCGTCGCTCCACTTACTCGGAAACTGGTTCTAAACAAACGGTCTAAATCGTAATCGCGCGCGCCGCCCGCAAAGCGCGTTCACGGGTCTCTGCGAGGTCATCCCCCAGCGCTGTGACATGACCCATCTTACGGCCTGGACGCGACGCCTTCTTGCCGTACAGATGAACCGTCACGCCCGGCACTTGCAGTGCAGTTTCCAGTCCGATAGGACGCGCCGGCGCATCGAACCCGCCCAGCAAATTGACCATGACCGCCACCGGCGACCGCATACGCGGTGAACCCAGCGGTAAGTCGAGCCCAGCCCGAACGTGATTTTCAAACTGCGACGTTTCACACGCCTCAATCGTGTAGTGACCTGAATTATGTGGACGCGGCGCAATCTCGTTGATGAGCACCTCTCCGTCGTTGAGCAAGAACAGTTCAATGCCGAAGATGCCGACGCCCGCAATTGCTTCCAGCACTCGCCGGGCTAACGCCGTGACAGACGCCGCTGTCGCCTCCGATATGGCGGCCGGCGCCAACACCGTATGGCACACATGCGCATGCTGGATGGTTTCAACCACTGGATAGATCACCTCTTCGCCGCGTCGGTTGCGTACGGCCATGACGGCGAGTTCCTTGGTGAAGGGGACAAACTCTTCAGCCATCAGAGAACTCCCGCGCTTGCGCAGTTTCTCAAAAGCCGGCGCAATATCGGCCGCGCTGCGAATGAGTTCGTTCCCGTAGCCGTCATAACCGTTTGTCCGGCACTTGAGCACTAACGGCAGGCCAAACCGCCGGCTGACTTCCAGCACTTCGTCCGGGGAATCAGTCGCCGCAAAGCGTGGGACGGGCAATCCTGCCTGCGCTAGCGCCGTTTTTTGGGCAAATTTGTCCTGAACCAGCGCAATCGTGTGCGAAGACGGCGCGACCCGCGGCTTCCCCGTCGCCTCCAAGTAGCGCAAAATGTCGGGCGCAATAAACTCGTTCTCAAGTAAGACAGCGTCGGCGTAGGCTGCAACTGTGTCAAGCAGTTCTAGGGATGACCAATCCCCGATGAAGCGTTCAGTCGCCGTTAGTAGGGCAGGGCTATCGTCCCCCGGCCGCGCGACAATTCCCACTTCACATCCTAGCCGGTACGCCGCATAAGCCGACATCCGCGCCAGTTGGCCGCCGCCCAAAATGGCGATCCGCTGCGTCATACTGCGCGCTGCTCCGCTCACACATCAAGATCAACCACTACGGGCGCGTTGACGAGGCGGTAACGCAGATTGCAAAGCGCCGCGTTGACGAACTCCGTGGTGCCGCGTCGGACGCGCCCGTAGGCTTCGTGAATGTGCCCGAAAACATGCAGGCGCGGCGCGATGCGCTCTACCACGGCGCGTAGTTCCCCACACCCCACCCGCCAACCAAACTGCGTCCGGTCAAGGATGTCATAGGGCGGTGTGTGCGTAATGAGTACGTCCGTGTCTTCGGGAATCAACTCCCACTTCTCACGCAGCGCCGACTTCTTCCAGAGATTGAACGCGCCGTTCATAAACCACGGCTGCCACGGACTGCCGTAGAACTTCAAACCACAGACCGTCGCCGCGCTGTCCATGAGGTACACGGCGTTTTCTAACAACGCCGCCGGCCCGTTCCCGTTTTCCTGCGCGCAATGGTCATGGTTGCCGGCTATGACAAACTTGTATGGATGCGGTTGCCGCTTCAGAAAAGCGTCAAACAAATGCAGTTCGTCCATGGTACCACGGCGGGTGAAGTCACCGGCGTGGATGAGAACGTCCCCCTCCGGCACTTTGAAGTCGTGGTTGCCGTGGGTATCGCTGATGACAACGATGCGCACAGACATAGCCTTTCACCTCAAGCTGCGGCCGCCCGGCTTGGCGGCGCGGGCGACCAAAGGTGTATAAGGCCACAATACCGCACTGCCGCTGGCGGATGAACGCGAAAAAAATCCCGTCCGCATCACCGACGCGGACGGGAGAGCCAACGCGCCAAGCCGCCGCCCCTTAGGCGTAAGCCGGTCGAAACTGCCGGGCGCTGCGCAGGAAGTCCGGCGGCAGTGGCTCTGGGAAACGGTGTTTGATGATGCTGCGGAAGCGCAGATTGGAAATAGTCGCCAGCAGCTTGCGTTGGGCATGCGAACGCGGCGACAAAACCCGCTTGTAGATGGACGACACCGAATAAAATCGCTCGAAAGCGAACTGGAGCAGTCGCCGGGTTTCTTCAGGGTCCGCCCCCTCCCGCACCCAGACGACTTCCTCGCCGGTGTACCGATCCCAATCCGTATGCAGGAGCTTGTCCTTCGTTCTTTGGTATAGAGCCGTGCCGGGAAAAGGCGTCATCACCGAGAAAATCGCCGTCTCGACATTGCAGCGTTCGAGTTCCCTGATGGTCTCCAACGTACTTTCAATCGTCTCCTCCTCAAAACCAAAGAGAATGCCAACATCCACGGCGATGCCGTTCCGATGGAAGAGACGAATGAGTTCCTCGTACTTCTCCGGCCGGTTGAACTTCTTGTTGACGGAGGCAAGTTCATTCGGGTGGATGCTCTCAATGCCAATGAACGCGCGCCGACAGCCCGATTTGGCCGCCAACTCGACTAACTCCGGGCGTTTGATGGTCTGGGTGTCAAAAAACCCGAACCAGCTCAACTTCCGTTTTGCTAGCGTCTTGAACAGGGTCGCCGCCGCATCGGGATTGACAATGAGGTTATCGTCGGCGATGGAGAAAAACTCTGCTCCGTAAGCGTCAATTTCACGCAACAAATGCGCCGGATCGCGGTAGCGCATCTTGCCGCCTGCGAACACTGGAACGGTGCAGAAATCGCACTTGTGCGGGCAGCCGCGCGAAGTCTGAATGCTCATAATCGGCATCTTCAACGTTGGAATCGGCTTGAAATAGCGATCCAGCTTAAGCAAATCCCAGCGCGGCACCGGCAGTTCGTTGAGATCTTGCGAGTGTCCGCCGTAATAAACGGGTTTGAGGTCGTCATTCTGCACATCATCGAGAATCGTCGGCCAGAGCGCCTCACCCTCGCCCGACACCACAGCGTCGCAGTGCTGAAGCGCCTCTTCGATCATGAAACTGACGTGAATGCCGCCCATCACCACCCGAATTCCCCGCGCGCGACACTCGTCCGCAATTTGGTATCCGCGCTGAACATTGCGTGTGTAAGTCGTCATAGCCACCAGGTCGGTATCATCCGGAATGTGGAGCGGCTCGACGTTTTCATCCACAATCGTCACCTTGTGCGGTGCCGGCGTCAGTGCGGCCAGCGTCGGTAAGACGATATTTGGAAAAATCATAAATGGCTTGTGCTGCTGCCCCTTCTCCGGGTTGTAGTAGCGCGGCAACACCAAAAGAATGTTTAACGGACGATGCCGACCAAGTTTCTTGCGACGCCTGATTTGAACGACGACGGACATAGCAACGAGGGGTCTCCTTGGCGAATTTTTGAAAGTCTGGTGTTTAACCCAGTTCAATAATCATCAACAGGCCGCAGCCTTCAAAACCGGTGTGGGCGTTTTGCTGAAAAACAAACGCGGCAGGTTCTCTAAGAGATACTTCGGGCGCGCATAGTACATTGCGGTCATCACCTTCCGCGTCAGCTCAATTTCCCATGCCTCTAGATAATCCAGTTTGAAGGTGACATGGGAAATGTCATAGTCCTCCCAAGAAAGGTTCGGTAATAACCTTCCTGATTGAATGAACTCGCGGCGCAGATTCGTCCCAACATAGGGCGTCAGGATGTTGATCCACAGCATTTCTGGGTTAAGATCGCACATGTACTTCATTGTCGCCTGTAGCGACTCACGGGTCTCTTTTGGATGACCGATGATGATAGACGCCATAGAGGCGATACCGTGCTTTTTCAGCAGTTGGATGCACTTTGCATTGTCATCAGCAGTCGCCGTTTTGTTGTAATCCTTGAGCGTCTCTGGGTCCATAGACTCGATCCCCATAATAACGCCCATACAACCGGCGGCAGCCATAATTTCTACCACTTCGGGGAATTTGACGAAAATATTGGTTACGCACTGCGCCGTCCACTTAATCTTATCGGCGAGGCCGGCATCAATAATAGCCTGTGAAATCTCCATAGCCCGTTTTGGGCTGGCGTTGAAAATATCGTCTGTAAAGAAGAAGTTGCGGTACTTGTACTTGTAGTACCCTTCTTCGATCTCCTGCATGATGGAGTTCACGGAACGATAACGCCACTTCGCACCGTAGTTAGCCGTCACAATGCAAAACGAGCAGTCATATGGACAACCGCGTGATCCTGAAATGTTGTACACTGGGTCAGCAAACTTCCCTAGCCAGGAGCGGGTTTGCTTCCAGTAACGCGGTACATCTAGAAGCTCACGATTTGGAATTGGCAGGCTGTCCAAATCCTTGATAAACGGCATCGGCGGATTGCGGACAAACTCATCACCGTTGAGCCAAGCAACACCTTTGATCGTCGAAGGATCAACTTTACCCTTCTCCTCAAACTGCCGGACGATTTCTAACATCTGAAGCTCACCTTCACTGCGCACCACAATATCCACATAACCGGAGCGCAGTGTCGCTTCGTCGTCAAAGGTCGGATGCGTCCCTCCCATCACGACATATTTGCCGGCCGCTTTAGCGGCTTTGGCTACCCGCATGCCGACGGTGTACTTCACCGTATCGCAGGAAATGCCGACAATATCAATGTCGTCGCCGAACACTGGCTCTTGTCCAGCGTTCATGTCGCAGAGTTCAACTTCATAGCCATGTGACTGAATGAAAGTGCCAATATAAAGAATAGCTAGCGGCATACTGATGAAGCTGAACCGCTCGGCCACCTTCTCAATCACTGGGGGGTTAATAAACAGGCATTTGGGCTTTTTCATGGCGACGCTTTTCTCCTAATAAAGGTTTTATCATTCGGCATTAAGACAGAATCTTAGCCGGCAGCACCAGATACACCCGACACAAAACGGAAGATCCGCGGGCGTACTCGAATCATCAGTACGGCATCCACCACGGCGTGGAAAATTACGACACTCCAGAAGTCTTTGAAAACGTAAAAGACTAAACACCAAGAGAAAGAAAGAGCGCTCTCTGACCACAAGCGGAATTTACGAATTTTCAGCGCTCTTTCATCTTCACGAAAGTGCGGTGGAAAAATACGCATCCAGAAAAGACCGTGAATCATGCCACCGTAGATGAGAAAAATGAAAAAACCACTGCTGAAAATGATCAGATGCGAAAAAATGCCGGTCAGATCAATAAGTCTGGAAAGGAGATTCCCGGCAAATAGTCCGAACTTAAAGACCAGTAAGAACGCTAGTGTTTCACCGAGGCTGTTGCCGATGATGAAAATCGGCGTCCCAAGCCAGTTGAACGGACGATCCTCATGAACGGCAACCTGCGTATAAAGCCACTGAGAAAAACCAAGCGTTGCGATAAGGAGTCCAATTCCCCAAATCGAGGCTACGGTTTGGGGAATGTTGAAGGTAAATGGCTCTGGCAGACGAAAGAGTAAGGCAAGCGCCAGTGCACCTAGCCAGTAAAGGACAATCGCCCCTTCTCGTCGCCAGCTCGGGGTATCCGTATCCTCACCCCCAGGCGCATAACGTTCCAGTTTCTCAACAGCTTGCAGAACTGGCATATTGAAGGTCTCTCTCAATCCTAGTTAGAACGAGAAGCCCATGGGATGTCACCTGCAATAGTGTAGCCATGGCTTTTGAGCTTCTGACGATTGATGACATACTTGCGGACAAACTGGTATGCATTAATGCAATAGGTTAGATAAGCAACAAGGGCGACATAAGCTAGTGTCATTTCCTCCCACTTAAGGAAAAAGCCGACAACATAGATCGTATGAGAGATCAGGACAAAAGTAGAGAAAAAGTCCTCCCACCAAAATTCCTTAGCGAAGGCATAGCAACCAAAAACATCCTTTTCCCAGAAGGCTCCGGTGATCGCCATAACCCACAAAATAAAAACTTTAACCATGACGCTAATGTTGGCAATCCAGAAGCCGCGACCGGTGACCATAAAGTAGATGATGAGCGCTAGACTGATAAAGAAAATAATGAACTGCACTGGGGCCAGAAACGCCTGTACTGGCATCCACTTGCTTTTCTGACGGCGAAGCATCTGCTCCGGGGTGTAGGTTGACACGGCTACCTCCAAGTCAGATTTCGTCTCATCCGCCCGTCAGCCGACGCTGACCGGGCGGGTGGTGGTTTGGCGAACTCGTTGTTCAGTTGCTTTCCGTGGCCTGACGCGCCCGGCGGCAGGCGGGGGTGTCGGTGGCTGCGTCTCACCCGGCAGGACGTACTTGGCGAGCGGCGCATAGGCGTAACGCGGTACCAGCAGCGACTCACGATGGCTGGCCTTTTGGCGGACGGTGAACAACCCTTCCGCCAGCTTCATCTCCACCCGCGTCCGGGCGAACTCTAACCCGCGCGGCCCCAGCCGCCGCTGCATAAACGCAATCAGCTTTTTGACTGGGCGCGGCGCACCCTTTGTGTACGGCTTGCCGAGCTGCGCCATAAAACCCTTCATCGCCAGCGCCCGACTGCCGCCCTCCGTTGGCTCTTCCAAATCCACGTCGTCGCGGATGAGGTCCAGCAAACGCCACCCCTTGGCGTTGCGCACCAACAGCCACTGCACGTCTGGCATGCCGCCGCCCATGTAGCCCACCGATAAATCGGCCAGCGAGTTCGTGTAGTTGAAACACACACGGCACGATGGCGCGATGAGGTCGGGGCCGATTTCGTGCATGGGAATCTCGACAAAGTTGAGCTTTTCGATGTCGCCGTTGACGTGCCGCATCCAGAGACGGAAATCCGGCATAAACTCCATCTGGACAACTGTTTCCGGCGACCGGCTCACCGACTTGAGAAACTTCTGATAGTTCTCGTGCGTCGTGTTGTCGCTGCACAGAATCCCCAAGCACCATAGCTCGTCAAACGGCAGGGTCGGCTCAATGACGCGCAGGGCATGGAACTGACACGGCGTACCCACAACCATGACGCGCTTGAGACCAGCGGCGACAGCGTCGTCAATCTTTTCCAGCGTCGGCGACAGGCCGAACTTATTCCCCCGACAGGCGAAGACTTCTTCCGGCGTCTGCGCCAGCACCGGCATCGGTTTGTTGAGCGTGCCCGGCTCGGTGCCCGTTAGAATCACGCCTTCGACCAAGCCGCGCTCCAACGCGCGCATGGCAACCGTCGTCACTACGCCTGTCCACTGCGCCCCGGCGAGCGGTCGCCGGCGGCGGACGCGAAAGATTTTTTCGTACGGCCCAAAGTACAACTCGTCCGTCGCGGCGCGGCGCGCATGGCCCTGCACGGCGACTTCCAACTCGTCGTACTTCTGCACCAAAAATGCGCAGGCTTCCTTGACGTGCGGGCGCAGGCTTGACGTACAAATGCCGCAATCGCTGCAAATCCGCGAAAAGCGTTCTGTGGGAGCAGGTTTCACAACAGGCAGTGGGGTTGCCATAGGGGGCTTCCTGAAAAAGACAGCCGAACTGGTGCGCTAACTCAAGCGTCGTCGCCCCATTGCCGCGCTTTGGCGGCATGGGGCGCACACGCCATCCCTAGTTCAAAGCCAGACACGAGGGATCTTCCAGCAGCTCCAAGTCTTCCGCATTGAAACGCTGGATGTTGATGTTGATGTATTCGCTGCGCAGGTGCTCAAACACTTCACGGTCGGTCAGTGGTTTGACTTTCAACGCTTCCGGCCCGGACAGCAGGTAGTCGGCAATTTCAAGGTACCGATCCTGCGCCAAGGCAATGCCGCCAATGCGCTTCATCTCGAAGATGGAAACGCCCGCCAGCCGCGACCG
The DNA here is from genome assembly GCA_025057975.1 of Chloracidobacterium sp. NCBI lineage: Bacteria > Pseudomonadati > Acidobacteriota > Blastocatellia > Chloracidobacteriales > Chloracidobacteriaceae > Chloracidobacterium > Chloracidobacterium sp. Next base: position 54,379 of record JANWUV010000011.1, read on the forward strand.
CCGGATTTCATCAATCTGCGGCACGTGACCGATGATGCGCGCGCCGGTGCGGTCGCAATACCGTTCAACGTGGTCGGTGTCAGGGCAGCGATTGACAATCAGACCGGCGATATAGATGGGATAGTTCTTCGTCTTAGCCATGACCGCCGCGCAGATGCGATTGGCGGCAAAGAGGGAATCAAAATCATTCGCCGTGACAATGCAGGCGAAGTCTGAGTGATTGAGGGGCGTCGCAAAACCACCGCAGACCACGTCGCCCAACACGTCGAAGATCACTACGTCGTATTCATCCATGAGCTTGTGGTCGCGTAGGAACTTCACGGCCTCGCCCGTGACATAGCCGCCGCAGCCTGCGCCAGCCGCTGGGCCTCCGGACTCCATCGCGTCCACCCCCATCTTGCCCTTGAAGATGACTTCCGAGGGCTCAATCTCCTCGTGGTGGTAGTCGTACTGCTCCAAGATTTCAACCAGTGTGGGAATCATCCGTTTGGTGATGGTGAAAGTCGAGTCATGCTTGGGATCGCAGCCGACTTGGAGAACACGCGCGCCACGCTTGGCCATGGCAATGGCAATGTTGGATGACGTGGTAGATTTGCCGATGCCGCCTTTACCGTAGATGGAAACGATCATGCCTAAGTACCTCACCTGTGGGTTGGAATAGTCAAAAAACTTTGGGGACGAAGGGCCGGTTCCAACCCTCCATCGCCGTCGAAAGTTCCTAAGCCGAGCGCGCCAAGCGCGCCTTGACTTGAAAGTCGCTGACGCGGAGTTCGAGCCCAAAGGCTTCACACAGACGGCTCTGCTCGCCCTGCGCCGCCGATTCACGGATGTTCTCGATGAGCGGATGGGCAAACTTGCGCAGAATCGAAGTAATGATGACTTCGCGGACGTAACGTTCGACTTCCGGCGGCATACCACCCAACCGCTCTATGCGTTTGCGGTGGCGTTCGTACTCCGCTTGGGCAAGCTCTTCTAAGTGTGCGTTGAGCGCCGCAATGAAGGGGGCGGCGCTCAGCGCGCGCCACTCCGCCAGAAAGGCGGCGACTTCTTCTTCGACAATGCGGCTGGCGCGTTCAGCCTCGGCTTTCCGCTCACGCAAGTTGCTTTCAACCACAGCTTGCAGGTCGTCCACGTCATAGACGAACACCTGCTCTATGTCGTTAATGGACGGGTCCACGTTGCGCGGCACGGAAATGTCAATGATGAACATCGGGCGGTGACGACGACGCTCCATAGCGGCCGCTACGTCGGCAACGCGCACCACAAAGTGCGGTGCAGCCGTGGCGAAGATAAGAATGTCAGCTTCAGGCAGCCGCTCGCGGAATCGGTCGAAAGCCACCGCCGAACCATTGAACTTGGTCGCCAACTGCACAGCTTTGTCGTACGACCGGCTTGCCACAATGATGTGACTGGCGCCGGCGCTCATCAGGTGGGTCGCCGCCAGCTCGGCCATCTCCCCTGCCCCGACTAGCATGACGGTGTGCCCTTCGAGGCTGGTGAAAATGCGCCGCGCCAGTTCGACGGCGGCGTAGCTGACGGAAATCGCGTTGGCGCCGATTTTCGTTTCAGTGCGGACGCGCTTGGCCACGCTGAACGCCTTGTGCATGAGTTTGTTGAGTAGCGTGCCGGTTTTGTTGAGGGACTGCGCCGTGGCGTAGGCTTCCTTGACCTGACCGAGAATCTGCGGCTCACCGATGATCATGGAATCTAAGCTCGACGCCACCCGAAACACATGCCGAACGACATCCTGATCGGTGTAGTGGTACAGGTATTCGTCGTAACTGTCGCACTTCTGGTGGATGGCCTTGAGAAAATTTTTGACGCAGTTGACCGCCTCCGGCTCTTCGTGGGGCGTGACGGCGAGCAGTTCAACGCGGTTGCAGGTGGAAAGAATCATGCCTTCGACAATATTTTGACCATCCACAAAGAGGTTGAGCGCCTCTGGTAGATAGTGCTTGCTGAAAGCGAAGCGTTCGCGCACCGCGATGGGGGCGGTGTGGTGATTGAGTCCGACAAGTACAAACTTCATGGCGGTCCGTTCCACTGGGGGGTTGAGGGCGTCCGTCGGCGGACGGACGCGCGTCACAAAGTCACATTCTCCAAGGCGTCTTCCATCCGGGCGTAGGCTTCGCGCAACTGTTCGAGCGTCGCCTCGTCCGTTTTCCACAGGCCCCGCCCGTTGGCTTCGAGCAACCGGCGGGTCAACTTCGCCAGACTGCTGGGGTTGAGGCGCTGCAAGCGGGCGCGCATCGCCTCGTCCAAGACATAGGTTTGCGCCACGCCGTCGTACACCCAATCGTCCACGGCTCGGCAGGTGGCGCTCCACCCGAAAGTATTTGAGACTTGGCGTTCAATCTGGCTGACGCCGGCGTAGCCGCTCGCCAGCATGGCTTCATACCACTTGGGGTTGAGCAGCTTGGTGCGCGCTTCAAGCCGTACCGCTTCTTCAAGGCTGCGCACCTTGGCCTCCGGGCCGGTGGCGTCCGCCAGCAACACCGCCGGCGCAGACCCGTCGCGCCGCAGATGCTTGACGGCGCTCGCAATGCCGCCCAAGTACTCGTAGTAGTGGTCAATATCGGTGATGTTCATCTCGGTGGAGTCCACGTTCTGGAACGCAAGCGTGACGCCACTCAAAACACGCTCGTAATCCGCTCGCGCCTCAACGAACTGCCCGTCGGCGTCATAGGCAAAGCCCTTGCGCGACAGGAAGGTTTGCGCGATTTCGCCGTCAGCTTCCCACGTCGCGGAATCCACCAGATGGTTGACGTTGGCGCCGTAGCTGCCGGGCGCGTTGGAGAAAATCCGCCGTACGGCGTCCTCAAAGGCGACGCCCTGCCGCAGCAGCTCTTGGACGTGGGCGCGAACGAAGTTTTGCTCCGGCGGCTCGTCCGCCTGCGCCGCCAGTCGTACGGCGCGGTCAAGTAATCGGGTCTGCTGGGGCAGGACATCGCGGAAGATGCCGGACAACGTCAGCACTACGTCAATGCGCGGCCGGCCCAACTCGGCGAGCGGCACGAGCTCAACGTTTGCAATCCGACCCATTTCATCCGCCGTTGCACGCGCGCCCAGCAGCCACAGCGCCTGTGCGACGCCGACGCCGCCGCTTTTCAGGTTGTCCGTCCCCCATAAGACAAGCGCGACGCTGCGCGGGAGCGCTCCGCCGTGTTCGCAGGCGTAGCGGTCGAGCAACCGCTGGACGGCGGCCTGCGCCTCGCGTGTCGCCGCATAGGTTGGCATTCGGTAGGGATCAATCGCGTGCAGGTTGCGTCCAGTCGGTAGGATGCTTGGATCGCGGATGAGGTCTCCGCCGGCGACCGGCGGAATGTAGCGGCCATCCAACGCGCGCAGGATGGCGTCGAGTTCGGCGTTGGCGCGCAGCTTCTCATGCAGGTCAAACAAGAACTCAAAGTGCGGCTCAAAGAGGCTGCGCTTCGCCTGACAGAGCTTCGCCAGCAGCGCCGCACCCGCCTTCGCCGACCGCTTCTGGTGCATCTCCGTGATGGCTTCGCCGATGAAGTGTTTGGCTTGCCGTTCCAGTTCGACGGTTCGGGAAAACGCCGCCAAGCCGTCGCCAGCCGGCGCAGCGAATGCGCCCGGCGTCTGTTCAGCCCAGTGCGCCAGCACGGTTTTTGTAAGACTGGGCAAACGGCGCTCGGCGACAGGGAAATCGGCCACGATGCGCAGCATGCCGACCAATTCGTGGTCGTCGAGGCCGTCGTCCATCGTGTGCAGCCCCGTCGGAATGAGGCTGTATTCCAACTCCAGCAAGTCAGTGTAGAGCTTCTGGAATCGCTCCGTCGTCAGTTCGTCGTCCTGAAAGTCGTGATCGAGCAGATTGAGCGCCTTGGCCTTCTCAACAATGGCCGGGACGTAGGCTTCGCGCCGCGTCGGCTCGTTGCGGAAGCCGTCCATGGTTTCCTTGAGCGTGACGAAGTCTTTGTACAGTCCCGCCGCTTCAATCGGCGGGCTGAGGTAGCTGACGAGCGTCGCGTAGCCCCGCCGCTTGGCGATAAGCCCCTCCGATGGATTGTTGGCGCAGTAGGCGTAAATGTTCGGCGTATCCCCGATGAGGCGGTCGCTCCAGCAGCGTTGGCTGAGGCCGACTTGCTTGCCGGGCATAAACTCCGTCGCGCCGTGCGTCCCGAAGTGCAGCAGCGCGTCCGCGCCCCAGACGCGATTGAGGTAGGCGTAAAATGCGGCGAAGCCGTGGTTCGGTGTGGCGTCCTGTGAAAACAGCAGCCGCATTGGATCGTCCTCGAAACCAAAACTCGGCTGAACAAACACCCCAACGTTGCCGAAGACGCGGCCCATAATGGCGAAGTCCCCGCCGTACACGTTTTTGTCGCCGGGCGATGGTCCCCATTCGCGTTCGATTTCGCGGTAGGTCGGCACAAGTTGTTCGTACTCGCGACGTGAAAAGAGGTCGCAAACGTTGGCGGGCTGGCCGTACTGGGCGGCGTTGCCGTGAACAATCCCGTCGCGTAGTTCGTCCACCGTCGCCGGGACGCCTTCCACGGCGTAGCCGGCCTGTTTCATTTTGCCGAGCAGACGATGCAGGCTTGTCCAGACATCAAGGTAGGCGGCCGTGCCGACATTCCCCTGACTGGGCGGGAAGTTGAACAAGACAATGCCGATGCGCCGTTTGGCCGGCGGCAGGCGGCGCAGGCGTACCCGCGCCAGCAGGCGTCCCGTGAGACGCTCCACGCGGTCGGGGATAGGTTCGAGTAGGCGCGAATTGCCCGACTTGCCGGCGAACACAATCTGGTCGGTTGCGCCGTCCAGTTCAGGGATGGAGACCATGAGCGTCGCTTGCAGGCGGTTAAGGCCCTGTGTGTCGGCTAACCACTCTTCAATAGTCTGAAACTCCAGCGACGGCGCGCAGAGATAAGGCACATCAAGTTGCTTGAGCAGGCGCTCGGCGGCTTGAGCGTCGTTGTAGGCGGGGCCGCCGACAAGCGAAAAGCCGGTCAGCGACACGATGGCGTCCACAATGGGGCGGCCGCGCTCAAGGAAGTACTTTTCCACCGCCGGGCGGCCGTCTAGTCCGAAGGCGTAGGCCGGGATGACGTTTGCGCCGCGTTCCTCAAGCGCCTCAATCACGGCCGCGTAGTGGGCGCGATTGCCGGACAGCAGGTACGACCGCAACATCAGCACGCCGATGGTCGGTGCATCGGGGCGGAACGGCGTGTGGGCGCGGAGTTCGCGCAGCGACTCGACAATGCGCCCTTCGCGCGGATGAAATAGTCCCACGTCGGGATACTCGATCGGCGGTTTCGGGTTGAAGCGCCCCTTGTAGGCGTCGGTGTAGCGCGTCAGCAGGAAGAGAAGGAACTGTTCGAGGTTGTCCGCCGAGGCGTTGAGCCAGTACTGGATGCTCAGCATGTAGGCGTGAATGTCCTGCGCCGTGCCGGGGATGTACTTCATAATCCTCCCGGCGTTCTTGAGCATCGTGAGCATGGCGCGGCCTGGGGGCTGGGCGGCTTTCGGTTCGGCCTCCGGGTCGTCGGCTTTTTTGAAGGAATCCTTGACGGCGCGGATCATGCGCAGCGGCGAGTACCACGGCGTTTCGCCTTCGTCTTTTTTGGCGAGGACAAACCGGCCAAGGCGCGTTTCGCGGATGAGCGATGGCGCACACATGACGCAAATGACGGCCTGATAGCGGGCGGCATGCTGGCGCAGCAGTGCTCGAATAAGGGCGATTTTCTCCTCGTCGAACTGGTGAACGACAAATACGAGATCGGCGTCAGCGGCGTCGGCGCGGAGTTTTTCTACAGCTTCGGCGCGGTCAAGTTCGGCGGCGATGTGGAAAGCGACATGGAGGTTGACGCCGTGGTGTTCACGAACCCGCGCCGCCGCGACGGTAAGGGCCAGATCGGCCTGTCCATCGAGTGCAATGAAAAGAAACTTCATACCCGAAAACGCTCTTTGCAATCCACGGTGTCCCCGCTCAAGGCGGCTTCATTGGAACAAACCGGGATGGGACTCACGCGATTCGGGGACGCACACCTTCCGTCAGGCAGGCGGGGGGAAGGCTGTGAGGGGTAAGTGAGTCTGAAACCAAGCTATAGAACGACTTGAGGGAGCCGCAAAGGAATTCTTCGGAGTTTTTCCGTATTTTGCCGGCGGCGGCGCTTTATGCAGGCGGCGGCGTTTCCGGCCGCCAGCGTCCACGCCTCGGAGGCGACTGCGCTGCGACGCGCAGTGTAAGAAAACCAACTGTCCACCGGGCGTTGATTTCAAGCAGGAGTCGCTGCCCATGGGTATGTTCGAGCGTGTCACAGCCCCACGGACCGCGATAGCCTTCCGCCGCCAGCCGTGTGCCAACTTGCTCTCCGATCCAGCGCACCGACTCTGGGATAGGCGTCGGCGTCAAGTCGTACTCCACGAGTACGCCGGCCTTGTTGGTGATGGGGCGACTGACGCCCAGCAGCGTTGTGTTCCCCGCGTCATCAATGAAACCGCAGACGCCGTACTCCCGCACGGCGGCGTGCCATGGCTCAAACAACAAGATGTCACCGTCAGCGAACCGCCGCCGACACCAAATGGCCGCCGCCGGCGGGATGGTCGGCCCCCGCCCTAGCACCCGCTCGCGGGCGGCGACGCCGTAGGGATGCTTGACTACCCAGAGGTGGTCCCCGTGCGGGCAGGCCCGCGCAACGTGCGCTGTCAGTTCGGCTTCTGAGGCGACGAGTTTGGCGCGGGCGTCGGCGACGCCCAGTTCGCGCTCAAGCTCATGACTAAAGACCTTTGAGTTGACGCGCGCCACAATCTCCAGCGGCGGCGGTGAAAGCGCCGCCCCCGTACGCGCGCCGACCGCCAGAGCCGTCGGCGTCCAGCCCCACGGAGTGAACAGCCGCCCTGACTGGTCGCCGGGGCGATCAAGCGAGACCAAATCAACACCGGACGCCGCCGCCTGCGTCTCGAGACATGGCCGCCAAGCGCGCGGCGTCAGCAGAGCGTCACCAGGGCGGAGCCAGTATTTCAGCAGGTTGTAGGCCACAATGAGGTTTCGGCTGGTAAACCGACCTTTCGGCGTGTGGTGGCGGCCGTGCGCCATAGCTGCCAGTTCAGCTTCAAAGTCTGTGTTGACGTACCACAGGCGCGGCCCGCCCAGAACCTCAACCATTACCTTGCTTGGTATGGAACATGATGTGAAGATGGCGGGGGTGGACTGCGCGTCACCTTTCCCCCCGACTTCGTATGGCTTCAAAGAAACACGATGATTAAGTTCTATTCCAAGGAATGGCTTGATGAAATGGCGCGGCGGATGGAGACCGACCCGCGTTTTCTGGCCGAAGGTAAAAAGTTGAATGGGACGTTTGTTTTCCGCGTTTACGACGGTCCTGACGGCAAGGATCGGCGGACGCAGTGGACGTTCAAGCAGGGCAAGGCGTTGGAGTGGAAGTACGAAGACCACCCCGCCCCGTGGCAGGCGCTGCGGGAAGAACCCTTCAGCGCCAACTTTGTCTCGCGGACGACCATGACGTTTGAGAAGGCGGCGCGCCTGAATCGTGGCGAGATCACCGTGCAGCGGGCATTGTCATCGCCGGACTATAAGATTGAAGGCAACATGAGCCTGATTATGGCAATGATGAAGTCGCTTCAGGTGTGGAATCTCGTCGCGTCGGAAATTCCAGTTGTCTACGACTTCACCGCCGAAAACTGAGTTCGCAAGGTTAAGGAGTAAAGCTCACATCTACCCACCAACTGGAAGACTTGCGCCGTTGACGCCCTGCGCGGCGTCAGACAGCAGGAAGACCAACACAGCGGCGATAGCTTCAGGCGCAACCCACGTTGAGCGATCAGCGTCTGGCATGGCGGCGCGGTTGGCCGGGGTGTCAATCATACCGGGCAGGACAACATTGACGCGCACGCCGTACGGGGCGGCTTCGGCGGCCATGGTTTCAGTCAGCCGAATGACGGCTGCTTTAGAGGCGGCGTAACCGGCATGGCCGGCTGTTCCACGAAGAGCGCCAAGGGATGAAACATTGACGATGCTCCCGCGCTGGCGCGGGAGCATCGCGCGCAGTGCGGCCCGACTGCCGAGAAAAGCCGTCCGCAGGTTGAGCGTGAACATAGCCTCAAAGTCGGCGAGGGACAAATCCGTCACTGGCGTCCCACCCGCGTAGCCGCCGACCAGATTGAGCCAGCCGTCCAGCCGGCTGTACTGTTGCAGGACGGTTTGCGCAAGGGCGTCCACACTCGCCTCATTGGTGAGATCGGCGGCGACCAACTGGAGTCGGTTGGCGTCTGGGCCGAACGCGGCGGCGAAGGTTTCTTGGTGAAGATTGCCGCGATGAGACGTCACCACCTGCGCGCCGGCCTGCAAACAGGCGCGCACGACGGCCTGCCCCAGTCCGCCGGTTCCACCAGTAATAACAACGACTTGGTCTTTGAGCGGCATAACCACTCCCCCGCCGCCGACGGTTCGCCGGTGGCGAATTCAAGAAATTTGCGCTTGGCGAATGTTGGACTCCAGTGTATGCTCACTGTTTCGTTTGAGGTTCGCCCTGTGCGCAGCGTCAGGGAAAGTTTTGTTCAAATGAGGCGGGTCGTCCAGCGGAACGCGCGGCGGTCGGCCGGGAGGCAAGTCAACCGTGAAGAAAGGCATCCATCCTGAGAACTACCGTCCCGTCGTGTTTCGGGATGAGTCGGCTGACGTAAACTACATCATCCGTTCAACGGTCAAAACCAACAAGACGATTACGATTGACGGGCAGGAGTATCCGCTGGTGCTGCTTGATATTTCGGCGGCGTCGCATCCGTTCTTCACCGGGAAGCAGAAGTTGGTGGATACTGCCGGGCGTGTGGATCGCTTCAATCGGCGCTACGGCAAGAATGCTGTCGGCGCTTCTGTCGCAAAACCAGCCGCCGGCGCAGCGGAAAGCAAGGTTGAAAACAAAACCAACACCGACAAGACGAAGACCAAGAAGCGTTGACTGTCGCCGGCGGTCAACCGCAGCGGACGCGCCGCCGGGGCGTTAACGTGGAGACGAAGGCGTAGAGCAGGTATGGCCAAGAAAAGTAGCATTGCCAAAGCTGAAAAGATTAAGCGTCTGGTCGCCAAGTACGCTGAAAAGCGTGCAAAGCTAAAGGAGATCATCCGCAACCCGAACTCGACTTACGAAGAGCGGGAAGAGGCGCTTTACAAGCTTCAGGATTTGCCGCGCAACTCATCGCCGGTACGAATTCGCAACCGCTGTGCTATTACAGGACGCGCACGGGGTTACCTGCGCAAGTTTGGGTTGTCGCGCATCAAGTTCCGTGAACTGGCGCTGCGGGGCGAGATTCCGGGCGTCAAAAAAGCGAGTTGGTAGCCGGTAAGGGCGCTTTTTGGAGTTGTCGTCCGCGCCTTTGCCGCCCCAGGCAAGTTTTACGTCAAGCTGCGCAACGCCTGCGCCTGAGGTCGGTTGCAGCTACTTTCCTTTCCCTAGCGTTTTTCGCAGCATTGTCCGCAGTTCGGTGGTGTTAACTAGTCGTCCATCCGGGTCGAGTTCCACCGCCTGCTGAAGATAGTGGCGTGCCTCTTTGTACTGCTTGGCGCGGAACAGCATCTCACCCAACCGCGCCAGCGGCAGCGGCGAAGCTGGGTCGCGCAGCATCGCCGTTTCATAAGCTTCACGCGCAGCGGTGTTTTTCTTCTGTCCGGCGTAGGCGTCGCCCAACGTCACAAGAACCTCAACCGACGGCGACAGCATCAGCGGTTGAAGGCGAGCAATCGCTGCGCTGTACGACCGCTGGGCGACCAATGCGCGCGCTATTTGCAACGCCAACTCCGGCGGTGCGTAGCCCAACGCTTCCGCCCGTTCCAAGCTTGCCACCGCCTCGCGTGGTTGCCCCTGCCGCAGCCGAGCCACACCTAGCCCGTAGTGGGCCATCGCCAGTACAGGGTTCGTCGCAATAGCCCGTTGGAAGGCCGCCGCCGCTTCGGCGATTTGGCCGGCGGCGAGGTACGCTTGACCGAGAGCGTAGTTGGCGACGGACGAGGTTGGGACAAGGCGCGTCGCCTCCAACAGACGCGGAATGGCGCTCGCCGTATCGCCTACTCGCAACGCCAACTGTCCCTGACCCAACAAACCCAGCGCGCGGTACTCAATTCGCAAATCACCCGACTCAATATGGCGATTGGCGGTGGCGACGACGGCTTCCCAATCTTCGGCAGTGACAAGGTTTGTCGTACGCGGGTTTTCATAGCGCGCAAACAGCGCCCCAATGTCATAGTCAAGCGTGATTTCTAAACGCTTCGTATCGGGAACGATTTCGACTTCCTGCGAAAACGGCAGGTAGTTGTCGCTAAAGGCGCTTAGGCGGATGACGCCCGGCGGCAACTGGAGTTTGAGCGGCTGGTCGCGCCGCGCGACGCCGACGACCTTTTCCCCAACCAAAATCTCAGCCTGCGCAACGTTGACCGTTACGAGGATGTCCATTGGCTTTGGGGGCGCTTCAGCGGTCGGCGGCTTGGGAAGCGGAACCGGGCTAGCGGCTGGAATAACCTTCTTGCGTGGCGGGGTGGCGCGTGGACGACCGGACGTTTTCTTGTCGCTGGGCGGCGATTCCACCTCCTCCGGCGGCTCCGCCTGCTTCGGCTCACTTTTCGACTCGCCTTTCATCCGGCGCTCGATGTTGGACTCCTGCGCCCAGACTGTCTCCGCTAACCATCCTCCCCCAACCAGCAGGACGCCGAGTACTACCAACACAAAGCCGTTCCTTCCAGCCATTGCCCGCACCTCTCTGAGAACGAACCTAACCTACTGCGCCGGAGCGCCCGGCGCCGCACTCGCCGCCGTCGCCCCGACCGCCGGTGGTGAGTTTGGCACAACGATGTAACGAAAACCGAGCATCGGGTCAGCGTAGGTCGGTGGGACCGCCTTCCGTACCGATACGCTCAGCGTCCGCGGCTCTTCGTCGGCCGAACCACCCTTGATGATGCGCCGGGTTTGTCCGTTTTCGTCGGTTTTGGGCGCTCCCTGCGCATCAAGCTCCACATCATTTGTCCATTCCCACACATTGCCGGCTAGGTCATAAACCCCGTACGGGCTGCGTCCAGCCGGAAAACTCTTGACCGGAAAAATTTTGCCGCCGGTTTGTTTGGAGGCGGCTAGGTTGTCCCGCCATTCACGGCCCCACGGATACGGTAGATTGTTGTCGCCCTGCGCCGCGCGCATCCACTCAGCCTCGGTCGGCAGGCGTACCGTTGCGCCGATTTTCGCGCCATACCACGTGCAGAAGTCATTGGCGTCATGCCAGGAAACGTTCGTGACTGGTTGCATCGCTGCGCCAACCGGGAAGGTACCATTCGTCCAGTCCTTTGGCGCAGCGTGGCGGGTGGCGGTGACAAACTCGTGGTACTGCTGATTGGTGACTTCCGTTTCCGACATCCAGAAACTCCCAACTGCCACTTTGCGCGGCGGCAGACCGTCCACGCCGCCTAAAGCAACCACCCCGGCCGGAATCAGCACCAAGCCAATGACCGGGGGCGACAGGGGGGCAGGCGGTGGGGGCGGCGTGGGCGGCGCAGCCGCCGGCGGCGGTGGCGGCGTAGGACGCGCAACTGGGGGCGGCGGTGACTGCCCGCCGAAGAAAAACCACATTCCGCCCCCAAGGAGGATCGACAGCATCAAGCAAACAGCCGCCGCGACGCCCAACGCGATCAGCCGCGCGCTTTCCGACGGTTTTTGGCGTGTCCGAAAGTTCATTCAAGCGAAGTTTGACGCGCGTCACGCCGCTGGGTCTCATGCAGGTCGAGAAGCGCCTGTTCAATGACGCGCAACTGGGTGTCAAGTTGAGCGTCCACAATACCCGACTCGCTCTCGAGGATACAGCCCCCAACTGAAACGCGAGTGTCGGGCACAATGTTGACGAACTGCCCCCGTCGGAGTGTTTCGATCGCTTCGCGGTGACGCTCCAGCTTTGGTACGTCAGCCGGATTGACACAAATCGTAATGGCGCTCGCGTGTCGAATGTTGCGCATCGCCGTCCGTACAATGTCGAGCAGGGTAGCGTCATGGGTTTCCAGTTCGCGCCCGACGATTTTTTCTGCAATCCGCAGAGCCAACCGCAGCACTTCTCGTTCGGCGTCGGCGAGCATCATCTCGCGGCGGCGCTGGAGTTCAAGCAGGCGCGTTGTGAATTCCTTAAGTCCGGCTTCATAGCCGGCGGCGTACGCCTCGGCGCGAATACGCTCGACCTCGCCTTTCGCTTCGGCGACCAGTCGTTCGGCTTCGGCGCGCGCTTCACTGAGCAGCCGCCGCGCCTCAGCGCGCGCCTCAATGACCGGACGCTTGACGACGCCGCCAGTCAGGGGAAGAAGTTGCAGCACGGAGGGTTTGACGACTTGCATAGGGGCTAGAGGGCATTACTCCGACGCCGGATTCCTTCTCGGCAAGTCGGACACAGTTCCGTTACGGTGATGTTGCGCCAGCCGGAGCACGTCTTGAAACAACTGCTGCCGGAGTTCTGGTCGGACGGCGACGGGCGGCGCATCCAGCCACTCTTGAAGGCGGCGGACGAGTTTGGGCGCCAGCTTTTGAAACAGGAACGTCAAGCGGTCGCCGTCGCAGCCGGCCGGCGCGGCGGTCATCACCACTTGCCAACCAAGAGTTGTTACTAGCTCCGGGTCGCGCTTACGCTGCGTCATCGCCGACTGGACAATTCGGCGGGCAAACTCACGGCGCGGCGCAGGCGGCGCTTTTGGCAGCGCGCGAAAGGCGGCGATTTGCTCAGCGATGGCGTGCGCGTCGGCTTCGGGAAAACGTCGGAGCAGCGCCGTTACGGCCTCGGTCGTCGGCAGGTCATAGCCAGCCAGGCCAATCTCCGCAACGCCGACCGCATGCGCTACGCGCTGTAACTCCGCCTCCGTTAGTTCGTCAAAAGGCGTTAGCGGGGCGATCTGGTCGGCGCTTACAAACTGCGCCAGGAATCGTCGCCGAACGGCGTTGAGGACTGGCGCGACCGGCGCAAGGTCATCCAAGCTCAGGTGTGTCTGGCTCTGGCGCAGCGCGCGCGCCACGGCCGTCCCCAGCGGAGCCGGCAGGGACGCCAGCAACAGCCGCTGGATATAGGCCGGCTCATCCCGCAGCGCGGCCGCAATGTGGGACGGATGAATACGTGGGTCGAGCGTCAAAGGTTGCTGCCGAATACGCCGCCGGAGTTCATCTAACGTCTGCGCCAACCAGGTTGTGAGCTTGCTTTCCTCCTGCGCACGCAGTTCTTGGTGGCGCTGCTCAAGTTTTCGGCGGTCGTCGTCCGGCGACAGCGCAAAGAGTTCGGACGGCGGGATTGGATTTTGTGTCGTGTTGCGTTCGTAGGCGAGGGCAAGCGCCAGAAGCCAGTCAGTTTGCATGAAACGGGAAACAGTCTTTTACCTTGGCGGAATTCATCACGCCGCCGGCATGCTATGCGCCAAGCGCGTCGGCCGATGCAAGCTTTTTTTGCCTCAGCGACCGGCGTTTCTGGTTCTTTGACCGGCTTTTCCATCCCTGCTGAATCCACTTGATGAGGCCGCGACACACCGGGGCGCGCCCTAACGCCGGGGATAGAAATCATCCAAGCGGCGCTCATGCGGCTCGCCCAACAAGCCCATGTTCTGCGCCACCAGCATGGCGACGCAGGCGTCGCTGGTGACGTTCGCCACCGTACGGCACATATCCAGCGGGCGATCAATGGCGAAAATCAACGCCAAACCTTCCTGCGGGATGCCGGCGGCGCCCAGCACGATGACGAGAACGATCAGGCCGGCGCTCGGCACGGCGGCCGCCCCAATCGAAGCCAGCGTCGCCGTCAGCAGGATGCTCAACTGATCGCCTAGATCGAGCGCAATGCCCAACACTTGCGCGATGAACACCGCCGCGACGCCTTGGTACAGCGCCGTGCCGTCCATATTCATCGTCGCCCCGATGGGCAAGACGAAACCAGCGACCTCTTCGTGAACGCCCAAATGCTCCTGCACGCGCTCCATTGTGACCGGCAATGTCGCGGCGCTTGAGCTGGTTGAAAAAGCTACCAACTGCGCCGGCAGTACGCCGCGCATGAAGAAGCGATAAGATTTTCCGGTTACAAGCCACACCAACACTGGATAGAAGGCGAAAATTAGGACGGCAAGGCCGGCGACGACGCAGAGGGCGTATCGCAGGAGGCTGACGAGGATGTCAGCACTTGGCGATTCGGTAATCAGCGTCGCCAGCAGCGCCATGACGCCCACTGGCGCGGTCAGCATGACGAGATCAACCAGCCTAAGAATGACCTCGTTCAGCCCGTCGAAGATATCTCTGATAGGCTTAGCTTTCTCCTCAGCGATGAGAATCAGCCCGACGCCGATCAGGAGGGCGAAAAAGATCACTTGCAGCATCCGGCGGTTGTCAGTCGTCGCAGCGAACACGTTGTCGGGGACAATATCCACAAGCGGCTGGAGCGGCCCTTTGTCTTGCTCCGACTTCGCCGTAGAAATGCGCCCCTTGGCTTCGTCGGCGTAGGCGCTTAGAAGTTTTTCACGGGTCGCTGGCGCCACGCCCGTGCCCGGTTTGACGAAATTAACGATGAGCAAACCAATAGCCACGGCCACAGCTGTCGTCAGCAAGTAGAGTGCCAGCGAACGCCCGCCCATCCGCGACAACTGGCTCAAGTCTTTCATGTCTGAGACGCCCTTGATGAGCGAGGCGATGATGAGTGGCACGGCGATCATCTTGAGCAAGTTCATGAAGATCGTCCCAAAAGGCTTGATCCAGTACTTGACGAACTGCTGCGCACCGAGCCAGTCAGCGGCAAAGCCAACAATGAGTCCAGCGAGCATCCCGACCAAGATTTGCCAGTGCAGCGGGAATTTTTTCAGCATATGGGCGCGGTGATTAATCCGGCGTGTGATGTCGAAGTTGCAGACCAGTTGAGGGCATCGTTTTTCTCAGAGCGAGGCCGAAAAGTAAAGCCACGCCGTGTACCGACAAGGCTTTCCAGCTTGCGGTCACGGACTTCCATCGGTAGCGTTTGACAAACGGATGCCTTCTGCTTGCGCGTGGACCCCAGCTCATGCTCACCAAGCAGGATCACGAATGGTTACAGGGCGGTTTGTCGCTTGCCGCCGCCACTGGTTGGACGCCGGAAGAAGTTCGGCTGGTGACTGACTTGGGCTACAACTTGGCCGAGCAGGGGCGTCACGCAGAAGCTATTACGATTTTTGAAGGTCTGGCGGCGCTTGCGCCGGCGACTTTGTATTTTCAATCGGCGCTGGGTGCGCTCAAACTGCGCATCAAGGACTACGCCGGGGCGCTGCCGCATCTGAATCGCGTGCTGGCGGCGACCCCGGACGACGCTGTGGCGCTGGTCAATCGTGGTGAAACACTGCTGCACTTGGGTGACTTGTCGAGCGCCCGCGCCGACTTGCAGCGGGCGGTGGCGTTGGTTCCCGACGCCGACCCGCCGCCGTACATTACGCGCGCCAAGGCGCTGTTGCTGGCGCTGGAACGAGGCTGGCAGCCGCTGGCGCGCGGGTTGCCTGACCCAGGTCGGCCCGAGAGTCGTCAGCTTGGCGACGGCTTCCAGTTGTGACAACGACGCGCAGACGTTCCCTTCGGCCATGGTGGACAGCCGCCAAATGGTTGGCCCTACTCGTATTGCTGGCGCTGGCGGCGCACGCCGGCCATCTTCGTGCAGTCATCGCCGCCCTTGGCCGCGCTGACCGAAGCTGGATTGCAGCAGCGTTTGGGCTGGGCGCGGTCATGCTGGTTCTCCGGACGGCCAAGTGGCGGTGGTTGTTGGTACGGGTTCACCCGCAAACATCGTGGCTGACGGCGGCACGGTCGCTACTGGGAGGGATGGCGCTGGGACTTGTTACACCCGGTCGCGTTGGCGAGGTTGGACGCGCCGCTTTCTTACCGCCGGGCGTACGTCTGACGGCGGCTGGGTTGTTCATCATTGACCGCGCCGCCGACCTTGCGGCGCTTGGCGCAGCCGCCTGTTTGGGGACGCTGGGGGTTGCGCCCACCACTTGGCGCTGGCCGCTGGCGTTGGCAGGCGTAGGTTGTGTTGGGATGGTCTTTGTGTTGCCGGTTGTGTTGTCGGCTGTCTTGGCGGCGCGGCGTCTTCCAGGTCGGCTGCGGGAAAAGCTTTGTCCGGCGGCGACGGCGTTGGCGCAGCTGCGCCGGCGGGACATCGCCGCCAACATCGCTGCCGGTCTAGCATTGACGGCGTTGGATATCGTCTCGCTTTACGCGCTGGCGCGGGCATTCGAGCCGGTGCGCTTCGCTGTCGTCGCGTTTGCATTCCCTTGGATTGTGCTGACGAATCTCGTCCCCGTTACCCCGGCCGGCGTCGGCGTTCGTGAAGGCGCAGCGGCGGGCATTCTCCAAGCTTACGGTGTCGCTCTCCCAACCGCCGTCAATGCGGCGCTATTGCTGTTTGCGATCAATACGCTGGCGCCGGCGCTGGTCGGGCTGGTCTGGATTGGTAAACGCTCCAGCGCAGCGTGATACGCGGTATGCGCAATTGCAGACGGAGGCAAGCGCTTTTACACCCCAAAGTGAAAGTCGTGTGCCGCCAACGCCTCGGCAATCGGCCAGAGTCTGGCATAGCGGCGTGCGTCGCCAGTCAAACGGCGTGGCTTTGAGGCCGCAGGCACGATGGTTTCCACCACCAGCGCCTCCGCCTGTTCCCATAACAACCGCTCCCCTGCGCTGCAATATCCTGGCGGCACGTTGTGGTTGTGCCGCCAGCCCAAGAATTTATCGCTTGCCAACGTACATTGGCAGCGACAGAGCGGATGGCGTCGCTGCGAACGTCGGCGTTGCGCGCTCGCCTAAAACCTCGGCGACGAGCTTGCCCTGCGGGTCGCGCCGAATTTCTTCGTGGTTTTTTCTTCCGGCGAGTCGTTGCGCTAATAGGTGATTGTGCTCGGCGCGAGGCTGGGTTGCTGCGAATCAGAAATCTCACTCACCCCCACAAGCGCAAAATCGCTGTCATCCACACCAAGCAGGGCTGAACAATTTCGACGACAAGCCGCTTGCGTTTGCCGCCGCAACCGGCGACGATGGCGTATCTTGTCCAATCCCCCTGACCGACCCCAACCAATGGATTTCCCGACACGAGCCGCCAGGTTGCCGTGGCGCGGCCTCTTTCCAATCCTGTGGTTTGGCTTGACGCTGCTCGCTCACGGTCAAGCGCCGAATCCCGACGCCGAAGCCTCCGCGCCTATGCCCATCAAACTCGAACCTATGCCGCCCCGGTCGGGCTATGAGCCGCCCGCCGCCGCTGCCGCGCGTTCACTGACCGACAGCACCACTGCCGCGCCAAAAGCTTTTCTGACGCGCTGCGAGAAGACCGACTACGTTGAAACCGGCGACTACGCTGAGACGGTCGCGCTTTGGAAGAAAATGGCCGCTGCCTCGCCTTTCGCCGAGTTGCTTCCCATCGGCGACACGGCGCAGGGGCGGACGCTCTACGTACTGGTCGCCTCCAAAGACAAAGCCTTTACGCCACACCGCGCCGCCAAAACCCGAAAGCCCGTGGTGTTTATCCAAAACGGCATTCATCCGGGCGAAATTTCGGGCAAGGACGCGACCTCGATGCTCCTGCGCGACATTCTCATCACGAAGCGCCACGCCGCGCTGCTTGACTCGGTGATCATTCTGGCGATGCCGGTT
The DNA here is from genome assembly GCA_025057975.1 of Chloracidobacterium sp. Taxonomy (NCBI): domain Bacteria; kingdom Pseudomonadati; phylum Acidobacteriota; class Blastocatellia; order Chloracidobacteriales; family Chloracidobacteriaceae; genus Chloracidobacterium; species Chloracidobacterium sp. Next base: position 72,009 of record JANWUV010000011.1, read on the forward strand.
TTCAACGCCGACGGTCACGAAAACACCAGCCCTTGGCATCGCGTCAACCAGAACGGCCCGCGCGAGATGGGCTTTCGCGCGACGGCGACGCGCCTCAACCTCAACCGCGACTACATGAAGGCTGATGCGCCCGAAATGCGCGCTTGGCTGCGGTTTTTCACCACCTGGAAGCCCGACTTCTTCATAGACAACCACGTGACGGACGGCATGGATCACCAGTACGACGTAACGCTTGACATGCCGACCGAGCAGAACACGTGGCCGACAATCGGCGCGTGGACGAAGGAGACGTTTCTGCCGAAGCTCTATGCGCGCTTGGAAGCTGACGGGCACGTGGTCGGCCCGTACGCCGAGCCGCGCGATCCGGCCGACTGGTCAAAGGGCTTTGATGTCGGCGTGATTGAGCCGCGTTACTCAACCGGCTACGTAGCGTTGTGGCATCGCCCGGCGCTGCTGGTGGAGACGCACAGCCTCAAGTCGTACCGGACGCAAGTGTGGGCGCACTACGACCTCATGACGCATACGCTGGCGCTGGTCGGCGCGGAGGGCGCGCATTTGCGCGAGATGATTCGCGCCGCCGAAGCGGGCATGGCGGAACTCGCCGCCGCCGCCAAGCCGCTGTTTCTCGCCGGAACGCACGGCGACGCCGGGACGACCTTCACGTACAAGGGCGTCGCTTGGCGTGAGGAAACCAGCCTTGTCACCGGGCGTCCCGTCCGCGCGTACGAAAGCCGGCTCGTGGACATCCCGACCAAGCTTTTCACCAAGCTCAAAACGACGGCGGCACCGACCGTCCCGGCAGGCTACCTCATTCCAGCGGAATGGACGGCGGTAGTGGACGTGCTCGCCGCGCATGGCGTCGAGATGAAGCGGTTAAAAAAGGTCACCACTGTGGATTGTGAAACCTATTGTCTGCGCGATCCTAAGTGGGCGACGCGCCCGTTCGAGGGCCGCGTGATGCTGACCAGTTTCACCATCCAGCGCGCCCGGACGACGAAAACCTTTCCTGCTGGGACGGTCTACGTGCCGATGACGCAACCGGCGGCGCGCGTCGCGTTCAACTGGCTGGAGCCTGAAGGGCCGGATTCGGCCGTCCGGTGGGGCTTGTTCAACACGATTTTCGAGCAGAAGGAGTACGCGGCGGATTACGTTTTTGAGCCGATTGCGCGCGAAATGCTTAAGCGGAATCCAAAACTGCGCGCCGAGTTCGAGCGCAAGCTGGCGGAGGACGCCGATTTCGCGGCCAGTCCGCGGGCGCGCTTTCAGTTCCTCTACGAGCGGTCGCCCTACTACGAAACCGACAAAGACGCTTACCCGGTCGTCAGGGTTTTCGAGCCGCCGCTGCGGTGAGCTTTTCACTTTCCTGTGCCCGCGCACAGTCGTGGGTGCTCTGAACCGGCGGTTGGGGCGGCGCGTGACGCCGGTCGAGGAGCAAGCGCGCGATCCGGCGCTGGAGCAGTAGGGGTTGAGTTGGTGGTGGGAACAACGGCGGACGCCGCCCAACGCGCCTTCGTGTGGTTGCCGGAGTGGTGGGTAATGGAGCGAAGTTCGGCGCGGATGGCGTGCTTGCGGCAGTTGGCGCGTGTGTCAAGCGTTACTGGATTTTGGGTAGCCGGCACATTGTCATGTTGGTGATCCGATGCTGCGGGCATGGGTGAAAATAGCGGTTCAGCGGGGCAAGGTGCATAACACGCGCTGGATGCCGCTCACGAATCGGGTCGGCCCCGTCACCATGAAAGGTGTTCACCGAGAGCAAGAGAACAACCACCGCCAAATCTTGTTCGTGCGCCACGGGCTTGCCACGCCGCCGGATTACTTGGATAGGTTCTGACTGACCCCACCCACACAAGTCTGTACAAGGATGCTTTTATCACTCCGGCGGCAGTCCCAACTGGGCGCGCAGGCGGGCGAGTTCTTCCAGCAGGGTCTCTTTCGCTTGTCGCTCCGCTGCAGCGCGAGCCTCGGCCTCTTGCGCGCGGGCTTCGGCTTCGAGCTTGGCCTGCCGTTCCGCTTCAGCACGGGCTTCGGCTTCGAATTTGGCCTGCCGTTCCGCTTCAGCACGCGCCTCCGCTTCCTTCAACCGCGCCTCCGCCGCCTCCTTCGCCGCCTGCTCCGCCAACAACCGCTCCAACTCCGCCCGCTGCAAATCCTCCGCAAACACCCCCGCCAACACCTCGCTCACCGGCAACCGACACCCACCCAGCGCCTCCAACTCCACGACCTCGCCCTCGATATATGTCCGCTCCTCCAAGTACCGCCCCGTCGCCACATCCGGTTGCCCGTACCCCACTATGCACCGCCGCCGCCGATCCACCACCACGTACACTTCCACCCCGCGCCGCGCATACGCCTCCCGCTTCTTCCCATAGTCGTCCCGCCAGTTCTCACTCGCCACCTCCACCACTAACACCACCGACACACCTACCCGCAGCACCCCGGCTTCCTCCTCATCCGCCCCCAGCGCCGCATCCTCCCGCCGACACACCACCAAGTCCGGAATCAGCGCCATATACTCGTCAATCTGCACCCCCAACAGCGTCACCACGTACGGCAGCCTCTTCTCGCTGATGGCGCGCGTCAGGTAGGCCGCCAAGGCCAACACGATGAGTTGGTGGGCTTTGTTCGGTTGGGGCATCTCGACGGGGACACCTTCGATGAGTTCATAGCGCACATCGGGTTCGCCGTAGTCTAAGAACTCCTCGAAGGTCATCAAGCGGGGCGGGGTGGCGGTCAACGGGGTGGACATCGCTTGTGTACCTCCAAGGTCTGCGCGTGGTCTGCATGTGTGGGCGGCATCGCCCGTTTGGGGCGTGAGAAACATACCACGGACACGGTGGGTTGGTCGCTTCGGTGCCGGTTGTCTCAGCTTGGGAGAACTGAAAACATTTGGCGCGCTAGTACGAAGCGCCAGCGCGCGGCTGAGCGCCCTGTTCGAGGAACGGCAGTCCGGCGGCCAAGGCGTGGGACGGCCGGGCGCGTCAAGTTCACTTGACGGCCCCTTCGCAGTATGCGCCTTGCGCGCTCCTTGAAAAGCTGTCGCCTCGGCCGTGTGCCTCGACGTTAGGACAACGCCACCCTACACAGCAGAAAAGCCAAGCTATTCTCTGCCCACCATAGGCGAGGATGCGCTGTGTTGTCCTGTGTTGTCCACTGCGCGGGTTTGAAGGCTGTCACTGCCGCCGACTGCCAAGCCAGCGTTTGGCATAGAAGACAGCGCTAATCCCCACTGCATTGTCTTGGCAGTGACTAACCCGCTGTTTGCGTGTGGCGGCGTTCACACTCTCCAGCCGTTGACGCGGTTCACGAAGCAGCATTACGCCGCCTAAGGCTGAAGATGTTTCATGACCGGTTGCGGACTCGATGATTGTCTATCTTCTCAAGCGCTCCGCCGAAGGCAAACTGTCGTACAGTTTCTCCCTGAAGAAACCGATGTGGAAAGCCCAACTCAATGTCGCTCGCCTGCGTCAACTGCGCTAGGTGTTCATCGCTCAACGTAAAGTCGAGACAGCCAAGGTTGTCTTTGAGTTGCGGCAGTGTCCGCGCACCGATGATCGGAATGATGGTTTGTGGGCGCTGACGCAGCCAGTTGATAGCGACCTGTGCTGGGGAACGTCCAATCTCTTCGGCAATACTCATCACTAGTTGGGCCAGTTCACGGTCGCGGTCTTTGGTGGTTTTGAGGCGTCCGGGCGGCGGGTCGCCTTCCTTGAGCGTGTTGTACTTACCGGTCAGCACACCCCCTCCCAACGGACTCCATGCCGTCACCCCAATGTCGAAGTGCGCGGCCATCGGCAATAGTTCGCGCTCCGGCGTCCGTTCCCGCAGCGAGTATTCAATCTGCAAACCAACAAATGGCGTCCAGCCGCGCAGCGTCGCCAGCGTGTTGGCTGACGCCACAATCCAGGCCGGCGTGTCGGAAATCCCCGCGTAGAGAATCTTCCCCTGCCGGACAAGGTCGTCAAACCCGCGCATGATTTCCTCAATCGGCGTCGTGAAATCCCACACATGAAGCCAGAGCAGGTCAATGTAGTCGGTTTGCAGGCGGCGCAGGCTGGCTTCAACCGCCTGCATCATATTTTTACGGTGGTTGCCGGAGGCGTTGACTTCTCCACAGCCGCTGGTATCGAGGCTGTACTTGGTGGCGATCACCCAGTGGTCGCGTTCGCCTTGGATGAACTCGCCAATAAAAGTTTCACTTTCGCCTTTGGTGTAAAAGTTGGCGGTGTCAATGAAGTTTCCCCCCGCCTCGGCGTAGGCGTCAAACATAGCGCGGCTTTCCGCCTTGGAAGCGCCAGTTCCCCACGCTTCACCGAAGGTCATCGCGCCCAAGCAAAGCTCAGAAACCCGCAGTCCGCTTGCGCCAAGCAGTTTGTAACGCATCATTCGGATCTTCCTCTGTTCAAGCGTTGGTAAGCCGCCGCTGGTGGCTCGGACGGCGGCGCTTGGCTTCATAGACGAAACCGGCGACGCTGGAAATCCGCTCTCACTGAAAAAAAACCAGACAAACGGCCGTCACGTTGTAGATTCATGAGAGAAACCTGTCCCCCGGTGGGCTGACTCGTGAGACCGACCCGGAGCGGACAACCACCCAGAAGGAGACGATTTATGCCTGCCGATTATGTCGTTCGCAAGGTTTTGGTTGCTACAGATGGGTCGCCAGCGAGTTTCGCAGCGATTTCCGACCTCATTCACGCCGGACTCCCCCCGGAGGGCGAGGCGGTAGTTCTCTCGGTCGCCGACCGCGTTCCCCTGTTCCCGCCTCGAACGCCCGAAGAAATGCTTTACCTTGAAGACGCACGGCTGGCCGTCCCACGCCACTGGGCGCGAAGTGCGGCCGACATTCTGCGGCGTCGGTTCCCGCACTGGACGGTGCGCGAGGAAACCCGCGCCGGTGCGCCGGCTCGCGAAATTCTCAAATTCGCCAATGAATGGTCGCCGGATTTGATTGTCCTTGGCTCGCACGGGCGCTCGACGCTCGGACGGCTGTTTTTCGGCAGTGTCTCGCGCAAGGTCATGTTGGAAGCGCGAACCTCGGTGCGGATCGGCCGACGACTGGAGCGGCCGGAGGGAACCCCGCTGCGGTTGCTGGTCGGGGTGGATGAAACGCCAGCGTCAGAGGTGGTGATTGCCGCCCTTGCTGCGCGGCATTTTTCGCCGGATACACAAGTCAAAGTCGTAACGGCCACCGGCGTCTTCGAGTACTTTAGCAGCGACATTCTCGGCAGCAGCGTCGCCGTTGTTCCGTCGGACACAATTGACGAACTACGCCGCGCCGCCGCTGATGCGGCGACAGCCGTTCAGGAGAAACTATTGGCGGCTTATCCGGATTTGAAGGTTGAGGTCTCACGGGAAGTCATCGAGGGCGATCCAAAGAGTGTTTTGCTTGACATCGCCGAGAAGTGGCCGGCTGACGCAATTTTGCTTGGTACGCGCGATTTGTCCGGTCCAGAGCGTTTCTTTATCGGGAGCGTATCGTCGGCGATTGTGGCGCATGCACCGTGTACGGTGGAGATTGTGCGCCGCCGTGCGGCTGAAGCGCCGACCGAACAGCCGGCCAGCTAGAGCAACTCCTCAAACCAAACTACCCTGACATAGGCTGGTTAGGTCAGTCGAGCGGCGGATTGTGACCCGCCGCCTACCCTCGTCAACTTCCTCTATCCGCACCTGCCAAACGAGATGCGGCGTGCCGACAAGAGCTTCAAGCTCATCACCGAGGCGTTCTGGCCACTCGATAGCGACCACGCCGGGTTGCCCTAGTAAGTCTTCCAAGCCAATTGCCTCTGCAATTGGCGCGCCGGCCGGCAAGCGGTACAAGTCTACGTGCCACAGCGTCCCTCCCTGAAACGGATGGGCGTGGACAAGAGCAAAGGTTGGACTTGTGACCTCTTCGGGAACAATACCCAATGCCGCCGCCAGCCCTTTGATAAAGCATGTTTTGCCGGCTCCTAACTCGCCCTGAAGGAGAACAATACGCGCCGGCGCGGCGACATCCGGCTTGAGTTCATGTCCCAACGCCCGCCCAAGGGCGAGCGTTTCCTCCGAGCTGTGACTGAGGTAGGTTTGCTCGGTCATTGAGATCAACGTAAGGTCAACATAAGAAAAAGGGGCGGCCCCTCACGGAGCCACCCCACGTCGTCGTTTGACGCACTAAGCGCTGGCTACTCAGGCCGTTGCGCGCCTTCCGGAACAACCGTCACCACCACGCGGCGGTTGTTGCCGCCTGGCGCTTGGGCTGCCCGCTGATCGTCGAAGATGCGCAGTTCGATTCGGTTCGGATCTACGCCTTTACCGACGAGGTAAGCCCGGACATTGTCTGCACGCTTCCGCGCCGTACCGCGTTTTTCACCCCGGTCGGCGTGGCCGTCAATGATGACCTGCGCAGTTGGGTCACTCTGCAGCCGCGTCACAACTTGGTCAAGCAACGCCTTGCACTGGTTGTCTACGCGAGCCACGTTACGGCGGAACGGCGGATTCGCCAGCGTACCGTCGCAAGCGACCGTGTAGGACTGCGGCGGCGGCGGCGGCGACAGAATTTCAATCGCCGTTGAAGCTTCACCTGTACACTTACCGTCGTCCACCGTCACAGTGACGACTACCCGACCGGCTGACAGCCCTGTCGTGTTAAGCGTCACGTTCGCGCCGCTACCCTCAATCCGGCCGGCGGTCGTCGTCCAGCGGTAGGTCAGCGGATCATCGTCGGCATCACGCCCAACCGCCGAGAGACTGATCGGCGCATCCGAACCCTCTTTGATCTGCGTCGGCGAAGCCGTCACCGTCACCGTCGGGCAAGTGTTTTTCTCAATGGTCAACTCAACAGAAGCCGTCGCCGTCGCACAGCAGAGGTCGGACACCGTCACCGTAACGGTCGCCACGCCGGCCCGGTCAGTCGGTGGGACGTAGGTGACGTTCGGCCCCGTGCCTTCAATGCGGCCGACGCTAGCTGTCCAGTTGTAGGTCAGGTTGGTGTCGGAAGGATCGGGATCGCTTGCCACAGCCGTCAGCCGCGCTCGCTCGGTGGTCTTGAGCTTTGTCCGGTCGGAGGAAAGCGTAACCGTCGGCGGGCGGTTGTTAGTACACGGGTCGGGCGCTTCCACCGTCTGGACGCGCCGCCGGTAGCCGATGACTGCGTTGACCACAAAACCATTGACATCGCCGCGATTTGAACCGCGTTCCGTGTTTGCATTGTTGAGCAGACGGCGGTAGCCGCCGCCAAAGCTAAAATGAACCGCCTTATCGTTGCCGGTTGGCGTAAACCGCGCGCCCACCGTCAAATCCAAGGGATTGACCGGGTTGAGATTAGGCGTGCCGCTGCCGTAATAAACGTTCGAGGTCAGCTCCCCAATTGCTTGGAAGTATTTGTTTACGGCTACGTCCACGGCCGCTGAAGCAATCAGGATGTTCCGGCGGTCGAGATAGCGGATGTTGCCCGCCTCCGGGTCGCCAGCTTTTGCAGCGCCGATATTGCCGGTGAAGGTGAAGCGTCCAGCGCGTACAGCTGGAACGAGGATCACGCCGTAATCCACCGCGCCGGGGCCGCTGCCGCGCACAACACCGTTGCCCGTACCACGGAAGATGCCATTGGCGAATGCAGTCGGAATGTTGACAAAACCGACAATCGCCAAGCCAAACGGACTTTCAGAGTTGGTAAAGCGGAACTTTGCGCCCAAGGTCGTGTTCCCGCTGGTGTATTCGCTGCTCGCCAGAAATGGAAAATCATTCAGGTAGCCCGGCAACCGACCCACCAGACGCTGGTTTGCGCCCGTACCAACAATGCGCGTCCCGCTCTGGACGAGACCCGGCAGGACGCCGCCGACGGCCGCGCCCGCGTTGGAAATGTTTGTCGTGCTGGGACCAATCAGGCCGACAAACGGCGCCCCAGCGGAACTGCCCGGACCCAGCGGCACGGGTCCAGCCTGGACGCCGGGAAAGCGCACGTTCGGCAGGAAGAAGCCACTAAGCTCAAGTCGCTGGTCGGCGACCAGTTGCTGCCGAAAAACGGAGGCGGCGAAGAACTCCAGCCGGTCGGTCAGGCCAACAGCCCCACTCACAATTTGCTGGCTGATGTCCACGTTGCCCGGCTCACGATCAAAGTTATTGTAATAAGCCGCGATATTGAACTCGCCTCGCTTGAGCGTCGAGGCGTCATAGACCGTAAACAAGCCCGTTCCGCCGGTGACAGTTGGGTTGAGCGGGCGGTCTTGCTCGCGCGCTGATTGCGCCAGACCCGTCGCGCTGCCCAAAAACACGCAGGCAAATAGCGCAAGCCAAGTACGGTGTTTCATTCTTTGTTCCCTCCTGGTCGCGTGACCAGTTGATATTGTTCCTACCTTGTCGCATCCGCACGATGACAAAAAAGCGAACCAATACTTCCATACAAAACCCTTTCCAAGTTGGCTCGCTCCGTGCAACAACACGTTTGATGACAAAACTTGCGAGAGGCTATCACAGAGAGATTCCAGAAACCAAGCCTCTCTACAGCCCGCCCTTAAGACCGACGAACTGAAACGCTCATTTGACTTAGGCGTAGATGCCGCGCATTTTGGTTTCGTACGCCACGCGGTCAATGGCCAACATGTAAGCCGCCGTCCGCATGTTGACCTTGTGCTTCTCGGCGTAGCTCAACACATCGTTGAAGCTCGAAACCATCGTGTCCTGTAGGCGCTCGTTGACGAAGTCTTCTTTCCAGAAGAAGCCCATGCGGTTTTGTACCCACTCAAAATAGGAAACCGTCACACCGCCAGCGTTGGCCAGAATGTCCGGGATGACGAAAACGCCTTTGCGTTCGAGTACTTCGTCCGCCGCCGCCGTCGTTGGGCCATTGGCGCCTTCACACAGAATGCGGCATTTAATGCGCTCGACGTTCTGGGTCGTAATTTGATTTTCTGTCGCCGCCGGTATCAGTACTTCACAGTCGAGTTCGAGCAGTTCGGCGTTGGTGATGAGTTCACCGCCGCCAAAGCCTTCAAAGGTTTTGTGCTTGCGTAGGTGCGCCAGCGCCGCCGGGATGTCGAGGCCGTTGGGGTTATAGAGGCCGTGCCGAATTTCCGAAATGCCGATGACCTTGAAACCGGCTTCGTGCAGCAAGGTGGCCCCAATGCCTCCAACATTACCCGCGCCTTGGACGACGACGCGCGTTTCCTGAGGCTTGAGACCGAACTTCTTACACGCCTCCTGCGTGACGAAAAGCAGCCCGCGACCAGTCGCCTCCCGTCGCCCCCGCGAGCCGCCGAGTTCAACTGGTTTGCCGGTGACAACCGCGTTGACCGTATGCCGGGCATGCATGGAGTAGGTGTCCATGACCCACGCCATAATCTGTTCGTTGGTGTTCATGTCAGGCGCAGGTACGTCGCGTTCCGGACCGATGATGTCCAGAATCTCTGAGGTATAGCGCCGGGTGAGCCGCTCCAGCTCGGTTAGCGACATCTTTTGCGGGTCGCACACAATGCCGCCCTTGCCGCCGCCGTACGGAATGTTGACCACGGCGCACTTCCACGTCATCCATGCCGCCAGTGCGCGTATTTCATCCAGCGTTACATCAGGCGCGTAACGAATGCCGCCTTTGGCCGGGCCACGGGCAAAGTTGTGTTGCACCCGGTAGCCGACAAAGACCTCATAGTGGCCGTCATCCATCAGGGTTGGGATGTAAACGGTCATTTCGCGCGTCGGATGGCGCAGAATGCGGTAAATGTTCGGGTCTAAGTCGAGCAGCTTCGCCGCGTTGTCAAAACGCGACATCATAGACTCAAATGGGTTGTCCTCTTTGAAACTGCGGGCGTCATCAACGAAGGCGTTGGGCATGGCTGATTCCTCACGAAAGATGGCGTCGGGATGGTTCACAGATCGGACCGCTCGGCTTCCGTGCCGTTGAGTGAGCCGCTGCGGAAGCCCTCAAGGTCCAAGGTAATGAAGGTAAACCCAAGCGGTTTGAGCGCCGCAACAAGGCGCGCAGCCATAGCTGGGTCAAGTGCGCGCGGCAGTTCCTCCGGTGCAATCTCAATGCGCGCTAACCGGTCATGATGACGCAGACGAACTTCACGGAACCCCAGCGCGCGCAGCGCCTCTTCGCCCCGTTCAATCGTTGTCAGCTTGCCAATGGTCACTGGCTGTCCGTAGGGAATACGCGACGCCAGACACGGCGACGCTGGCTTGTCGGCGGTCGGCAGTCCCCAGTACCGCGACCGCTCCCGAATATCGGCCTTGGTGAAGCCAAACCGCGCTAGTGGACTGGCGACGCCCGCTTCGGCGGCGGCGCGGCGGCCGGGACGCACATCCTTCAGATCATCGGCGTTGGTTCCGTCGCATATGACGGTTGCGCCATACTGCGTCGCCAAGGCGCACAACCGTGTGAAGAGTTCCTGTTTGCAGAAATAGCACCGGTCGGGCGGATTGGCGGCGTAGGCGGGATTGTCAAGTTCGTGCGTGTCCAGAAAGACATGACGCAACCTATAGCGCGTCACAAACTGCGTTACGGCAGATTGCTCGGTAGCTGCGAGACTTGGACTTCGCCCAGTCACAGTTAGCGCGCGCTCGCCAAGCTCTTGTCCGGCGACAAAGGCCAGATAACTACTGTCCACACCGCCCGAAAATGCGATCAGCACGGAGCGCGCCTCACGCAGCCAGGCGCGCAAAGCGTTTTCCTTGTCGGCGGCTGTGGTTGAAAGCGGCAGAGATGACAAATTGGGGTCCACGAAAAGCCCGGCCTCATTGGTTGAGGATGCGTCAAGCGTGCGAAATCATACGCCCGCCTCTGATTGGCGTTCAAGCCTTGGTCTGTCCGCTGTTCGGCTAGAGCCAGCGCGCCAGCAGGCTTGTCAAGCGCCGAGCGCCGACGCGCACGTCACCCCGCGCCGCCGACGCGCGCGCATGCGCCCGCATCACCTGTACGACTTCTGGCTGGTCAAGACACAAAGCCAACGCTCGGTGAATGTCCGCCGGGCGCGGCTCGACCAGCAACCCGTTGACGCCGGCCTCGACATAGTAGCGCGCCGCCTCGACGCCGCGCGTTGTAATGACCGGCATCCCCGAACCCAACGCTTCGGGAATGACCAGCCCCCAACCGGCGTGGAAGCTTGGCAGCACAAGGACGTCGGAGGCCGCAAACGGCCGCAGTCGCTCGTTCCACGTCGCAAATTCCCGATCAAAACTGATGGCCTGCGCCAGCGCCGGCGAGCGCGCCATTGCCCGCCGAATCCAATGCTCTTCTGCGCCCGTACCGGAGACGCACCAGTGAAAGCGGCCCGGGTGCGTCCGGGCCAGTTTTTCAAACGCCGCCGCAAGACCGCGGATGCCGTGCTGCGCCGCCAGCCGGCCGGAAAATAGGAAGTGCAGTTTCTCCCGCTTTGGGCGGTCGGGAATCGCCAGCACCGGACGCAAATCCTGATAGTACGGGAAAAACATCACCGCCTCTGGTTCGCGCAGCAGTCGCTGATAGAACCGTACGGCGCGGTCGCCGACCGCCAGTACAAACGCCGGCGGCATCCGTCGCCAGAGCGCCAGGTAGTAGGCCGTCCGCGCCAGATGCTTGAGCCGGCCGTCGCGCATTGGCTGCTCGGCGAAGACGCCGAACACAGCGCCGAACGCCCGGCACAGGTTGAAGGTCGTTTCGTAAACCCGCCCCCGCCCATAGCCGCAAATGACCACCCGAGGCTGATGCGCGGCGAACAGCTCGCGCAAGAATGCTTCGACCGACACCGCCTCCGTCCGCCGGTGTGTATCGGGCCGGTTAGCGGCTGTATCCCAGTGTGCGCCGTGGTTGGCGAACTGCGTGGTTTCTACGTAAGCGGCGTGGAATTCGACCTCGTCCAGCTCGTTCACCGCCGCCGTCAGTTCGGTCATAAACGGCGAGACATAGCTGGTGACGAACAGGACAACCGGCCGGCTCATAGGCTCTGGGTGAAACGGGCAAGCGTTGCGGCGATTTCGGCGTCAAAGGCTGCGTCGGTCGGTGGTCGCCAGCCGAGCGCCCACAGGCGGGTGGTTTCCACCTCAAAGGGCCGGCGGAAAGCGTCGGCGCGGTCGCCGACAGTGAGCGTCACCTCCCAACCAAACTGTTGACGTGCAACCCGTTGAATGCGCCGGGCCAAGTCGAGCAGCGACATGGCGCATCCCATCGCCAAGTGACACCGTAGCGGCGGTTGCGCCGCCGCCAGTAGCCTTTCTAGCGCATCCAAGGCGGAAGCCATTGGCAGAAAATCCCGATAAGCTAAGCCGTCGGTCAGCAACGTTAGCGCGCGCCGCTCGACGACCTGCCGGCAGAGGTCGAGGAAAACAAGCCGCCACTGTGGTCCCAAGTCTAAATGCGTCGGCGGGCCGATGAGGTTAGTTGGGCGGATAATAACAATCTCCGACAAACCTGCCGCAGCCAGCCGACGCTCGCAGGCGGCGTGGACAACACCGTATGGGTGCGTCGGCGTTGGCGTGTCGTCTTCGCCGTACCGCGGGCGCGGCGCATTGGCCGCCGGGTCACCGTAGACGTGAAAGGTTGAGAAGTGGATGAGCCGCCGCGCTTTTTCGGCAGCGAGCAATGCGAGCGCCGCCTCAACCGTGGCCAGCGCCTGTCGCTCGGCGACTTCCGGTTGCGCGGCGGCTTCCGCTGCGCTCGGCGTCGCCAGATTGAACACAGCTTCGTAGCGCGACTCGTCGGGTAGCTTGTCGACGGCGGCGTCGTAGGCTACCCACTGTAAGCGGTTGCGGTTGGTCGCCAACCAGCGGTCGCGTTCCGGCGAGCGGCGGCGGCCGGTGACGATGACCGTGCCGTGCCGGGCAAGGTGTTCGGCCAACCGCGCGCCGACGTAACCCGTTCCGCCGATGACAAGGAAAAGCCGCTTAGCCATGCCGGATGTCCCAGTTGTAGGGAATGCGGTCAGTGAAGGGATCCAGGCGCTCAATTTCGGCTGGGTCATGCGGCAGCGTCGCACAGTTGGCGACAATCGCAGTTTCCGTCCCAACGCCCTTAAAGCCGTTCCAAACTAGCGGCGGTACAGTGACCAGGGCGTAGTTGCCGTCGCCGATGAAGAGTTCCATGAGTTCGCCGCGTGTGGGCGACCCATCGCGGTCGTCGTACAGGACAAGTTTGATGCGACCAACAATGACGGCGTAGTTGAGCGTCATCGCCTTGTGGATGTGCCACGCCTTGATGGCGCCGGGATAAACGCAGGAGAAGTAAATTTCGCCGAACCGCTCGAAGTGGGGGTCGTCGGCGCGCAACATATGCATGATCTTGCCGCGTTCGTCGGGAATTTGCCGTAGCGGCCGCACGGCGACGCCTTCAATCATCAGGCTTCTCGCTTGCAGAAGGATTCAAGCAAACTGCCCCGGCATCTGCCGCCGCGAGGGTTTATCTCGGCTGCGGAAGCCACCGAGGACATTTGTCGGTTGCGCATCATACCGTTGCTTGGCGTTTCAAAACCACCACGCTGGGGCGTCCAGTAGGAGCTTGAAGGGTGGCTTTGAGAGAGAGGCGCAAACATGTGAGCGGCTCACCAACGCCGCCGCAGGGACAGCAAGGCAACACTTACGCCGCCAAACGGCTGCCGCCCTGCGGTAGGGCAATCCGTCCGATGGGTTGGATGGTGAGGTCCGGCGAGAGTTCTTGGTAGGACAACACGGAAACATTCGGAAACTCGACTTCGACCAGTTTCCGCACGAAGCGCCGAATGTCCATATCCGTTACAATGACCGGTTTTTGCGCCGTCGGCGGCAACGCACCGACTTCCTCGCGCAGCGCCGCCAGAATGTCATTGCTGATGGTCGGGTCAAGCGCCAGAAATGCAGCCGTCGAGGTGCGTCGGATCGAACCCCGGATGATGTCTTCAATTTCCGGATCTAGCAGGTAAACAAACAGCGTCCCTTTGCCGCCCGAAGCCCGGAACGAAATGACCCGCTTTAGCGACGCCCGGACGTATTCCGTCAACTGCGCCGGGTCCTTCTCGATGCGCCCCCATTCCGCCAGGGCGTCCAGTATGGATTTCACATCCCGAATCGAGACGCCCTCTTGGACAAGCCGCTGTAACACGTCCGTGAACAGGTGCAGTGAGACGATCTTGGGGACGACTTCCTCGACCAGTTTTGGTGCTCCGCGTCCGACAAAATCCAGCAGCGCCTGCGCTTCCTGAATACCGATATATTCGTGCGCGTGCCGGCGCAGAATGTGCGAAACGTGCAGTAGCAGAAAATCGCTCGGCTCCCAAATCTTCAGACCGGCGGCCATCGCCAGCATGCGGTAGTCTTCCGGCACCCACGCGCCGGGACGCAAATCCGCCGGATTGCGAACCTCCTCGCCCTCAATGCCGAAGACTTTGATGTTTTCAACGGAGTCGTTGACGTAGAAGTGAAACGGCTTGATGACGCCTTGCGCAACTGGGATTTCTTTGACGGCAAAGATGTAGTGGAACGGTTCGAGGGGCGCGTTGCCAGTGACGTAAATCTGCGGCATCAGTACGCCTGTGTCGTAATACATTGAGTTGCGCAGCGCCGTCAGGCCCTCCCGGAATTTCGCCCCGGCTGGGAACTGCGGGTCAATGTAGGGCGCTAGGTCGGCGCTGGCGACAAGCGCCATCGGAACGGTGTAAGACGGCTGGACTTCATCGCTTTCAGCCGCCGCTGGACTTGCCGTTGCGGTACCGTCGGCGGCCTTTGCCGCCAACATTTGCTGTCGCTTCCGGAGGCTCAGCGCCACAGGCGCAGCGACAGCCGCGACAATCAGCACCGGCACGGCAACGCTGCTGCCGGCCAAAACAGCAAGTACTGCCAGCGAGCCCAACAGGCCGGAAACCACTAGCAACGGTTTGGGATTCGCCAGCATCTGGGCGCTCATGTCCGAGCCGACATTGCTGCTTGCGTCGGCGTCGTCGCCGGCGACGCGCGTCACTACCAAACCGGCTGAGATGGCGATGAAGATGGAGGCAAAGATGGCCCCCAAACCGTCGCCAATTGTGAGAATCAGGTATTTTTTCGCCGCCGCCGCCGGAGACAACCCCTTGTACAACACACCCACTGCAATACCGGCGACGATATTGACGACGGCGATGATGATCGTGGCGATGGAGTCGCCCTTGACGAATTTCATCGCTCCGTCCATCGCGCCGTACAGGCGGGACTCCTTGGCCAAGTCGGAGCGGAGCTTCTTGGCGACATCCATCGTGATGAGGCCTGACCGCATATCGGCGTCAATGGCCATTTGCTTGCCTGGTAGAGCGTCGAGGGTAAACCGGGCGGCGACTTCCGCAACGCGCTCCGCGCCTTTCGCCACGACCAGAAACTGCACTACCAGCAGGATGATGAACATCACGAAGCCGACGACTAGATTGCCCTGCGCTGTGATCTCACCCAACGCCTTGATCACATCGCCTGCGTCGCCTTTGGTGAGGATGCTACGCGTACACGAAATGCTCAGCGCCAGCCGAAACAGCGTCGTCAGCAACAAGATGGTCGGGTAGGTCGAAAGTTGCAGCGGACTTGAAATGTAAAGCGACACCATCATCACGGCGAGCGAAATGGTGATGTTGACCACAATGAGCACCGAGATGATGAAGGTCGGTACCGGCACGATGATCGTCCCGATGAGAACGAGCATGCCAGCGGCGATCAGGAGGTCGCTGTTTTTTGATAGGGCGGCAGCGAAGTCAATCCCGCTAAGGTTCTTTACGCTTTCCGTCAGCGAGGCCATAAGCGTCTGCGGCTACCTAATAGAGCGGTTTTAGACAGGTCAAAGGTTTTCCAAAAGCACGTAGACAACTAGCGCGCCGAGCAACGTTCCCACAGCCATCACTAGCAGTTCAAGACCGGTGAAATACCCAAGGTAATAGACTGTCTCGGAGCCGCCCGGCGCAGGCTGAGATGTAGCGTCCGCCGCTTGCTCTGGTGTTGCGGAGCGGAGGTCCGCTTCCGTTAGGGCAGGCATCTCCACAACCTGGCGAAGCGGCGTCTCAACCTCCGACGCCACAGCCGGCGATGTGGAAGCTTTGGAGGTGGATTGGTGTTGAGCCTCGTCTGTCGGTTCGACCGCCGGCGGCGGGGCGGCGGCTACCGCCTTATTGAGGATAGCGAGCGTCGGCGGCGTCCGAAACACCAACGTAGGCAGGGGACGGTCCAACGGACGGGAAAGTGGCGAAGCGAAGCGGATGCGGTCGCCGTCGGCGAGGACGCGCGGCGTCGTCACCGGTTCGTCATTCACAGTGAGCCGATGTTCAGCGGTGACGGGGTGCAGCGTCACCTGGTCGCCGACCTTGCGCACAAGGGCGCAGTAAGTCGCCAACTCCTGCTGGTTCATCGTGATGCGCAGCCCAGAGGCTTCCCAGCCAAGAGAGGTTTCTGCATCGCCGGTCGGCAAGAGCAACAACACGTTCGATTGATAGCCGCCCTCGATGACGAAGCGGAATCTATCTTCCGGCGTCACAAGCGCGTCCAAAATCTGGGCAAAGCTAGCGTTTTCAGGGATTTCCAGCGACTTTCGTTGGCCTGGAGACCGAAACGCCGCCGGGAAAACGGCGTCGAGGTCAAACCTTAGGCCGCTGGTAAAGAGTTCGCGCGTCGCCGCCTGCAATAGGCTGGTCGCTCGAGGGTCATCTAACCGCGCCGCCGGCGAGTTGCCATCCAGCACCGTCACGACATAGTCGCCGATGTGGATGCGGTCGCCGAAGGTAATAGCTCGCCGGTCGCCGATGCGCACCGGTAAGCCATTTAGACGAGTGCCGTCGCCGTGATTTGCCATGGCGACGTGGCCATTCTCCTCGAAGAGCACCACATGTTCGGCTGCAATGCCTGAGCCAGTTAGCCGCAGGGTCGCTTGAGGGCTGCTTCCAATACTGATGATGGTCGTGCGCCAAGTGTCCTCCAACAAAGGTTTGGCGGCCGGCGGGGCGCCGACCTCGCGCACGATCAGTTTGACTTCCATCCAACTTACTCCTCCGGTTTGGAACCAGCACAGCGGCGACCCTGTTTAGCGAGTATTTCTTGAGAGGCCATGACGCAGTTTACCGCTTGCCTTCCCAACCGACGTTCGGCCATGCTAGGGAGCACATGTAAACTTTACGTTAGGTCACGGCCAATGTTACGCTGCTGTAACCCGCTTGTGCATCATGCAGCGTCAAGCGTCGCTCAAGACGCAGTTCGGAAAATTTTTCAACTTTTCCTCCGACTTGGACGCAACACTGCAACGCGCCTTCCGATAACAAGGGTGCAAGCGGGAAACGCTTCGTCGTTGCATCCGAAATAGATGATTCACGAACGAGCTACAGGAGACACCCCGATGAGCGCCAACGAAAACCAGACGCCGCGTCAGCAGCTTGGCATCACCGATGAGGACTTCCAGCGTATGGGTGAAATCGGCGCGATGTACTATGAGCAGGGTGACCTCAAGCGCGCCCGAATCATCTTTGAAGGGTTGGTTGAGGTTGACCCCACCAGCGCAGCAGCGCATGCGGCGCTAGGCGCGCTATACACCCGAACGCAGGAAGACGAGTTGGCGCTTGCCAGTCTGGAGAAAGCCATTGCGCTTGATCCGCAAATGATTGCCCCCTACGTCAACCGCGCGGAAGTTTTTCTGCGGATGGAGCGTTACGAAGAGGCGATCGCCGATTTGCAACGCGCCATTGATCTTGACCCGAATGAGCAAGATCCCGGCGCCAATCGGGCGCGGGCGATTGCTCTGGGTATCCACCAAATCGTACAGGAAGCCGCTGAACAAGGCGGCGGCAACGTCCAGTAACTGCCTTACTATTCTCATTCTACAGAAAGGAACTCGAACCGCCATGTCTGTTGGTCAGCCGATTGCAATTCCACCCGCTCCGCCACGTCCTGGTCAGAATGCTACTCCGGAAGAGCGTCTCGCCTACCAAGAAGCCATGCAAAACCGCCACTTTGCGATTCAGATGGAACTGAATCGTATTACGCAGGAAGGCGCTATGAAGTCAAATCTTCAGAAAGCCGCCCATGACGCCCTTATGGCGATGATCAATAACTTGCGCTAGTGGATAGGCCTGGATTTTCCAGGCCTAACTTACGAGGAGACCTGTTATGCCGATTGGAAAGATTTTTAGAGGCATTGCCCGCATTGCCACGCCGCTGCTGAGTACGATTGCTGGCGCTAACCCGTTGCTGAGGATAGCAACTTCGTTCCTGCAGAGCGGCATCCAGCGTGCATTAGGGGCGTTGGTGCAACGCATCAGCAGTTCATTCATCAACGGTGGCAACCTCAATATTGCCAAGAATCCCCCCCTTGGCCCGTTTGGGCGCGCCACCGATTTTCTTGACCGCACCGCCCAAACGCTGAGCAACTTCGCCCAGCGGTTACAGCAGATCAGCCAGCGGTTGCAAAACATCTCGTCGGCGCTAACGAAGTTCAATGAAGCCCTCAAGACATTGATAGAGGCCGTCACTGGGCGTTCCTCGATGGAGGACAAGGTCAGGCAGGCGCAAGTTTCGTCGCCTTCGACAGGGCAACCGGCCGCTACGGGACCTCCGGCTTCCTCGTCGCCCACAACGGCGGTCGCGCCGCGTGCAAACAGCAACCCATACGGCATCCCGCCGATGCCAGAAAGACCTGGCCCCAATGCGACGCCTGAAGAGCGGCTGCGCTATCAGGAGCTAATGCAGGAGCGCAACTTCGCCATCCAGATGGCCTTGAACAGCATCCAGCAGGAAGGCGTGATGAAGGCGAACCTGCAGAAGGTGATGAACGACGCCACAATGCAGATTCTCAACACCCTGCGCTAACACAACTCATACCTAGCACATTCGGAGGTATCCCACCATGCCACTCCCACTCGTTGCCGGTCTTGCCAAAATCGCCCTTCCGATGCTCAAGGGCGTTGCGATGAACGCCGTCAAGGGCCTTGCCGTGTCGCTAATCAGCGAGGGCATTAGAGGCGCTCTGACAAACCTTGTGCAGCGCATTGGTACGTCGTTGCTCAACGGTAATAACACCAACATCGCTAAGAACCCGCCGCTTGGGCCCTTTGGCCGTACAACGGACTTCCTTGGCCGCACCGCCGATTTCTTGGGTAACTTTGCTCAGCGGCTGCAGAGCATCGCGGATCGGTTGCAGCGAATCTCTTCCGCCTTGACGAAGTTTAATGAAGCTCTCAAGACCTTGATGGATGCTGTGGCGGGCCGCGACGTGGTCGCTGACAAAATTCGCCAAGCCAATATCGCTAGCTGCTAAGTTCCGCTTAGGTTTTCGCCGTTCATTTTGTCCGCCGCCGTTGGGCGGCGTCATTGTTTCGCTAGCGCGCCGAAAAAGGCGCGCTTTGTTTTTGCTGGACGTTCGCGAGCCACTCGCCACCAGTCCAGAAGCCTTCAGAGGCGATGGATCAAACGACGCCGACTTGGTGCTTGGCATGTCGCCGTTCGACAACCTGTGCCAATCGGTCAGCCGCTTTGCGCGCGCCGGCGATGTTGCGCGCTGTTGGTCCGAGTTCAAGTTCGGCTAGCGGGCCCATCACATACAACCCCCGCGCCCACCGCAGCGCTTTGGAAACAACCGGGTAGCCGCACGGCGCGGTCGGAAGGCCCCACTGCGCTATGGCGGCGTCCAGCCACGCCCCGCCAGGCCGCCGCGCGTCAAAGCCAGTCGCCAACAGCAAACAGTCCGTTTTCAGATTATCGCCGTTGTCGAGATCAAGCACGACGTTCCCGCCAGCAACAACGGCCTTTGCAACGCGCGCTTCCAACAGTGTGATTTCTCCGTGCCGTACTGCGCGTCGCAGGTCGCGGTGTACATCGGGCGGAATAGAGCCCCGATGCCGCGCTTCTCGAATCATCCGTCGCCGGGCGACCAGTGACGGCTCGGCCTCAAACGCACGCATGTACTTCGGTCCGAGCCAACCAGGGTCACTGTCGAACTGATGAATCCGCGCTGGGTGCGGCATGAGCAACGTTACCGTTCCGGGTTGCCGGGTGCTCAATGCCAGCGCCAACTGCGCCGCCGTAATGCCGCCGCCAAAGACAACGGCCTTTCGCCACGCCGGAAGCGCCGCCGTATGGAAGTCACCGTCAAACACATGCCATACTGAGCCACCAGCAACCTTCAACTGCTGCGCCCAGTCCGGCCATGCTGGTTGCTCGCTTAGCCCCAGCGCCAGCAAGACGCGCCGCGCCTCAAGGCTTCCCTCCGGCGTCTCCACTCGCCAGCCGCGTTCCGCAATCGGGGAGAGACCAACAGCGCGTTGTCGAAGATGCCGCCGTTCCAGTTCGGCGTCCGCCACCAATCGCCGACAGTGCGCTTGAAACAAAGCGTAGCCGGGTCGGTCGTAGGGCGCAGCAAACGCCGCCAAGGGGCGACCTTCCGGCGTACGCGCAAACGTTAGCAAATCAAACGCCCCCAGCCCAAGGTGGTGCACAAGCGGCGAGCGCAAAAACGCCATGCCGACGTTTTTGGTGCACTGTGTCCACCGCCCCAGCAAGCTAGGCTGCGGATCGAGGATGCACAGCCGGTCAGCCGGCGTATCCGCCCGCTGCGTCAGAACCAGCGCTGCATGGACGCCGTGAATGCCGCCGCCGACGATCAGCCAATCAAGCATTATCTATACCTACTCCTGGTTTACACTGATTCGTAATAATATTACTTACTTTGAATCAAGATAACTTCGCAAACTCAACTTAATCAAGGGTTTTTCTTAGTCGCTAGGACGACACGAAGCGCCCTAGACGACTTGGCGACAATTTGTGTAGATAAGAACCTTCTCTATCTTGATCGCCTCTCCAGGAGCACGTTATGGCAATGCCACTCACCCGTTGGGTCAATTGCGCCACTTGGTTGGTTGCGGTGATGGTGTTCGGCTTTGGTTTTGCGGCGGCTGCGCCGACTGGGACGATCACCGGCATTGTCCGCGACAGCAGCGGCGCATTTGTCGGCGGCGCGGAAGTCACCGCCACCAACCTCGCCACAAACTTCACCCGGACGGCGACGACGAACGCTTCCGGGCGCTATGTCATCGCCGAGCTGTCGCCGGGGGAATATCGCCTTGAAGTCAAGCGCGACGGCTTCCAAACGGCGGTTGAAACGCGCGTCGTCGTCAACGTCGAAGCCATTGTCTCCAAGGATTTTACGTTGGTTGCCGGCCCTATTAGTGAAACGATGACGGTGGAAAGCGGCGGCGATCTTATCAACCGCGAGTCAGGCGCGTTGGGGACGGTCGTTGAACGCAAGTTTGTTGAAAATCTGCCGCTCAACGGACGCAGCTTTCAGGCGCTCATTGAGTTGACGCCCGGCACGGTGCTTGCAGCGGCGAGCATCACCTCTACGGGACAATTCAGCATCAACGGGCAGCGTACCAACGCCAACTACTTCATGGTGGACGGTGTGAGCGCCAACTTTGGCGCAGCCGTCACAGCGCAGTCGTTCCAGCAGGGCGCAGGAACGCAACCGGCGCTGACGATTCTGGGCGGCACGAACAGCCTCGTGCCGGCCGACGCCATGCAGGAGTTTCGCGTTCAGACTTCAAGCTTCGCGGCGGAATACGGACGGACACCCGGCGGACAGATTTCGATCTCCACGCGCAGCGGGTCGAATGCGTTTACCGGCTCGCTATTCCATTACCTGCGCAATGAGAAGCTTGACGCCAACGACTGGTTCAACAACCGCGACGGCCGCCCGCGCCTGCCGCTGCGTTTGAATCAGTTCGGCGGCACGCTCGGCGGTCCTATCCGTATTCCGGGACTGTATGACGGACGTAATCGGTCGTTTTTCTTTGCGACGTACGAGGGCCTGCGGTTGCTCGTACCGGGGACGATTTTTGTCGCCCGCGTACCGTCGTTGGCGGCGCGGCAGGCGGCGCCGGAGCCGTTTCGCGCCGTCCTCAATGCATTCCCCCTGCCGAACGCCCCGGCGCAGCCGGGCGACCCGCCCGACGCAGCGCGCTACATCACAGGGATCTCTGACCCCTCTGAAGTGGACACCCTCAGCCTGCGTTTTGACCAGAAGCTTGGTCAGACGGCCAGCGCCTTCTTCACCTTTCTCAACTCGCCATCGGGCAGCCGGTTTCGGTCCTTCCCCAGTCAGGAGAACGCCTTTGAGCGGAACAACCGCAGCCTGACCGGCGGCGTGACGTGGGCGATCCGCCCGAATCTGGTGCTGGATACGCGGGTGAACTTCGGTCGTTCACGCGGCAACTTCGACTTCCGGGGCGTCGAACGGGACGGCGCGGTGTTGCCGCCGGACTCGCTGATTTTCCCGTCGTTTGCGCCGCGCGCAACCACGGCCGTTAGTCTTCAAACAATTCCGGGCATATCGGGCGTTTCCGCCGCCAACCTCACGCAGGGGCGAACGTTGGGCCAGCTTCAGCGCCAGTTCAATCTCGTCGGCAGCGTAACCTATGTGGTCGGCAATCACGAACTCAAAGCTGGCGCGGATTACCGCCTGCTGCGCCCGATTCAAGACACGCGGGCGCTTTCCATTAGTTATGTCTTTGCAACGCCGGCCAGCCGCGCCACCGGTGTGCCGACCTCGATTTCCATTCAGGCGTTTGCGCCGGTTACGGGCTTCCGCATCCACAATTTTTCGTCCTTCATTCAGGACACATGGCGCGTGCTGCCGCGTCTGACGTTGACCTTTGGACTGCGGCACGAACTCAACCCGCCGCTGGACGGTGAACGGCTGCCGTTTTCAATTGACGGGTTGGAAAACCCGCTGACGGCGCGGCTGGCCCCGGCCGGCGTGCGCCAGTGGCGGACGCGCTACACGGATTTTGCGCCGCGCTTTGGGATCGCGTATCAGTTCGCCGAACGCACTGGCTCAGCGCTCAATGAACTGCTTGGCGGCTGGATTCTACGCGGTGGCTACGGCCTGTTTTACGACCTCGGTACAGGAACGGCGCTGCGTGGCTTCAACAGTTTTCCCTACAACACCTTTCGAACCATCACCAACCCGGCGCAGTTGCGTTTTCCGGCGAATGAGGCCGACATCCAGCCGCCACCGTTTCTTGAACCTAACAACCTGCCCATCAGCTCCAGCTTTTTCGTTTTCGACCGCAACCTGCGGCTGCCATACACACACCACTGGAACGTCACGCTTGAACGCGCCATCGGGCGCAACAACGCCGTGACGATTTCCTACGTCGGCGCAGCCGGTCGGCGTCTGCTGCGGAGTGAGCAACTGCGCAACTACAACGAGGCGTTTGCGCGGCAGAATTTTGGTCTTGACCGCCCCGTGATTGTCATCAACCCGGCGGTGTTTGGGCCGGCGCCATCGGCGTCGCCGGCAGCCGGGTCACCGGTCGTTGTGACGCGCAACGCGACTTCCTCAAACTACAACGCGCTGCAAATGCAGTACCGGCGGCGGCTCGCGCGCGGCGTACAAGCGTTGGCGTCCTATACGTGGTCGAAATCCATTGACGACGTATCCGATGAGGCTTTTCAGGGCATTCCGCTGGAAGGTTTCAACCAACGATTGGAGCGCGGGCCGTCCGACTTCGACATCCGGCATACGTTCACGATGGCGGTGACGTACGACATCCCGACTTTCTCCGACAACCCTGTTGTCCGGGCGCTGCTGGGCGGCTGGTCGGTCAACGGCATTTTCCGGGCGCGTTCGGGACAACCGCTCAACGTCATCTCACAGTCTTTCGACGTGTTCAACATTGGGAGTACGCGGCGGGTTGACCTTGTACCGGGGCAGCCGACGTTTATCCGCGACGGCAACGCGCCCGGCGGCCGCCGGCTCAACGCGGCCGCCTTTGCTGAGCCGGCGCGCAACCGGCAGGGTACGCTTGGACGCAATAGCTTGCGCTGGATTGGAGCCAACCAATTGGACTTCTCGGTACGGCGAACATTCACGCTGTACGAACAACTGCGGCTTCAGTTTGCAGCTGAGTTTTTCAACATTTTCAACACACCCAACTTTGCGATTCCGGGCGCGCCCGGCGGTCCGGCGCGGCTGCCGAATGGGAACATCGGCTTCAACAATGGAGAGTCGTCAAGCATGCTCGGGCGGGCGCTGGCGGGCGTATCGGGAACAGCGACGCGGCAAACGAGTCCGGCAAGCGGCTTCAACCAACTTTTCCAGTTCGGCGGTCCGCGTTCAATACAGTTTTCACTGCGGTTGGCGTTTTAGCGCCTTTTCCGCAACGCCGTGGCGAATACTGTTTGCGGCGCATCGAGCGGTCGGCGTGCAGCGGCGTTCACGGCACGCCGACCATTGCGCGGACTGCGTAGGCGTTGCCCCATGACGCAGAAACTGCCCTAGCGTTATTCGCATAGGCTCCCGGCGCGCATACCTGTCAACCCACACCGTGCCGCTTGAACCACGCCAGCATTTCTTGCCACGCAGCTTGGGCATCCTCCTTTCGGTAGGACGGGCGGTAGTCAGCGTGAAAACCATGCGGCGCTTCAGGGTACACAATGATTTTTGAGCCGGACTTCCCCTTGGCGAGCGCCTCGCGCATCCGTTCCACCGTTTCCAACGGGATGCCCTGATCCTTGCCGCCATACAGCCCCAGCACGGGCGTTTTCAGCTCCGGGGCGATATCAATTGGGAAGACCAACCGCATCGGGTCAGGTTTGAAATCTGGGTTGTTGCGAGGGTTGGCAACCAGTGCGCCGTACCAAGCGACGGCGGCTCGGATTTTGGGTTCAAAGGCGGCAAACAACCACGTCATGCGCCCACCCCAACAGAAGCCGGTGATCCCCAACCGTTCGATGTCGCCCCTGCCGGTCTTAGCGGCGTAGGCAATGCAGCTAGCCAAGTCCGACAGGACCTGCGCGTCCGGTACCTTGGACACCACCTTTGAGATGATGTCGCCGATGCTTTCCAGCTTCGAGACATCACCCTGCCGCGCAAAGAGTTCCGGGGCGATCGCCATGTAGCCGACCTTTGCTAGTCGCCGGCAGATGTCCTTGATATACTCGTGGACACCAAAAATCTCGTGGATGACAATCACGACCGGGAAAGCCTTGCCGCGTTCAGGCATAGCCTGATAGGCGGGAAACTTGATGTCAGCGTTCGGAATAGCCACCTCGCCGGTTGTAATCCCCTTCGTGTCAGTGATGATGGTTTGGGCGCTGATAGGCTGTGCAGCTAAGGCGAAACCGGCCGCCAGTGAAGTTAGCACAAAGTGGCGCCGGGTTAGTTCGGTGTCGGGCAACAAACTCTTCTCATGCTGTTCAAACATAGGTTCGTGAAAGGCGCGGAGCGTCGCAGCGGAGGGATCTCACCAAAGCGCCCTCAACATAGCGCAGCAACGTGAACCCATGCGATACTGAGAAACACGGTACGCTTTGTGAAAGGTCGGTTTCAGCTATGTCGAATCCTTCCGCCTCCGCTGCGGCCGCTGCTCCGACGGCCGTACCTGACACCTTGCTTGACGCCATTGAAATCCTTGTCGGCGGGCGCAACCTTGACGCTCAGACAGCCCAGTCGCTCGGCTTAGTGGATGAACTGGCGATGGACGCCCATTCGGCGGTTGAGGTTGCGGCGCGGCTGGCGCGTGAGTACATCCTGACCGGCGGCGGGCCGCTCGCCGAAGCGTTTGCGCGGCGGCGGGCGGCATTGGAACGGTGGGCTGCACCACAAACCGGCCTTTCCCGCACCGAGGTCGAGGCCCATCCCCGCGTGGCGCGCTTGCTGGCGCAGGCGCGTGCTGTTGGACGTGAAAAAGCCGTCCGGCGTGTACTCGATTGCCTATTTTTCGGTCTTGAGCACGGGTATGCAGCCGGGCTGAAACACGAAGCCCAAGTGTTCGCTGAAGCCGTCGCCGACCCGGAGGGCGGTCAGGCGGGAATTCAGGCGTTTCTAGACAAAAAGAGCGCGCCGCTGCCGCCGCGCCCGCTCATTATGGTTGGATCGCCGGAAGAAAAGGCCTTGTTGGAACGCGGCGAACTCCTACCAATCGGAACGCCGTTCTATCCGGGTCTCACTCCCATCCCCAAGTACCAATACGCCCAAGGTCTCATCAAAGACCCTGTGACCGGCGCGGCAGTGCACGGCGACCCCAAAGATGTTGAGAAGCACTTTATCGTCCCCGTTCCAGAGCCGCGTCCCGCCGAGGCGCTCGTTTACGTGCTGGCTAGCGAGGTCAACTTCAACGACATCTGGGCGCTGACCGGCATTCCGATTTCCGTCATGGACGACCACGACCAGGATTTTCACATCACGGGTTCGGGCGGCGTCGGTTTAATCGTAGCGCTGGGCAGCGAGGTCAAGCGCGAAGGTCGTCTACAAGTGGGCGATTTGGTTTCCATCTACTCGGGTCAGAACGACCTGTTCTCGCCGCTGGTCGGATTAGACCCGATGTTCGCCGACTTTGGCATTCAGGGCTACCAAGAGCCGAACGGTTCGCACGGGCAGTTTCTCCTTGTGCAGCCCCCCCAACTGCACCACAAGCTGGAAGACCTGACGCTGGAGGCGGCAGGCAGTTACATGCTCAATCTGGGAACCATCTACCGGGCGCTGTTTACAACCCTCAAGATTGAGCCGGGGAAGCGCATGTTTGTCGAAGGCGCAGCGACCGGGACAGGTTTCGAAGCGGTCAAGGTCGGCGTCCGCAACAACGTCAAGGTGACGGGACTGGTGTCCAGCACAGAGCGGGCTGCGTTTGTCAAACGTCACGGCGCAACAGGCGTCATCAATCGGCGCGCGCCAGAACTAGCCGACTGCTTTACGAAAGTCCCGGAGGATCCTGCGCAGTGGGCGGACTGGGAAGCCGCCGGAAAACCACTACTGGATGCTTTCCGCGCCCAGAACGACGGCCAACTCGCCGATTACGTGATTTCACACGCTGGCGAACGCGCGTTCCCACGGAGTTTCCAACTGCTGGGTCCGGGCGGGACGCTGACCTTCTATGGCGCGTCGTCCGGCTATCACTTCACGTTCATGGGCAAGCCGGGTGCAGCCGCGCCTGCCGAGATGCTTCAGCGCGTCGGGTTGCGCGCTGGGCAGTCGGTGCTCGTCTACTACGGCGTCGGCGAGGACCTGGTGGATGAAACCGGCATTGAAATCATCGAGGCCGTCCGTGAAGCGCACGCGCGGGTGGTTGTCGCCACCCGGACGGACGGCCAAAAGGAGTTTGTCGCCAGCCTTGGCTTCGGCGACGCCGTCCGCGGGATTGTGAGCATTGAAGACATTCAGCGGCGCTATGGTGCAGACTTCGTCTGGCCCGAAACCATGCCGGCGTTGCCCGACCCCAAGGCCCAAACAGCGGCCTTCAAGGAAGCCGTCCGTCTTTTTACCGAAATCACATTCAAGCCCTTTGCTGCGTCTGTCGGACGACTGCTGGCTGCGCCGGACAACCCGCGCGGCTACCCTGATATGATTGTCGAGCGCGCCGGACAGGACACCCTTGGCGTCAGCACGATGCTGGTCAAGCCCTACACTGGGCGAGTGGTGTACACCGAAGAGATGGCTGGGCGACGGTACAGCTTCTATGCGCCGCAGGTCTGGATGCGGCAACGCCGGATTGACATGCCGACGGCGAACATCTGGGGGACGCACCTCAACAACGCCTACGAGATTGTAGCGATGAACGACGCCGTCGCCGCTGGCTTGCTGGATGTGACGCCGCCGGTCGTCGTCGCATGGGATGAACTGCCGGAAGCCCACCAAGCAATGTGGGACAACCGCCATGCCGGAGTGACGTACGTCGTCAACCATGCTCTGCCCCGCTTGGGCTTGAAAACCAAAGAAGAGCTCTTTGAGGCCTGGGCCGCACAGTCAGCCGGAGCAACGGCGGCGGATGACGCCTCAGCGATTTTCCGCTGAGGTGTCAGAGCCTAGATCAGCGGCTTGAGAGCGACGGATTATTGTTGGGCGGCGTTCGGGCGACGCCGGTGGAGACGCCTTTCTGCACTTCAAGGCAGGTATCTTCCGGCGGTCAGTTTGTTTTCGGGCGGTTTGCAAGAAGGTAATGGCGCCATAACCCTAGCTGGGGCGTGAGCGTTGCAGGCAACGGCCGCCCAGTCGGCGGAGCGAGCCGTTTTGTCTAACGCGCCATGAGCGCTTCTTGCCCCTGCGCCGACCGGCGGGGTTGCCTTACTGTGGCGTTAGTAGGTCTCAACGTGCCAGCGGTGAGACTTTTCAAGATGCTCGCGGTACTCTGCCCACTGTACGCCGCACTGCGCCGCATATCCAGCGAAGGCGGCGTCAATGCCGTCTTCCATGCCACGCAGTCCACAAATGAACACATGTGTGTTGTCCCGCTGAAGCAGCTCCCATAGCTCGGCGACGTGTTCGGCGACGCGATCCTGAATATACATTCGCCCGCCGCGCGCGTTTTTCTGCTCGCGGCTGATGGCGTAGGTCAAACGGAAGTTCGCGTGCCGCTGGAAATCCTCCAGTTCGTCGCGGTACAGAATGTTCGCCGTTGTCGGAATACCGAAAATCAGCCACGCCAAGCCGCGAAATTCATAGTCGGGATTGCGCTCCCGGAACATACGCCACAGATATGCTCGAAATGGCGCAATGCCAGTGCCCGTCGCCAGCATGATGATGGTCGCGGTAGGGTCATCCGGCAGGAGCATGGCTTTGCCGGTTGGACCGGTCATCTTGACTTCTGCGCCAACCTCCAGCCCGCACAAATAGCTCGAACAAACGCCGTAAACGATTTCTCCTGTCTCTGGATGCGGATACTCCAACCGCCGGACGCACAGCGAAAGCGTCTTGCCGTCGCCCCGGTCGCCATGGCGCGTTGAAGCAATGGAATACAGCCGAAGCTTGTGCGGCTTGCCGTTGGCGTCCACGCCGGGCGGAATGACACCGGCGCTCTGCCCTTCCAAGAAGGGATAAGGGCCGGCCGAGGTGTCGAACACCAAGTGGCGGACGGTACCAATGCCGCCCGGGCCGACCAGTTCACGGTTTTCGAGGCAAACGGCCGTCAGCGGGGCGTTTTGCCGAAAGATGTTCATTGGAATGGCGCGTTTGACGGCCGTTTCAGTGACGGAGCTATGTGTTGCAATGGTCATCGAGCGGAAATCCACACAAACTGTACGATTTCAAACGAAACGCACTCTAGCACGACTGCGCTGCGTTTGGGCAGTCGTTTTCACCGCCGAGGTGCGCACGTAAAGAATCGTCAAACGTTGCTCCCGGCACATACTTGAGCGGAACTTAGCGTCACAACCGGCGTACGAGTCGCACAGACGCGACCGAGACATTCCTGCGCCGTTTCGGCGCGGCAGGTGGTAGAGAACGCCATGCGAACACTCATCATGACCGGATTCCTGATCGGAAGCTTCAGCGCGTCTGGCGTCGCTGGATCAGTGCAGGAGACGGCGACGCAAGCGCCGACCAGCGTCACCATCATCGGCACTGTTACTGAGCTGGACATTGAAACAGCAACCATCACGGTCAAAAGCGACACCGGCGAAGTCGTGATGTTTCCCTACACCGACCAGTCGCAGTTCAAGCGTTTGCCGCTTGGCAAGACCGCACTGGCCGACGCCGTGCCCATTACGCTGGCCGACATCGAAATCGGCGACCGCGTTACGGCTAAGAAGCGCCTGACCCCCGACGGTAAGGTTGCGCCCATCACACTCATGATCGTGATGAGCAAGGGCGACATCGCCAAAAAACAAGAACTTGAACGCGCCGCTTGGCGTGAGCGTGGGACGTTCGGCAAGGTCACGGCCGTAGACGCCGCAAAGCGGACGATTACGGTCGCCCAGCGTACCCGTGAAGGACTTAAGGAACTCACCATCGTCACCACCGACAAGACGACGTTTCGACGGTACACACCAGACTCGGTCAAGTTCAGCGACGCCAAGCCGAGCGACTTCGGCGCGGTGCGCGTCGGCGATCAGTTGCGCGCCCTTGGCAAACGTAGCGAGGACGGTGCGAGCTACGACGCCGAACAGGTTGTTTTCGGCACATTCAAAACGCTGTTGGTCACAGTGGTCGCTGTGGACGCCGACAAGAAGGAAATCATCGTCAAGGACGATGGCGGCGCACTGCTTACGCTCCTCATCACCCCTGATTCCAACCTCAAGCAGGTTCCCGAAGGCGGATTCTTCGGATCCGGCGGCAGGCCGCGTCCCGGTGGGCCGCCGACCGGCGAAGGTGCGCAGCCGGCGGGATCACCAACCAGCGGGCCGCCGGGCGGAGGCTTCAGCGGTGGGCCGGGTCGTTTCATGGGTGGCGGCTTTGATCCGGCGGCGCTTATTGAGTTCCTACCGCCGCTTCAACTCAGCGACCTTAAACCAGAAACCAAGCTTCTGGTCCTCACGACGGAAGGCGCAACCCCCAACCGCGCCACTGCTGTTACGGTCGTCAAGGGGCTTGATGCCCTCTTTGCCCGCTTTGCGCGTCAGGCGGCGGGCGCCGGCGGCGTAGGCTTCGGCGCGGGCGGACTCGAACTCGGCATCGGTCTGCCTTAGTGAAGCGGCCGAAAGGGACAAACCCCCGGCGTCCCAGCAAGAGGACGGTTAGCAATAAAAAACGGCAAGGAAAGAGCAGAGACCAATGAAAAGCATCAAGACCTGGCAATTAGTAGGCTGCGCACTGACCCTTGGCGCAAGCTGGGCGGCGATTGACGCCGTGGCTGCGGCGCAAGAGCGAAGACCATCGGCGGCGGTTGAGGCGGCGCAGACCACCGGTGTTGTTCGCGGCCAAGTTGCGGATGAAACCGGCGCCGTCATCGGCGGCGCCGCCGTCACGTTGACCGACAAAAACGGTAAAACACTGACGACGACCAGCGACGACCTTGGCAACTTCACCTTCGGCAACGTTCCGCCGGGCGACTACACGCTGCACGTTGAGATGGAAGGCTTCAAGCCCTATGACGACAGGACCGTGACCGTAACGGCGGGACGACGGGAAACGGTTTCCATCAAACTGGCGGTGGAAGTCGCCGAACAGGTTCAGGTGAACTCAGAAGCGCCCGTTTCCACGGCGCCGGACAACAACGCCGGGGCGATTGTCCTGCGCGGCAAAGACCTTGAAGCCTTGCCGGACGACCCCGATGACCTGCAAAGCGCGCTGCAGGCGCTGGCCGGGCCGTCCGCCGGGCCGAACGGCGGGCAAATCTTCGTGGATGGCTTTTCCGGCGGCCGGCTGCCTTCCAAGAACGCCATTCGGGAAATTCGCATCAACTCAAACCCCTTCGCGGCCGAGTTTGACCAGATCGGCTTTGGACGGATTGAAATTCTCACTAAGCCGGGCAGCGACGACTTTCGCGGCTCAGCGTTTTTCAACGCCGGCGACGCCATTTTCAACTCGCGCAACCCGTTTACGCCGCAGCGCGCAGCGTTTCAGCAGCGACTGTACGGCGTCAACCTCGGCGGTCCCGTCAAGAAAGGCAAGGCGTCGTTCGCCTTTGACTTTGAGCGCCGCGAAACCGACGACAACGCCAACATTAACGCGACGATTCTTGACGCCAATCTTAACCCAGCGGTTTTTGCGCGCGCGGTTGTCGTGCCGCGCCGCCAGTGGGAGATCACGCCGCGCTTTGACGTGCAGTTGAGCGAGAAACACACCTTAGTCGGGCGCTACAGCTTCAACAGCAGCCGCGTGAGCAACGGCGGGTTGTCGTCGTTCACACTGCCGGAACAGGCGTTGACGAACGAACTGCGCGACCATCGGTTTCAACTGACCGAAACGGCGATTCTGTCCCCTTCGGCGGTTAACGAAACGCGCTTTCAGTTCACCCGCACCACCACCGCCGTTATTCCGGCGCTTGACGCCCCGGCGCTCAACGTTCAGGGAGCGTTCAGCGGCGGCGGCGCGCAGACAGGCAACGCGCGCACCACGTCGGATCGCTTTGAAGTCAACAACTTCACGACATGGACGACTGGCAACCACACCCTCAAGTTCGGCGGACGCTACCGCTACGTCGGTAACGAGGACATCTCACCCAACAACTTCGGCGGGACATATATCTTCGCCGGCGGCGTCGTGCCCGAACTCAACGCCAACAACCAGCCGATTCCTGGCTCGTTTGTTCAGATTACGAGTCTGGAACGCTACCGCCGGACGCTACTGGGACAACGGTTGGGCTTGACGCCCGCGCAAATCCGCGCCATCGGCGGTGGGGCGAATCAGCTCACGCTGGCGGCCGGCGACCCGCGCGCGACGGTTGAACAGCACGATGTCGGGCTGTTTGTGCAGGATGATTGGAAAGTCCGCCCCAACCTGACGTTGAGCTACGGTTTGCGCTACGAAAACCAGACTAACATTTCAAGCAACTTCAACTTCGCGCCGCGCGTCGGGCTGGCGTGGGGACTTGACGGGCGCAACGGCGGGCAAACGAAGACCGTTCTGCGCTTTGGAGCCGGCGTTTTTTATGACCGGGTGAATGAGTCATTGACGCTGCAAGCCCGGCGGTTTGACGGGCGGACGCAGCAGCAGTTTGTCGTGACCGATCCGACGATTCTCGATGTGTTTCCGGCCATCCCGTCGCTTGATCTGTTGGCGCCGTTCCGGCGGGCGCAAAACATTCGTCGCTTGAACGCCGACATTCGCGCGCCCTACTCCATCCAGGCCAACATCGGGATTGAGCGGCAGTTGCCCAAGGGATTGACGGCTTCGGCCAACTACGTTTTCAACCGGACGTTGCATGGCCTGCGGACACGCAACGTCAACGCGCCGCTGCCGGGAACGTTTGATCCGCGCGTACCAGGCAGCGGCGTCTTCCCGCTTGGTCCTATTGGAAACGTGTTTGAGACGGAGTCCACCGGCAAGTTCACGCAGCACCAGCTCATCATCGGCGTGCGGACAGGCTTCAACAGTCGCTTCTCGCTTGGCGCATTTTACCGGCTCTCGAAGGCGGAAAGCGACACGGACGGCGTGTTTAGCCAGCCGGCCGACCCCTACGACCTGCGCGCCGAGTTCGGGCGCTCCTCGCTCGACATTCGGCACAATCTGTTTATGTTCTCCAACTTCAACCTGCCGTTCGGCGTGGCGCTCGCGCCCTTTGTCATTGTTCGCAGCGGCGCGCCCTTCAACATTACGATCGGGCGCGACCTCAATGGCGATACAGTCTTCAATGACCGCCCAGCGTTGGCGACCGACCTCAGTCGACCGAGCGTCGTCGTGACGCGCTTCGGCGCGTTCGACACTGACCCGCTGCCGGGACAGCGCATTATCCCGCGCAACTTCGCTGAAGGGCCGGGCTTTTTTACGATCAATCTCCGGTTGGCAAAAACCTTTGGTTTCGGCGCGGTGCGGGAAGGTGGGAATCGGGCGGACGACAGTGGGCGCGGCGGCTGGCGCGGAGGAGGAGGCGGCGGACGCGGCGGCGGTTTCGGGGGCTTTGGTGGTTTTGGCGGCTTCGGAGGTTTTGGCGGTTTCGGTGGGGGCGGCGGCTCCGACCGCCGCTTCAGCCTAACCTTCAGCGTCCAGATTCAAAACCTCCTCAACCGCGTCAATCCAGGGCCGCCGGTCGGCAATTTGGCGTCGCCGTTTTTCGGAACTTCGACTAATACGGCGGGC
The DNA here is from genome assembly GCA_025057975.1 of Chloracidobacterium sp. NCBI lineage: Bacteria > Pseudomonadati > Acidobacteriota > Blastocatellia > Chloracidobacteriales > Chloracidobacteriaceae > Chloracidobacterium > Chloracidobacterium sp. Next base: position 105,361 of record JANWUV010000011.1, read on the forward strand.
TTTTTCGGTGGGCGCTTCGGCGGCGGCGAACCCGTGGATGCTGGTAACCGGCGCGTCGTGCTGAGCCTGCGATTCAACTTCTAGTCATTATCGGAACTTCCGTAGGGAAAAGGCGCGACGCACTGGCTGCGTCCTGCCTAGCTCACATCAAGGCTTCTGTTTTCAGGACTTTGCGGCGTTGTCAACGTGTTGACAACGCCGCCTGACGACGCGCCTATTCCGCTTCGTTCAGGCGGTCAAGCGCGGCTTCCAGCGCCGCCCGGAGGTCGGCTCGCGTCGTCGCCGCCCGCCGCGCCGTCGTCGTCACTATCACCCGCAGCGTCGCCTGCCGACCCGGTACACGGTAGGTGAACTGAAACACCCGCCCGCCAACTTCGCCTAATGACCCAGCGGCAGACGAAGGCGCAGGGGTAACAGGCGGCGCCATAACTAACCGCTTTGCGGCCGTTAGGCGGCGCGCGGGCGCCAGCGCTAACAAATCCAACAGCATTCGCAGGGAACAGTTCGGATGCGTCGCGCACACGTCCAGAACTTCGTCGCCCAGATCAAGCACGCGCAGCCACATCGCTAGCGCCGATCGCTTCATCCCCAACGCTTCGGCCGCCTCCGCCTGCGTCCGAAAACGGCGTGCGACTGCGCCCAGCGCCCGCGCCTTCTCAACCGGATGGAGGTCTTCGCGCTGAAGGTTTTCCACCAGCGCCAACACCTGCAAATCGGCGTCCGAAACGTCGCGCCGCAGGATAACCGGCGCGTGCGTCAAGCCGGCCGCCGCCGCCGCCCGCCATCGGCGATGACCGGCAATGAGTGTCACTCGGCCATCTGGCTCGCGCCGTCCGATGAGCGGTTGCAAGACGCCGTGCCGCCGGATGGAGTCGGTTAGGTCACGCAGCGCCTCGGCGTCAAACGTCCGGCGTGGTTGGTAGGGATTTTCCCGCAAATCCGCGAGCGGCGTTTCAACGACGCCGGCGTCCGTGCCGAGTTCGGCCGCCACATGGTCGGCCAGCGCCGACAATCGCGCCGGCGACAACGTCGGCGCGTCGGAAAAACGCTTGACCTTTGACATAAAACGCTCCTTTCCAGCCCTACCGCTCCCCTTCCACGCCAGCTAGCAGCGCCGCCGCCAGCGCCGCCACGTCCGCCGCCGCTGGACACTTCGGCGCATACCGCTGCAGCGGTTGACGGCGTGTTCCGGCCTCGGAAACAGCCACGTAGTCCCGAATCGGCGCAAACACCTGGTAGCCGAACGACGGACAGATGCGCCGCGTCAACTCCTCATAATGGTGGCGGTGCAGCACCAGACGCGGATTGTAAAGCGTCGGCACGACGCCCAGCACGCGCAGCGGCGTAAGACGCATGTTTTTCCGCCGTCGCTGCGCCTTGACGATTTCAAGCTGCACCTCGGCGAAGCTCTCAACGGACTTCGCCTCGGTCTGCACTGGCGCGAGCAGCGCATCCGCTGCCAGCAAAATCTGGAGCGTGATTTCGGAAATCTTCGGCGGACAGTCGAACAACACCCAGTCATAGTCGGTTAGGTGCGTTTCCGCTGCCGCCAGCAGCCGCGCCGGATCGCTTTGCTGCATGAGCGCCAGTTCGTCACCGATAAGAAACCGGTTCGCCAACCCCACGGTCAGGTCAAAGGACGTCGGATGGACGACCGGCGGCCTGTCGTCGCCGTCGCATATGGTCGCCCAGAAGGTGTCGGCGCGCGGTCGGACAGCGGGCTCTAGCCCCAGAAAACTCCCCAACGTCCCCTGCGGATCGGCGTCAATGAGCAACACGCGCCGGCCGCGCATTGCTAGTTCATACCCCAGATCGCGCGTCAGCGAGGTTTTGCCGACGCCGCCTGACTGATTGAACACCGCCAATCGCATCAGCCCCACCACTGTTCCACCGGATCAGTCGTCGTTAGGACGCGCGCCCCGGCCGCTTGAAACTCGGCTAACGCCGCCTCGGCCGCGTCAGTGAAATCCGCGCCGGGCGCGACGACCGGTGCCATGGCGTCCCGCAGCAGGACAATCCGGTGCGCTAAGTATGGATTGCGTTCCCGAACGAAAGCCAGTAGATCGGCAACGCTCGCTGCTACGCAGTGACTCGACGCCAACCCGGCGACCAAGACCGCGTCTGCTGTTAGCAACCGCTCCAGCAACGCCATATTGCGCGTCGCGCGCGGCAGCGGCCGTCCGTCCCAACTTGTCGCCACCTCTGGCGCAAACACCGAGTAGTGTTCTGTCAGGGGGCTGTCGCCCTTGAGTTCCGGCGCGTTCGCCGCGCCGCGCGCAAAAGCGTGGAAGAGGCGCGCGTCGTCCAGCGCTCCGGCCAGCCGGTGTCCAGCCGTTCCTATCAGACAGTGATAGGGCCAGATGTGTAGCGCGTACTTGCCGGACGCCTCCAACCGCGTGCAATAGTCGGTGAATTGGTGAGTCAACCACTCGACCGTCACCCCCAGTTGCGCCGCCAGCGCCGGGTTAGGCCGGTAGCGACCGGCGCGGTAGTCTGCAGCCGTAATGGTTGTGTACGGCGCGACAAAATCCCCATCTTTGGTCAGATGCGCGCCGGGGAAAAACACCTGATGGGGTAGGTGGCTGTCAAGCGTACAGGTAATCTCCGAAATGACGCCTAGGCGCCGGTAAATGAACTCCACCACGCGCCGCAGCGCATCCGTCCCGCCAGTTCCCGACCGGCCGGCAACGTAGAGCGCCCCCGACGGAAAGCAAAAGTCCACCTGCATATCAATGACGAGCAGGTGCGCACGGCGGGTGTCCGCAGCCGCCGGCGGCAATCGGTGGGTTTCGCGCCACCGGTCGGCGGCGGCGAAGAGCGCGTCCGGCCCGGCACCAAGGTAGTCAGCCTGCAGGGTCTGGAAGGCGCTGTAATGGGGCGGAAGCGGTAAGTCCGGCGCAACAGACATATGGGACGACGACCCCCGACAGCAAGCAAGTATGGCACGACGACCTAACGTGCTAGGTGGGACTTTGGGTGGCGACGCCCTGTGCGTCAAGCGGATTGGACGGTCTAGGACAAGGCGGGTTACTATAGCGGCCGGCTCGGTGGTTTTCATAACCAATGATCCGGATGTCATGCTCGCGCTGCTTCGCTCGCTGTTGTGTTTTCTTGCGCTGTGGCCGGCTCTTGCGTTGCCGGCGTTCGCACAGGCTGCCACGTGGTCAAATGCGCTGCGCTTCCAGCGTTTTGAGCGCAATCAGGAGCTTTCCAACCTAGCCGTCCGGTGCATCGTGCAGGACAAACATGGCTTTCTCTGGATTGGCACGGAAGACGGCCTCAACCGCTACGACGGGCGGCGCATTTTCTCGTACCGCCACAACCCCGATGACCCGCACAGCCTTCCCTCCAACATGGTGATTGGCCTGTGCGCCGCCCGCGACGGCGCGCTCTGGATTCTGCCTAGCAGCGGGGAGTTGTGCCGCTATGATCCAACCACAGACCGCTTCATTCGCGCCTCGCTGCCCAAGCTGGAAAGCAAGAGACGGCGGTACACCAGCGCGCTTTACGAAGACGCACAGGGCAATTTGTGGATTGGCGGCGACGGTTATCTCATCCGCTACCGTCTGAAGTCCGAGCAAGCCAAGCTGTTTCCGCTGCCGAACGTGGAACGGCCGGGGCTGCCGCCGCTGACTTACCAGTACGTGCAGAGCCTCACCGCGTCGCCGGATGGTCGCGTATGGCTGACGTTCGCCGACCGGCTCTGGCGCTTCGACCAACAAACGGAGCGGTTTGTCCAACTGCTGTCGGACGAAGACCGACAGCAGTATGCCGTCGCTTACCATCCAAACGGGCGGCTGTACATCAGCACAGGGAAGGTTGGGTCGGATGATTGGGGCTTGACGGAGTATGACGCGCAGGACGAACGGGTGATCACTTTCCACCGATTCAATCTACCGCCGGGCGGTTCGCGATACGTTTCCAACCTGACCGCCGACGGCGACTTTCTCTGGGCAGGCGTCGTCGGCTACGGCGTCGTCCGCTTTGATGTCCGGTCTAACGCCTGCCAACTCGCTCCTTATGCGCCGACCAATCTACGCAGCCCGGTTGGCGACCTGCCGTTGGTCGTTTACCGCGATCGGTCGGGCGTCATCTGGGTCGGCGACGGACGGTTCGGACTGTCCAAGCTCACGCCCTACGCCGCCTATTTTAAAACCTATCGCACCGACCCGGAGCGTCCCAACACGTTGAGCGACGGGTACATCCGTGGGATGTGCGAAGACAAGGAAGGCGACTGGTGGGTCGGCACGTACGGCGGACTCAACCACTTGAGCCGCACACAGCGCACAATTCGCGCCTACCAGCATCGTCCGGGTGACGCGCAATCGCTGGCGCACGACAAAGTCTGGGCGGTGCTGGAAGACCGAGCAGGACAGCTCTGGGTCGGGACAGACGCCGGATTGCAAACCTTCGACCGTCGGACTGAGCGGTTTCGTCCGTTTCCGATGCCGCCGAACGAAAACAGCCGCCCGCAGGCAATCCGGGTCATCTACGAAGACCGCGACGGCGCGCTACTCGTTGGCTCCGAGAGCGGGTTGTTCACCATCTCGCCCGACCGCCGCAGCGTCAAGCCGACGTTGGAGGGCGTGGCGCTGCCGTCGCCCTTTGACAAGGAAGCGTTGGCGGTTGAGGCGCTGGAGCGCACACCTGACGGCGCATTGTGGATTGGCCATCGGCTGGGTGTATTGCGGCTGGCGCCGGACGGCAAGGAACTGCGCGGCTGGCAGTCGGCGTTGGGGCGGCCCACGTCAGGCGTGCCGACCGTGTGCGCCTTTCTCACCGACAGCCGGGGACGTTTCTGGTTGGCGACCAAAGGCATGGGGCTGCTGCGCTACGACGCCGCGCAAGACCGCTTTTACGCGCTGACCGAACGGCAGGGGCTGCCGCACGACAACGTTTACGCCGTCCTTGAAGACAAGCGTGGGCGACTGTGGATCAGCACCGACAACGGTCTGGCCCGCTACGAGCCTGACACGGGCAAGATTCGGCACTACCGCGCGGAAGAAGGGCTTCAGGGCAGAGAGTTCAACCGCCGGGCGTATCTCAAGACGCGCGCCGGAATCATGGTTTTCGGCGGGACGCAGGGACTGACCGCTTTTCCGCCTGACGAATTGGAGGACAACCCCCACCCGCCGCCAGTCGCCGCGTTGGTCAAAGCCACCGGCAAAACCTTTCTGGCAACGCCGGACAATGCCGCCGTGACGCTCAACTATGAGGACGGCGGCGTGACGCTCCTTTTGGCGGCGCTGGATTTCAACGCGCCGGACGCCAACCAGTTCGCCTATCGCATCGTGGGCCGCGACCGCGACTGGCGGCCGCTCGGAACCCGAGATGAGATCACCTTAGCCGACTTATCACCGGGCAGTTGGATTATTGCCGTCAAAGCCGCCAACAATGACGGTCTGTGGAACGAGAATGGTCTCCAGCTCAAGCTTTTCATTCGTCCGCCGTGGTGGCGCTCGTGGTGGGCGTACGCCGTCTATGCGCTGCTCGCCGTCGGCGCGCTGGGCGGGCTGTATCAGGCTCGTCTGTACCGCGCGCGGCTGCTGACGAAGACGCGCGTCGCGCAGGCGAAGCTGGCCGCCAAGAACCGCGCCGTCCGCAAGCGGGCGAAAGTGTCGCGGCTGCTGGCTGCTAAAAACCTCGAATTGGCGGAAGCCAACGACCGGCTGCGCGAACTTGACGCCGTCAAGCAGCGGTTTACAGCCATGCTCGTCCACGACCTCAAAGCGCCGCTGGCTTCGGTGCGCATGCTACTGGACTTACTGGAAACGCTCATTGTGGACAAGATTGATGCGGAAATCCGGGAAATCATGCACAACACGGCGCTGAGCGCCGACCGGACGCTCCAACTCATCAATGAGATGCTCGAAGTGATGCGCGCCGAAACGACGACGCTCCAGCTCAACATACAGCCCGTGTCGCCGAAGGTCTTCCTGGAAGCGGCGCTGGCGACGGCGCGCCCGTTGGCGGCGGCAAAAGGACAAACCTTGACGGGTCTGATTCCCGACGACCTGCCGACGATGTCAGCCGACGCCGGCAAACTGGAGCGCGCCGTGACAAACCTGCTTTCCAACGCGGTGAAGTTTACGCCGGAAGGCGGGGAAATTACGCTGGAGGTGTCGGTCGTCGCCGGGAAGGGCGTCGAACGGGGGCGTGAACTGCTGCTGATTCAGGTGATTGACACCGGTCCCGGCATTCCTGAAAAGGACGTACCGTACATCTTCGACCCGTACCGACAGGCGACCGCGCAGCGCGCGGTGGGCGTCGGGCTGGGGTTGGCGATTGTTCGCAACATTGTCGCGGCGCATGGCGGCAATGTAAACGTACGGAGTCAGGTCGGCGTTGGGACGAACTTCATCATTACGTTGCCGACCGGCCGGCGCATCGAGCGGATGACTGTGGGCGGTGATGAGTCCGCATCCGGGCAGCCTGGCCGCCGCCGCTGCTCCGTAGCGAGTGTGCTTCCACCAAACGCAAGTTCTGTATAGCACACGCTTTCAGATGCCTTGGGCAGGCCGATCACGCCAAACCACATCAACGCAACATTAGCGATGTGGGGAGTGCGCAATGGAATACCGCCGACTTGGACAAACCGACATGCACGTAAGCGCGCTGGGGTTCGGCGGCGCGGAAATCGGCTTTACGCCCGGCGTCACCCAAGGGCAGGTCACAGCGCTCATCGGCGCGGCCATTGACGCCGGCCTCAATGTTATTGATACAGCCGCAGCCTACCAGTCCAGTGAAGCCATGCTTGGCGTAGCCCTCGCCGGACGGAGGCAAAACGTCTTCCTGTTTACAAAGTGCGGCGCGACGGATGGCTTCACGCGCTACGACTGGTCGGAAGCAGGCGTGCTGGAACACATCGCGGAAAGCCTGCGCCGCCTGCGAACCGATTACCTCGATCTGGTCCAACTGCACTCCTGCGACGCGGAAACTCTCCGGCGAGGCGAGTGCATCACCGGACTGCAACGGGCGCGGGAACGCGGCATGACGCGCTACATTGGCTACAGCGGCGACGGTGAGGCGGCGAAATTCGCGGTTGAACTCGGCGTCTTCGACACACTGCAAACCTCGATCAACATTGCCGATCAGGAGGCGATTGATCTGACACTGCCCCTGGCGCGGGCGCGCAACATGGGCGTTATCGCCAAGCGTCCCATCGCCAATGCCGCATGGCGTACGGGACGGCGGCCAGACAATCCCTACCACCACACCTACTGGGAGCGCCTCCAAAAACTCAACTACGATTTCCTCAAATGGGACGTGGACGCCGCCGTTGGCTACGCGCTGCGCTTTACCCTCTCGCAGCCCGGCGTACACACGGCGATTGTCGGAACGACGCAGGCCGGCCGCTGGGAAGCCAATGCGCGCCACGTCGCCGCCGGCCCGTTGCCGGAAAGCGACATCGCGGCGATTCGCGCCCGCTGGCGGGAAGTCGCCGACGCGACGTGGGTCGGACAAATCTGACGTCCGGCGCGGCGGCCGTTCGGTCGCCGCTCACGTCTCGCCCAACAGGCGCAGCAGGTTCTCGCGGGTCAGCAGAGGGCGTACAACCCGCGACGCAGTTGGTAGAGGCGGCCGGCCGTCGTCCAGCGCGAGAGTTGACGCCGCACGTCGTTCGGGTCAACCGCGCCGGCTAGGAGCAATCCGGTCTCGAAGACCGGCTCGTTGCCGACCAGTCGGAGGAGTTCTGCAAATTCCATGGCTGGATTTTGCCGCGCATGGCAAGTTCCTGCGATGAAAACTTGCCACGTTTTCCGCCCAATGTAGCGCCCTCTGACGAGACCTCCGATGAGCGAGCGCCGTCATGCTTGCGCGGGAACGGCGCTAACGCGCCAAGACGCGCACCAAGATGCCCAAACGGTCGGCCAGCGTCCGCGCCGCCGTCCCAAAACCGAAACGCAACGTATCCACTAGCCGATCAAACGGCGAGGCGGTTCCGGCAGGCGGGCCGTCCAGCACAAACGCCGCAAACGCCGCCGCAAGGCCGTCGCCGCCGTCGGCGACGACATTCCAACCGGGACGAAAATTCGACGCCACGCCCTCCAGCATCTGCACCAGCCGAAAGGCGTAGAGCAAATCGGGCGGAATGACGAATTTGAGGTTCGAGTGTCGCCGGAGGAGGTCTTCCAGCGCCGCAACGCGCTCACGGGTGTTGTTGTTGAAGGCGACGCTCAGCCGCGCAAACGCCGCCACAAACCGCTCCGCTTCAGCGCGGGGCGACTCCGGCGACAGCATGCCCGATGCGTAAAGACAATCCACCACCCGCCCCATGTCGCCGCTGAGCGCCGCCCGCGCCGCATCGTAGAGCGTTCGGCGCGTCGCCTCCGACAGTTCGCGCACCAACCCGAAGTCAAGCAGCACCAGCGTACCGTCAGGCTGGACGAGAAAATTCCCCGGATGCGGATCGGCGTGGTAGTAGCCGTCCAGCAGCATCATCCGGGCGTACAACTCCACCAAGCGGTTGAGCAGCGCGTCGGTGTCCACGCCCCATGCGCGCAACCGGGCGACATCGGCGATGCGCGCGCCGGGGCAGAACTCCAGCGTCAGGACGTTCGGCGTGCAACGCGCCGGAACGGTGTACGGCACGTAAACGCCCGGCATGCCCGCCAGTTGCTCGCGCAGGCGTTCGGCGTGCTCGCGTTCGGCGGCGAAGTCGGCTTCCTCGAAAAAGCCCGACTCGATGGCGTCCAGAATGTCGTCAATCAGCTTCCACTGGCGGCGCGGGTCAATCCGGCGACCCAGATACGCCCACCAGCGCAGCAGACGCAGATCAAGCGCCAAACGCTCGCGCGTGTCGGGACGCAGAAACTTCACCACCACGTCCCGTCCGGCGTAGCGCGCGCGATGCACCTGCCCGATGCTCGCCGTCGCCAGTGGCGTCTCGTCAAAGGCGTCAAACGCCAAGGCGAGGGGCATGCCGAATTCGCGTTCAAGCGCCGCCCGAACGTAGCGAAAATCCACCGGCGTAACGTCATCCTGCAAACGGCTGAGTTCAGCGACATAGGGCGGCGGGAGAAAATCCGCGCGCACGCCAAGCAGTTGCCCCAACTTGACGAAGATGACACCCAACCGCTCGCAGGCTTCGCGCAGCCGCCGCGCCGCACGGGCATCAAGCGCGTCCAGGTGGGGCGACGCCGGGCGCAGCGTCGCCCAAACTAAGCGCCGCGCCACCAGCCAGAGCACCGGCGTCAGCATTGTCAGGATGACACAGGTCCTCCGCAGCAAAGCGAACGGACGCGCCGGTTGAACGGGAGTCACAGAACTTGCCTCACGCGGACGCCGAGTCTACTTCGCCGTCAAGGTCATCAACAGTTGGCGGCCATTGTAGAGCAGAAGCTGGTTGTCGCGCACTACAAACCGGTTGACCTTCGGCAGCGCACGATTGAAACGCATTTCAAGCTTGCGAACGGCTTCGTCCAGACAAGCGCGCTTCGTACCGGCAAGCTGAAAAAACTTGATTCGGTCGCCGCGTATGTCGTAGCGCCCTGCAAAGCGATTACAGCCGTCAGAGCCGGTGACGCGCAGCGTGGAAGCGTCAAACTCAAGGAAGGGTTCGGCGGTGTTGACCGGCTTGCCTTCAAGCTTGGTGAGCGTCCAGCGGCGGCCGCTCAGCGTCGTGTCAGTAGGTGGTTCAGGGTTGGCCGGCGGTTCAGATCCCGCGTCCGGGCAGGCCGGACGGTGCCGGACGTTCGTCGCCACAACTACCGGCAAGTCGTCGTGGTGGAGCGTATAGGTCACAACCGCCCGCCGTGATGGACAGCAAGCCGGGTCGCCGGCGGCGTAGCGGTCAAACTCAGCGACAAGTTCGGTGGGCGTCACCAGCGTGACATCCGCCAGTGCGCCGTCGGTTCGGGCGTTCATTGCGACCGGCGCGAGCGTTCCAGCGTAACGACCGTCCCAATAAACGAACGCCTGGTAGCCCACCGGACGACACATGCCGTCCCAGCCCGTTGTCGCCAGGATCACCTGCGTTGCGTCAAACGTTTGCGCCGCGCCGAAAAGCTTCCACCCACGTTTGACAAGTGTCCGCTCAGCGGCGGTGACAGGACGGCGCAGGCGCTCATTGCAAACGGCGGGGGCAGCGATGTCCGGAATGTCAGCGGGTTCCGGCGGAGAGGGCGTCCGACCGTCCGGGCGGTTCCAGTTCGTCAGGGGCTGATCCAGCCAAAGGCCGGTGACCGCTGTGGCGCGGCGACCGGCCGCCTCCGGCGTTGACAGGGCGAAAACGATGACGGCGGCGACGAAGAGCAAACCCGCCATGCGCAACATGGCAACACGCATCCTTTCCCGGCGCTGAGATTGGCGTCGCCGGTACAACCGCCAACGTGCGGCGCCGGCTGTACGGCCTCCGCACACCGGATGCTCAAGCGTCTTCCGCTGTTGCCGCCTTGGCGGCCGGCTTCGGCGCAGCTTTGGCGGCTGGTTTTTCCGCCGCCGGCGACTTCGGCGCGGCAACGCGCGGCGCGGCTCCGCCGCCCGTCGCTCCCATCTTGCCGGGGTCGAAGTCGGCCAGCTCATTGTAGAGCCGGATGTAAAAGTTTGGGAAAAAGCTCGAAAACTGAAACGTCGTCACGTAAAAGATGCCTGTCCCGGCAATGGCGGCCAGCCGGAGCAACCCTTCTAGGGGCTTGAGGTCATCACGCTCAAACTTGAGTAATTCCATGCGAGCCATCCTCCAGCGGATCGTATGAGGTTATTCGCCGTCCGGCCGTCCGGGGCGATTGGGACGCGGGCCGCCGCCGAAGGGCGGTGGGGCGGAAGGCTTCGGGCGCGGCGCAGCTGGCGGCACTGGCGACGCCATTGGCTGAGTTTCTTCTAGTGACTGGCCTTGTGGAGGCGGTGAGGCCAGTTTTTGGGTTTTTTCCACCGACGCGCTTTCGAGCGGCTGGGCGGCCGGCGCTTCTATCGCCGGGTTGCTTACTGGCGGAGGCGGCGTCGGCTCCGGCTTTGGCGGCGACGCAGCCTTTGGCGCGGCTGCCTCAGCGACAGGCGGCGGCGCAGGTTTGGCTTCCGGCGCAGCTGGCGCTGCGACTGCCGGAGACGGCGCAGGTTCCGATTTTGGTGCCGGCTTCGGTGCAGCCGTCTCAACAACGGGCGGCGGCGCGGCTTTGACTTCCGGCGCCGAAGCCAGCTCAGGCTTCAACGCCGGTTCAGATTTTGGGGGCGGCGCCGCCGCCTCCGCGTTCGGTGCAGATTTTGCCGGCGGCGGCTTCGGGGCGGCTTCCGGTTTGGCGGCTGGAGCCGTCATCTTTGGGGTCGCCGGCTTGGGCGTTTCTGGGGCCGGTGCCGGAATCGGCAACTCCTCTACATCGGCGGACAGGTCGGGGAACATCGTTTTCTGCACCTTGGTGAAAGCCCCGGCAAACGCCGTGTAGGTGTTGCCAACATTGTCAATGTATTCGGCGAGGGCGTTTTCAAAGTCGCCGAACCGCTCGTTGATGACGTTGCGAAACAGTCCCATACAGACCCATGTTCCTTTCAAAACAACGACGCCGCGCCCCAACGTCGCCGGACGGGGACTGAAGCGGAAGTTGACGCGGGATGGGCGCGTGGAGGCCTGTTTTCACTGTAGGGCGCAGCACCGCCAAGTGTCAATTTTTCGGCTTTGACCGTCACGGGTAGCTCCGCGTGTTGTCAGACAAAGCTTGCTGTACGCTTCGAGATCCGCCACGATGGGAAAGCTTCTCCCCGCGTCGCTTGCCGTATTGAGCCTTGGCGGTGGTGGCCACGTGATGTCCCTTGCTTGCTCTGCCTGTTATTCTGCTTGGCGAACTTTTGTCGTCACGTTCTGCGCTGCGCTAAGCGTCCTGTGCGCCGCCTGTTCGCGCCAGACGCCAACACCGCGTACGCCCAAGCCTATTCAAGCCGACGTCTTTGAAATCGGCCCGCTGACACCAGTCACGATTTCACCCGGCAAAGACCTCACGAAGTTCCTACATAGCGACCATACCGAGCAAGTAGATGCGCGGTTGACCTGTAACTACTGTCATGGAGTCGAGGCGAACCTCCAGAAACTGGCCAAGTACGCTGACAACCCTAAAGAAGCTAACAAACCACCTTACCCAGGCCACGCCAGTTGCATGGCCTGTCACATGGCGGAGTTCACCCGGACGCAAAACGCACCAATACCCACAGCGGCGAAAGCCGTTCAGGACATGCCGACGGGACCGTGGTCGGGGATGTGCTATGTCTGTCACCGGCAGGTTGGTCTCGACCGGGAAGGCGTCAACGCGATGGATGTCTTTCCGGCGCGGCTTAGCCACAACGTTGTTTTCACGGCTGAGCAGCACCGCGAGCACCTAAACTACGTCTACCCATCCGATCTTCCGAACCCCCAACTGGCCGGCAAGAAGATGGACGACAAAACCTGCCGGGACTGCCACACGGTTTTACCGTGGCCGCAACCAGGAGTGAGTTTTGAGGCGCATACGACGTGTTACGCCTGCCATCGGACAAGCGAGTACCGCCCGCCGGCCATCGGCGTCAAAAGCGAGGTCCCGCCCGGCGCATTGGCGTCAGGCGCGTGCAACACCTGTCACGTCGCCACGACCAACCTGGAGGAACTCCGCCCGCTGGCGGCCAAGATGCAGGGCGTCCGGTCATATTCGTTCAAGTTCACGCATGATTCGCACCAACAGGGCAAGTGCACCGACTGTCACAACCTCGACGGAACATACGCCAACCAAGTCGGGACGCCGCGCGCTAAGCAGCACCTAACCGGAGTGCGCACAGTCGTCGGGCAGGGCTGTTTTAGTTGCCATGACGGCAAGCGCGCTTTTGGCGATTTGGACGCCGACGGACGAGCAACGCAGGAACATTGCCTGAAGTGCCATACGCCGGCGCAGCTTAGGCCGCTGTTCGGCGCGCCAACGACGTCTCCAAGTGCGCGGGCTTCCTTGCCCACAGGCTCGTTCCGATAGCCGGCCCTGCAGGCGCACCCATCCCCAAGCAATGAGAACGTGACATCGGTGGGGTGGATGTGTATCTTCGGCTTCGATTTGACCCGACCAACGTTGTGACGTCGTTCGCCATCGCACCGCACACGCACTACGACCGTTGGCGACGTTTTTCGTTTGCCGACTTATAACAGGAGTACATAGCCCTATGAAACAATGGCTCATCGCCGCTTACATTCTGGGCGCAGGCTGGCTGCTGCTGCCATCGCTCCTAACGGCGCGTTCAACGGTGGCGGCGACGCCGTTCGCTTCGGCCGCCCTGACGCCGGTGGAAGATGCAAGCACGAAAATGCCGGGGAAGATGGTGTTCGACAACACCGAAAGCGACCCGCCGTTTTCAAAATACGCTGGTTATAGAGACGACAAGGGCAAAGCGCCTTTCGACCACCAGCAGCACGTGGACTACAAAGGCTCAACCTGCGTCGTGTGTCATCACACAAACTCCAAAACGCTGGCGGTGAAGGAAGACGGCGCGGCGAGCGAGCCGGTCATGAAGTGCACGGTCTGTCACACCGACGAAAACATGAAGCCGTCGCCAGTGGAAGGCACGAACGAAGACCACAAGTTCAAAGGCGTACCGGCGATTGAAGCGATGGAAGCCTACCACGGTGTGGACAACTCGAAGAACCCCGCCAGTGAAGCTGGGTGCATCACCTGCCATAAGCGGCTGGCGAAGGAGTTTCCGAAGGCGGGGCAGGTGATCTCGTGTAACAGTTGCCATACAGGCAAGGATTCATAGCGGCGCAGTTTCAAGTAGGCGACGCGGTAGGAAGCGTCGTCGCCAAGGTTCAGCTGTGGGTAACCTTTCATTCAAAACCTTTCTGCTCGGGCTGGCGCTCGGCGCGGTGGGCGGCTACGGCGTCGGGCGCTGGCTGCCGAGCCGAAGCGTGGGAAGTCAGGGCATGGGAAGCGCGCCGCCGGCCGCAACAAAGACTGCGCCGCCGTTGTCACTGAAACAAACGGCGTCGCTCCCGGCTGACCATCTGCCGCTGACTTCCGGGAACGACGCCGATGAGCCGCCGGCTGTTGCAGCAGTGCGGCGGGCCGCCGACCAAAACATTGGCGATTACACGGCGCAAATGGATGCGGCGGCGGCGTTGTATCGCGCTGGGAAGTTCGCCGACGCGCTTGCCTATGCTCAGCGGGCGCGCAATCTGCGCCCGGACAGTCTTGACGCCCTCCTGGCCGTAGGTGTTTCCCAAGCCGAACTGAAACAGTACGATGCGGCGGTCAAAACGCTCGAACAGGCCGTTGCGCGACGGCCGGACGACGCCGAGGTACGTGCTGAGTTGGCTTATGTTCACCTGCGACGGGCGGCGTTTCGAGAGGCGCTTGCCGAAGCGGAACGCGCTCAGCGTCTTGCTGAATACTCGGAACGCGCCCTTGAGGTGATAGCGGAAGCGGCGCTGGCGCTCGGCGACAAAGCGCGCGCAAAAGCGGCTGTGGCGCGCCTGTCCGCCGTCAACCCCGGTAATCCCCGCCTGGCGGAGTTTTCCCAGTCAGCGATGGATGCGCCGGCGCGTACGAAAGGGAAGCCATGACAAAGCATCATCCAAAGGTTGAGAAGGACATCTGCAAACTTGTTCCACCACGCCGCGCCGCGCTGCGTCTGGGCTTAGCCGCTGGTGTTGGAGCGGCGCTGACCGGCTTGGCCGCCGGACAACGCAACCCGCGCAACGCCGACGCTGCCCTGCTCAATGCAGGGCTGGCCCTTGAGCATCAGGCGATTGCAGCTTACGACGCCGGCTTAGGCACGGGACTGCTCAAAGGCGAAATGCTGGAGTTGGCCAGACACTTCCAGAGCCAGCACCGTGCGCATCGGGATCTGCTGACGACGGAAATCCGCAAGTTGGGGGCGACGCCGGTAATGGCGTTGGCGAGTTACACATTCAAAGACAAAAGCGGCGCACCAATCGAACTCAAAACGGCGGAAGAAATTCTGGTCTTTGCGCTAGGGTTGGAAGCCGGCGCTGCAAGCGCCTACTTGGGCTTACTGCCGCAACTGGCGTCCAAAGCCATGCTGCCCGTCATCGCCGGCGTCGCCTGCGACGAATCGCAACACGCGGCGGCGATCCGGCTCCTCCTCAGGCAGCAGCCGGCTCCGGACGCCGTGGTGAAGTAAGCGCGTCGGTGATAGAAAGCGTCAAAAAGCCCTCCTTCGGCCGGATGCGCCGGTTCACGCCGCGCATTGGTCGGCAAGCTTTGTGTTTCTGTTTTGTAGTTTTTAAGGGGTATGACAGCGAAGATTCTCATCGCCGAGGATGATCCCGCCTCGCGCACCCTGCTTCAGGTCTGGCTGCGTAATGACGGCTACAACATTACGAGCGTTGACAACGGCCGGGCGGCTCTGGAAGCGGCTCGGCAAATATTGCCCGATCTCGTGTTGTCGGACGTGCTGATGCCTGAAATGGACGGGTTTGAGCTGTGCCGAGCGCTGCGCGCCGATCCTGTCTTGGGTGAAGTGCCGATTGTGTTAGTGACGACGCTGGCCGACAAAGCCTCCCGCCTCCAGGGTCTTGAGGCCGGCGCGGACGACTTTCTCAGCAAGCCCTACGATAGCGCTGAACTGCGCGCGCGGGTGCGCACCATTGTGCGCCTCAACCGCTACCGTCTGTTGCTGCATGAGCGCGAGCAACGCGCGGCGGAGCGAGCCGCCGCCGCCGCCCGCCTCAAAGAACTGGCGGATTTGCTCGACCAAACGCACGACGCCGTCGTCCAGATTGACGACACAGGGCGGGTCGTCTTCTGGAGCGCTGGCGCAGCCCGGATGTTTGGGTGGACTCCGGAAGAGGCCCACGAGCAGCCGGCGCATCGTTTGCTCTTTCCGGGCGTCGGGGAACTTCCGCGCGAGGCGCTAACGGCTGTGGCCGAAGGGGGTGCGTGGACAGGTGAACTCACAACCCGCCGGCGCAACGGACAGGAACTCATTTTGATGAGCCGATGGTCGGCGGTTACACGAGCGGCGGATGGCACGCGCTCGACTTTGCTCATTGCCACCGATGTCACAGAACAGCGCCGCGCGGAGCGTCAATACCTGCGCGCCCAACGCATGGAAACCATCGGAATGCTCGCCAGCGGCGTCGCCCATGACCTCAACAACATGCTCACGCCGATTGGCGTCGGGGTTGAAATCTTACGCCAGCAGTTGCAGGACGAGGCGCTCACTGAAGTGATCAACATGATGGCAAATAGCGTCGAGCGCGGCGCGGCGCTCATCAAGCAGGTGCTGTCACTGGCCCGTGAAAGCGGCGGCGCAGTCGGTTTGACTCAACCCAAGCACATTTTGCGCGAAGTGGCTGCGATTGTGCGCGAAACCTTCCCAAAATCCATCGAGGTACGTACGGATTACCCGGCGAAACTATGGACAATCGAGATTGATCCAACGGAGTTGACCCAAGTGCTGCTCAACCTGTGCGTCAACGCCCGTGACGCCATGCCGCAGGGCGGAACGTTGACGCTGGCGGCCCGCGACGTGGACGCCGCTGAGGCGCTGCGCGCCGGACGGCCGCGCACAATGGCCGACCACTACGTCTTGTTCGAGGTCTCCGACACCGGCCTGGGCATCCCGCCCGACATCCGCGAGCGCATTTTTGAACCGTTTTTTACGACCAAGTCCCACGGCAAGGGAACCGGATTAGGGTTGGCGACCGTGGCCTCGATTGTAGACAAGCGCGGCGGCGTCATTGCGCTGGAAAGCGAAGTTGGACGCGGGACGACGTTTCGGCTCTACTTCCCGGCGGCCGAGGCGTCCGAATCGCCGTCCGTCGTGGCGGAGCGCCTGCCGACCGGGCAAGGGGAGTTGATCCTCATCGCCGAAACCGAGGCCTCGACGCTCGACTTGCTGCGGACGGTGCTTGAAACCAACGGCTACACGGTGATTGTAGCGCGGGACGATGCGGAATTAAGAGTCGGACTGACCAGTCGTCCGGCTGCCGCCGTCATTGACGCCCTGTTGCCGACGACGGGACAAAGTGGCTTGGCGCTGGCGCACGCCGTCCAACCCGACTTGCCCCTGATCGGCGTGTGCACCGATTCGCCTACAAGCTGCCGTCACCGTATGGCGGAGCTTCCGGTTCGTGCTTGGCTTGACAAGCCGTTTACGGCGTCCCAAGTGCTGCAAACCTTGCGCGCCGTTCTGCATCCGCAGGGCTGACGGTCAAAGCCTGCCGTTGGCGCTGGGCGCTCAGTCGGACGCGGCTGGCGCGCCCACCAGCGCGTCCAGCGTGACGCCGCGCGCCGCGCACCACACGGCGAACGGCTCAACCTGCGCTTCAGCCAGTTTGCGTCCGACCAGCCGCCGGAGATGTTCTTCCAACACCTCCGGCTCCCAGCGGGCGTAAATCTTCCGTCGGTCGGACGCTAAAAGCTCTTCACGCTCTTTGGCTACTAGCTCCTTGAGTTCACTTTTCTTGAGCTGCGCCAGCAGGGCTTCGCCGGTTCGTTCGAGGTGGTCAAGGTAGCCAAGCTCCAACTCCTGCAGCTGCTCCTGCGAAGGCACAGGAACAAGCAAACCGGTGTTGGCCGACGTTCCCCCCTTGTTCACCGCTTCCGACGCCTCAGCGGGCTTCTCAGCGCGTGCACGGGTGGTTTTGGCAGTGGACGGCGCTCGCTTTTTTGGCGGCAGTTTGGGGAGCGCCTCCCGGCCGTTGACGATCAGCGTGTAGAGCAACCCGCCCGGATTGGCGAGATTGCGCCGGCGGTACTGCCGATCGAAGATGGCGATGGCCTGCTCGATGGTCTCCAGCTTACCCTGCAACTCGAAGCTCTCCACAAGCTTTTTCGCCACCGGCCCAATCATCCCGCGCGCCATCAGTTGGCCTTCCAAGTGGAGCGCCACGTCGCGGACGGCGCGCTCCTCCGGTGAGAGGTCGTCGTCACACATAGCGTCCATCACGTCGTAGATGGGCAGCGCCATTTGCTGGATGCGCGCGCCAAACTCCAGATTCTTGCGGAAGTGGATGGTTTCCTCCGTGAGCGTCCACTCGACCAAGAACTGCTTGGACACCAACTCGTTCAGGGCTGGCTCCAAACGTTGCATAATCTGCGAGACATAGTTCAGCTCGCGCGACATCCCGACATGCTCAAAGGCTAGCTTGCGGACGTTGATAACGAAGTAGTCGCCGCTGCCGAACTTTTTGTCGAGGTAGCGAAACAGCCGCTTGGCGATGGGCGAGGTGAGGTTGAAGTAAAAATCCGCGTCGAGTTTCTTGAAAAGCTTCTCACTGAGGCTCTGCGCGACGCGGTCGCTCCACATAACGTAACTTTTCGCCCCGGTGCGCTTGCCAGCGCTTTCGTCAAAAATCTTGAACTCCTGAATAATGCTCATCCCTACATCCACCAACCGGCCGCTGTGGCGGTCCACGTAGGCGTTTTTGGCCTCAATCCGCACCGCCGCCAGCTTGCGCAGCGAGCTTTCAAGCCGCTCATAATGCTTGGCGTTCATCGGCCAGCCCAGCCGCCGAATTAGGTCGTACCGGCTGAAGTAGACCTTCTTCTGTGCGCCCTGTTCATAAGACAGTTCCATCAGCGCCACATACACGTCTTCGTCGGTGGTGCTGGGCAGTCCCTCAATCGGGTGGGGCATGACTGTCCACACGCGCTGGATTTCGCGCCCATTGGAGGTGATGTGTTCAGTGAACGTCAGGTAGTTCTTGCTTTTCTGAGCGCGTTTGTCGAGAACGGCGATGGGAAACACCGCAAGGTTGAACTCATCTTGGGCAATGCGGATCACCTCTGGCTTATCCGCATCGTCGTCGCTTCCTCCGGCCGCCGCCGGCAGCGCAGCCGGAGATGCTGCGCTAGTCGTAGCCGCGGTGGCGGTTGGGGCGTCGGTCTCAAGCTTTTTGCGGCGGCTGCGCTTTTCCGACATGGCTACCCTCCTCCCATTGCCCAGCGCCCACGCCTACCAGCGGTGGATGGCACCGAACTCTTATGGCGGCGCGGGCCGGAAAATGTGCCAAATAGATTTTTGACACTTAATTATCATCATCATCATCAATTATCATTAATTTAGTTAACAGCGCCAATAAGTTCTTTATTTTCAATGATTTACAGGCGAATTTTTACGTCAAAGGTCAATACCTATGAAACCTTGACCTTTGGCATAAAACCAAAAAAACGGAGATTTTTATGTCAAAGGTCAATAACTTTTAAGTAGTTTTTATGTCAAAGGTCAATAGCCGATGCTTCCTAGGAGGGGTTTTTTACGTCAAAGGTCAATAGTCTTATGTCAAAGGTCAATAGCAGGCGGGCTGGTTCACCTAAAGCTGACGCAAAAACCCAAAAATTGCCCCAAACACAAGATATTGTGGTGTTGCGCCTTCCGTCTGGTGGTCGAAAGCGGGGTAGTTTTTACGTCAAAGGTCAATGTCCTTATGTCAAGGGTCAATAGTTTTACGTCAAGGGTCAATAGTTTTATGTCAAGGGTCAATAGTTTTTATGTCAAAGGTCAATAGTGTTTATGTCAAAGGTCAATAGGCACAAGATGTAGGGCAGAGGGGCGAAGTGGCGACGTAAAGCAACGTCTAGCTGTGGCTTACAATTGGGCGCTTCAAGGAGTACATTGAGTCGGGCGGCGGGCGGGCGAGCGCGGCGGTTTTACGTCAAAGGTCAATATTTATGTCAAAGGTCAATAGGCGGCGACGCAAGCTGTAGCTGCACGCCAAACGGCAAAGGGGCGAATCAGCTCCGGGCAATGGAAGGGAGAGGAGTATGCAGGTACGGGCCTTGCCGAGCTTGACAGACCCAAGCAGCCAGTTACTGATCAGCTTCGTGGTCAACGACCGAGTGGCAATTGACGCCGGGGCGTTGGCCTTTCATCTGAATGGTGAAGCGTTGCTGGCGGTGCAGGACATTGTGCTGACGCATGTCCATTTGGACCACATCGCTTCACTGCCGTTTATATTCTCGGAGTTGTTCACCGAGATTCAGACGCCGGTGCGCATCCACGCCACGGCGGCCGATATTGAGCGCTTGCGGCGGCACATTTTCAACGATGTTATCTGGCCTGACTTCACGCGCCTGCGGAATGCGCACGGCGAGCTGCTGACCTTCAAACCCTTTGTCTGGCGGAAGCCGTTTGAGGTCGCCGGGTTGCGCCTGACGGCGATTCCCGTGACACATACGGTGGAAACGGCTGGGATTATCATCGAAGACGCCGATGGGGTGTGCGTCGCCTTTACGTCGGACACCGGTGTAACTGACGAGTTCTGGGCCACGCTCAACGCCTTGCCGCGTCTGGACGCCGTCTTTGTGGATGTCGCCTTCGACAATGCCAATGAGCCGATTGCCAACGCTTCGCGCCATCTTTCTCCGCGCCTGCTGGTCGGCGAGTTGGCAAAGCTCCGGCGTCCGACACAAGTGCTGGCGGTGAATCTGAAACCCTTTTGTCGTGAGCGGGTGATGGAGGAAGTCAAGGCGTTGAACCTTCCGACGGTGCAAGTGGCGGCGCTTGATGTGAACTACACTTGGTCCCCGCTGTCGCCGGCCGCCGAGGTGGTCGCTGTTGAGGGAGGCGCATAGGAAACTTATGGAGTACCCAACCATCATCGTCAGTGGGCCAACCACCAAGCGGCGTGTGGACGAGTGTCGGAAGTTCCCGCTGATTATTGGGCGAGCAACAAGCAGCGACGTGATCGTGCTGGATGAGCGCGCTTCCCGGTTGCACGCCAAGATTGAGGCGCTGCCGGACGGCGGTTATCAGTTGGTGGACTTAAGGAGCCGCAACGGTACGCGACTCAACAACGTGTTGGTGACGGCGGCGGTGCGCCTGAAGGACGGCGATACAATCTCCATTGGCAGCCACCAGTTGGTTTTTCGGCTGCCGGCAAAAGGCGTTGACGTACGCTATGACGACAAGCCGCTGACGGGAACAGTGAAGCTTCAGAAAGCGGCGGAGTTGTTGGCACTCGGGCGTTCCGGCGAGGTCATGGGGAAGCCCTCAAGCGGTTTTCGGGCCGTCAAATCACCCGGTTCGGAGCAGGTAGCCGTCAGCGCCGAGCAACTCCACCTGCTAGAGAAACGCAGTCGGATGCTGAGCCTGTTTTATGACTTCAACAGGCAGGTGGCGCGCCAATTCGACATTCGCGCGATTTACGCAGAGGTGGCGCGGCAGGTCTTCGAGATCTCCAACGCCGGGCGGGTGCTTATCGGCAAGCTGAGCGCAGACGACACGCCGACGATTGAATGGGGGCAATATCGAGACGACCGGATGCGCCAGGCCTACGCGGCGATGCCCATCAACCGAACGGTGATGCGCAAAGTCATGCAAGAGGGCGTCTCATTGTTGAGTCGGGATATGAGCAACGTCACGGGGACAGCGATTCTAGGCGTACAATCGCTGATGTGCGTTCCGATGCTGGGCCAGGAAGAGGCGCCGCTGGGCGTCATCTACGCCGATAGTTTGCACTTGGACGGCTTTACTGAGGACGACGTGGACTACCTAACGGGTTTGGCTTCGACCGTGGCGCTGACACTAGAAAACATTATGGCGCACGAACGCCTGCTGCATGAGGCGGAGGCGCGCGCCGCATACCGCCGGTTTCTTCCGCCGCATGTTGTGGATCAAATCATCCGTGACCCGGACAGCCTCCAGCTAGGCGGTGTCAACCAAGTCGTCACCACGATGTTCGCTGACATTCGGGGGTTCACCACCCTGTCCGAGCGCAAATCGCCGCAGGAAATTGTCGCCATCCTGAACAACTACTTTGAGCGGGCGGCAGCCGTGATTTTCCGGTACGGCGGCTCACTCGACAAATTCATCGGCGACGGCATCATGGCGCTGTTTGGCGCGCCTCAACCCGGCGAACGTGATCCGGTCAATGCCATCCAAGCGGCGATCGCCTTGCAGGAGGTCATCCGGGAAGTCAACGCCGATCTCAGCGAACAGGGCCTAGACTTGCAGTTGAGCATCGGCGTCGGCGTCAATACCGGCGAAGTGACGGCTGGTTACATTGGCTCTAAGCTGCGGACGGACTACACCGTCATCGGCGACGCCGTGAATCTAGCGGCTCGCTTAGAAGCCAACGCCAAGCCGGGAGAAATTTTGGTGGGAGAAACCACGGTGTGGTGTTTGCGCGACCTGATACAGCGAGGCGTTAAGTTTGGCGACGACGAGCGTGAATTCGCTTTTGTTCCCTTAGGCGGGATGAAGGTCAAGGGCAAGCTTAACGAAGTCAACGTCTACCGGATTCTGTGGGGCGACGAGTTGGCGGCGGCAGGTGCCTCGCAGGCGATGTTTTTCCGCAGCGCGGCGAACAACAACCCGGTGTTTTCTGAGGTGTTTTCTGAACCTGAGACGCTTTTGCGCCGCCAGTTGGATTGGGCGTCCAAGCGACGTGAACCGCGTCGTAAGCTGGCGGTGGCTGTGACAGTGACCGGCCGAGACCTCCATGGCAACGCCTTTGAGCAGGAAACCGAGACAGTGGACGTGAGCCGTTCCGGGGCGTGCATTCGCTTGGCGCGGCAGGTTCCCGTCCCATCGTCGCTCTCAATGACCGTCCCGGCGCACAACTGGCGCGGTGAAGCTATTGTTCGCACCGTCGCCCGTGACGCCCAAGGTTATCTGGCCGGGATTGAAATTATCGGTCTGGGACCAGACTGGTACTCTGAGTCAAAGTAAGCCCGGCGAGAGAAAGCCTGCCTTGTAATCTTGTTCTCATCCGCGTCGGTCGCCGAGGCGTCCGATGACGGCGAAGCTGTGGCAG
Organism: Chloracidobacterium sp.; assembly: GCA_025057975.1. Classification (NCBI taxonomy): domain Bacteria; kingdom Pseudomonadati; phylum Acidobacteriota; class Blastocatellia; order Chloracidobacteriales; family Chloracidobacteriaceae; genus Chloracidobacterium; species Chloracidobacterium sp. The sequence continues at coordinate 128,027 of JANWUV010000011.1, forward strand.
CCGGAAATGGGGCGCCATTTCAGACGCTATGACGACATTGAGTCCAGCGGAATCGTTGTAGTTGATGGAGCGATCGCTGATGCGGGGTAGAACCCGCCTGACGCTCACCGAGGCTGCCGCCTTGACCGGACTCTCGCTGGATGAAGCCGAAAACGCTCTCCGTGAGCTGCTAATGCGCTATGACTGTCGCCTTCAGGTGACAGAAAATGGCGATATCATTTACGACTTTGGTTCACGTCTACATCGCCGTAATGAAAAGTCATGGCGTGAGTATTTAGATGAAATACTTAGTTTCCTTTGGAAAGCCTTTGTCTTATTTTTCAAAATCTGGATCACTGTCACGCTAGTTGTTTATTTTCTCATCTTTCTTTCAATTCTCATTACCGCCATTGTTGGTATTTTTTCTAGCAGCAAAGATCGTCGCAGTTCACGGAACAGTCGGTCAAATATTGGCGACTTACTTACCAGATTGCTTCGGTTATTCATTACTATTTTTGAGTGGAAGACTGCAACGCCGAAGAAGCAGCAGCGAACTGACCGAAGGGGATATACTTATGCTGCCTACCAACCTCAGCCGGCATTGTTCCAAGAAGGGGTGGATAAAAAAGGTTTCATTGCTTCTGTTTATGACTTTGTTTTTGGTCCGCCCCGTGTAACTCGTGATCCGCTTGAGAATCAGAGAGAAATTGCCGCCTTTTTGCGGCGCCACCGTGGCATTCTTGTTCCAAGCGACATTAAGGCGCTAACGGGATTGGTTTCTGATTCAGCAGCATTGTTATTTTCAGACTGTATCGGGCGATTTCACGGCGAGATTTGTGTTAGCGACCGCAAGATTATGTACGGCCGCTTTGACCGACTGCTGCGGACAACAACTGACAAGGACGACATAGAGGTTTTATACTATTGGGACGAATACGAGCCACCTTACTTGTTGACAGGGAACACATTCGGTATGAATGTTCTGATTATTTTTCTTAATGGATTTAACCTAATCTTTTCATTAGTCATCATGTTCGGCAATTCAGAGAAGGAATTTTCCACTCTTTGGCTCGGCGTTGTTCCTTTTTTGTTTTCATTTATTTTTTTCACTGTGCCGCTGTTGCGTCTACCGGGTGTGCTGATCAATGAAGCGCGTCGTGTTGCTGAAAACCGGCGCAAGCGCGTTATGCAGGTGATTTTCGCCAGTCGCGGTTGCGCGCAAACGGCCGAGCAGATTGTGCAGGCGGTCAATGCGCCAGGAACGCTTGAGCCACTCTCCCAGAAAACCGTTGAGGATATTCTGGCGCGACTTGTACGAGACTTACCCGGTGAAATCCGAACCGATGGGCATGGACGGGTGCTTTATGAGTTTCCGATAATTGCACTAGAGCTAGAGGAAGCTGAGCGGCTGCGGCGGCGGACGGTTGACCGTGACCTTGGTAGAGTTGTTTTTGATACGCACTGACGGCGCAGCGACAAGCTTTTGCGCGGTAGGTGGGGTGGCAGACGGCGGAGGTGACCGGAAAAATCATTTCTTGTTTTGGCGCAGAAATTTCTTGCCCCGGCGCAGCAAATCAAGTACCGTCGCCGGTGGCGGCGGATTTGTCCAGCCTAGCCAGTTGACCAGCGGTCTGGCGCTGAGTCCAAACGCAGCGTTGGGGAGGGGGCAGGATGAGCCACTACACGCAGGAGACTTGGCCGGCGGCGTGCCGCGTCGCCGTCATTGACGAACTCGACCACGCCGCGAAAGCGGTGGAAAAGTACGGGTTGCCGGTGACGGCGACCTACACGTTAGCGGAAGCCGGGGCGCGGCTAGCCGAGTTGGGCAAGTATCACATCATCGTCGTCGGGGTGTCGCTGTTTCCGATTCGGCGGCGGATTGTGAACGAGTTGCGGCGGGTGGCGCCGGCGGCGTGTTTGGTGTTTTTGCGGCGGGCGCACGAGTTTTGGGGCGAGGGGACGCCGTTGGAGGTGCGGAATGTGGTGTCGGCGGATTTTCTGTTGAGCGCGGCGTCGCCGGACGAGGTGTGGGTGGCGGCGCAGGGGTTGCGGAAGCTGTTTCCGTTGCCGCCGACGGCGGAGTTAGAGCCGACGGCGGAGGCGTTTTTGATGGATCGGGTGATGAAGGTGGTGGCGGCGCACTATGCCGATCCGAAGCTGAACTTGCGG